>JBHENF010000071.1:0-32609 GCA_046262175.1 Mycobacteriales bacterium
CTTGGCCGGAGCAGCCTTGGCCGCCGTGGCCTTCTTCGCCGGCGTGGCCTTGGCGGTGGCCCGGCTCGGCGTCGCCTTCGTGGCGGCCGCGACCTTCTTGGCGCCGCTCACGGCGTCCTTGAAGCCCTGGCCGGCACGGAACTTCGGCACTGAGGTCTTCTTCAGCTTGACGGTGGCACCGGTAGCGGGATTGCGGGCGGTACGGGCGGCGCGGTCCACCTTCTCGAAGACCCCGAAGCCCGTGATGGCGACTTTCTCGCCTGCGGTCACGGCGCGGGTGACGGCGTCCACGAACGCCTCGACCGCCTTCGTCGCCGTCCTCTTGTCACCGACGCTGTCGGTGATGCGCTCGATCAGATCGGCCTTGTTCAAGGCGTGTCCCTTCCAGAACGGTCGAGGCACTGTGCCTCTCATAGCGGGAAGGTAAGGGTGGAAGACGCTCCGACAAAGCATCTGGAGCAGGAATCCTCCTTGTGTCGCAGGCTTTTTTCAGCGGTCCGACGGGTCGCCGGCGGCCGTCCGCCCGTGGTCCAGGTCCTCGAGGAACGTCTCGAGCCGGGCCGCGGCTCGTTGCAGGTCATGCTTGGACGCATCGCTGATCGCGAGCAAACGCCTTGTGGCGCGGGCCTTTTCGTCTTTCGGGACGTCCAGTGACCGCACCCGCCGGTGCGCCTCGACCAGCTGCGCGGACAACCGCTCGAACAGCTCGTCGGTCGGCTCGTCAGTCACCGCGCCGCCGGTAGCCAGCCGGGACGCGCTTGCTCGAAAACTCCGACGTCTTCGACGTGCCGCAACGTCAGGCCGATATCGTCGAGCCCCTCCATGAGCCGCCACCGCGTGAACTCGTCGAGGTCGAACGTGGCGACGAGGTCCCCCGCCCGCAGCTCCCGGGCGGCCAGGTCGACGGTCACCTCAGTCGTGGGATCGCCTTCCACCGCGGACATCAGGGCGTCGACGGTCTCCGCCGGCAGCTGCACCGGGAGCAGGCCGCCCTTGAGGGCGTTGCTCCGGAAGATGTCGGCGAACCGCGAGCTGACCACGGCCCGGAACCCGTGGTCCTGCAGGGCCCACACCGCGTGCTCGCGGGATGAGCCGGTCCCGAAGTTCGGTCCCGCCAGCAGCACGGTGGCGCCGACGTGCTCCGGCCGGTCGAGGACGAACGTCGGGTCCTCGCGCCACTCGCTGAACAGCCCGGCGCCGAAGCCGGTGCGCTCCACCCGCTTCAGCCAGTCACTGGGGATGATCTGGTCGGTGTCGACATCGCTGCGGCGCAACGGGACGGCGCGTCCGGTGTGGGTGCGGAACGGCTCCACGTCAGGTCTCCAGGTCGGTCGGTGCGGCCAGGTGGCCGAGGACGGCGGTGGCAGCAGCGACGCCGGGTGAGACGAGGTGGGTGCGACCGCCGCGACCCTGGCGTCCTTCGAAGTTGCGGTTCGACGTGGAGGCGCTGCGCTCGCCGACAGACAGCGTGTCCGGGTTCATGCCCAGGCACATCGAGCAGCCGGCGTTGCGCCACTCGGCGCCTGCCTCGATGAAGACCTGGTCGAGCCCTTCCTTCTCTGCCTGCAGCTTCACCAGCATCGAGCCCGGCACGACGAGAGCGCGGACGCCGTCGGCGACCTTGCGGCCGCGCAGCACCTCTGCGGCGACGCGCAGGTCCTCCATGCGGCCGTTGGTGCACGAGCCGACGAAGACGGTGTCCACCTTCACGTCGCGCATCGGCGTGCCTGCCTCCAGGCCCATGTACTCGAGGGCGCGCTGAGCGGCTTCGCGTTCACTTGCACTTGCCATCGCCTGAGGGTCCGGGACGACCTCCGACAGGGCGACGCCCTGGGCCGGGTTGGTCCCCCAGGTGACGAAGGGCGCGACGGCAGCGGCGTCGAGGACGACCTCGCGGTCGAAGACCGCGTCGTCGTCGGTGCGCAGCGCGTTCCACGAGGCCACGGCGGCGTCCCAGTCCGCGCCCGCGGGGGCGTGCGGGCGGCCCTGCAGGTACGCGTACGTCGTCTCGTCCGGAGCGATCATCCCGGCCCGGGCGCCCCACTCGATGGACATGTTGCAGACCGTCATCCGGCCCTCCATCGACAGCGCCCGGATCGCCTCGCCGCGGTACTCGACCACGTGGCCCTGCCCGCCGCCGGTGCCCACCTGCGCGATGAGCGCCAGGACGAGGTCCTTGGCGGTGGCGCCCGGCGGCAGCTGGCCCTCGACCGTGACGGCCATGGTCTTCGGGCGGACCAGCGGCAGCGTCTGGGTGGCCAGCACGTGCTCCACCTCGCTGGTGCCGATCCCGAAGGCGAGGGCGCCGAAAGCGCCGTGGGTGCTGGTGTGGCTGTCACCGCAGACGATCGTCATACCTGGCTGGGTGATGCCGAGCTGCGGCCCGATGACGTGCACGATCCCCTGCCCGGCGTCTCCCATCGGCAGCAGGCGGATGCCGAACTCCTCGCAGTTGCGGCGCAGCGCCTCGACCTGCGCGCGACTGACCGGGTCGTCGATCGTCAGCACGTCGGTGGGGACGTTGTGGTCCTCGGTCGCAAGGGTGAGCTCGGGCCGCCGGACCGGCCGGCCGGCCAGGCGGAGCCCGTCGAAGGCCTGCGGGCTCGTGACCTCGTGCACCAGGTGCAGGTCGATGTAGACCAGGTCGGGCTCGCCCTCTGCCGCCCGCACGACGTGCGCGTCCCAGACCTTCTCGGCGAGCGTGCTCCCCATGGCGGTTCCCTCGGTCGTTGGCATCTCGCAGTGTGAGATGCAAGTATCAGTACGTGGAACACAGTAGCGGAGTCGGCGTCCTCGACAAGGGTCTTCTTGTGCTCGACGCGGTCGCGGGCGGTGCCGGGTCGCTGGCGGCGCTGACGGAGCGGACCGGCCTGAGCCGGGCCACGGCGCACCGGCTGGCTGTCGCGCTCGAGGTGCACCGGCTGCTCGCGCGCGACGGCGACGGCCGGTGGCGGATCGGGCCGAAGGCCGGCGAGCTCGCTGCCGGTGGGCCGGACCGGCTGCTCGCCGCTGCGGGACCGGTGCTCGCCCGGCTGCGCGACGCCACGGGCGAGAGCGCGCAGGTCTACCGGCGGGTGCGCGATCGCCGGCTGTGCGTCGCCGTGGCCGAGCGCCGCAGCGGCCTGCGCGACACGGTCCCGGTGGGCTCGGAGCTGCCTCTGACGGCCGGCTCGGCCGGCCAGGTGTTGCTCGCGTGGGCGCCGGACGACCCACTGCTCCGCTCGGCCGCCTTCACCGCTCGTACGCTCGCCGACGTCCGCCGGCGCGGCTGGGCGCAGTCCGCCGCCGAGCGCGAGCAGGGCGTCGCGTCGGTGTCGGCGCCTGTACGGGACCGTGACGGGTCGGTGGTGGCCGCCGTCAGCGTCTCGGGTCCGCTGGACCGGCTGACCCGCTCCCCCGGTCGGCTGCACGCGGCCGCGGTCCTGGCGGCCGCCGAGGAGCTCACCCGGATGACGTCGGCCTGACCCGTACGGACTACTCCGACATGTCGGGCAGAACGGTCACATCGGACCATGGCGCACCGACCTCCGCAGTCACAGTGGACGCACGCCGCACCGCCGTTGGAGGCCCCCGTGCTGATGGTCGTTCGCACCGATGACACGCCCGCCACCCTGGCGCCCCGCCGCGCGGCCCTGGCTGCCGAGGTCGCCGCGATCGCGAGCGCGCCCGTGCGGCACCTGCCGGCGGAGTTCCTGGCCGCGGTCGAGGGGCTGTTCCCCCAGCGCGTCGAGCCGCGCCTGAGCGCAGCCCGCTCCTAGTACACGAGCAGGCTGCGGGTGTTGCTGCGGCCAGGGGCGTTCGACAGGTCCTGACCGGTTCGGGCGACGAACCCGAACCGGCCGCTGCCGGTGAACGTCTTGCGGTACGCCCACTGCCCCGTGGTCGCGTCGGCCCGGGCCTGCGCCGCGAGCACCTCCGTGCCGTCAGCGGTCACCCGGTAGACCGTGACGATCAGCCCGCCGGGACGCGCCGGAACGCTGTCCCCGCTGAAGGTGTAGTCCCGGGTCCCGTTGCGAACCACGGCGATCGACAGCGTCGTCCGGACGTTCAGCACCACCGAGGCGCCTGCGGTGCAGCCACGCTGCTGGGCGTACAGCCGCGTGTTGGTCGCCGGGCGGATCGAGAAGGCGACGGTGCCGTCGCTCGTCACGGTCCCGGTGCGCACGAGGGCGTAGTCGCTCGCGGGCCGGCTGTACCCGTACAGGTCAACGGTGCTGTTCTTGGCCGCGCTGACCACGACGTCGGCGAGCCCGGTCGCGTTGATGGTGTCGACCGGCAGGGACGTGATCGCGGTGGTGCAGGCGGGCCCGCGGGTGGGGCTGGGACTGGGGACCGGCGAGCCGTTGCCCTGCACGGTCAGTGTGCTGCTGTCCGTGCACCGCCCGCCGGGACTCTGGCAGGCAGTCGCCGCAGGGGTGCGCACTGCGACCGAGACGGCATCGGTGCCCTGCTCGGACGACGTCGTGACGACGGTGATGACGGCGGTGCCGCTCGCGTCCGTCGTCGCGCTCGACGTCGAGCTCCCGCCGCTGCCGAGGCTGCCGTTGACGATGCCGCCGGGTCCCGTCTCGCTGAAGCCGAGGCCGACGCCGGCGACGGGCACGCCGTTGTTGTCCGTCACCCGCGCCGTGAACTGCTGGCTCGTCCCGGCTGTGGCCGTCGCCGACTCCGGCGTCAGGTCCACGAAGCGGGCCGCCGACACAGGGGACGTCGTGGTCGCGCTGGCGGTGTCGTGCACCTCGCCCGGATCGAAACCGAGCGTCGGGTCGGCCGTGTGCGCCTTCGTCTGGTTGACCCAGACGGTCAGCTGCTCCGTACCTGCCTTTGCCGTCGGAAACGTGCACGTGGCGATGCCGTCGTTGCCGCTGCGGGTGCAGGTCCCGCTGGTGCCGGCGGCGCTGCGGAGCAGGGGGATGACGCCGGCGACGCCGTCACCGCTCGCATTCGTCAGTCGGACGGCGAACGTGTGCGCGGCCCCGCCCTGCGGGGAGTACGACTGCTCGGGCGTGGCGACGAGGTTGACGATCGCGTCGGCCGCCTGCGGGGTGTCGGGCAGGCCGCCGGCGCTGAAGGAGACGTTCAGCGAGCGGGCGTAGTCGCCGCTGCTCTGCGTCTCGTCCCCGTCGGCGCTGCGGAAGACGTCGATGCGCGCACCCCCGGGGACGCGCCCGGCCACGCCGAACGTGACGGCGGTGCTGGCGCCGCTGCGCCCGTCGTACAGGTACACGGCCGTGTCCACGCCGCTCGGGTTGCTCGTCGCCGCGTCGGGCGTGTCAGCACCCGTCCCGGTGTCGGCGATGGAGGTCTTCGTCTTTGCCGTCGTGGCCGTGTCGGTGACGGTCGGGCCGGCGACGTAGAAGCGCTTGGCGGCGGTGCTGGTCAGGTAGTGCGGCGAGATGGCCGGCGTGCTGACCGCACCGGGGCGGCAGAAGTCGACGTCCTGCGCTGCGTCCGTGCTCGGTGTCTCGGTCAGGCGGATGACGACGGTGCCCGTGTCGGTGGCCGGACCGCCGAACGCGTCGACCGGCTGGACGGTGTACGTGAGGCACGCACCGGCCGCTCCCTGCGCGGGACCGCTGAGGCGGATGTCGCCCGTGGCTGCCGCGGAAGCGGGCGGAGTGATCAGCAGTGCGGCCCCCGTGGCCAATGCGGTGGCGGCAACGGCGAGGCGGCGGGACGACAGGCGCACGATGCGGCCCTTCGACGGGGGCGGGACGAGCGGACCGTAGCGACTGCCTGTGGCGGATGTGGCCTGTGTGACGTCATCGTGATCTGTCGGAGGTCGCGGGGAGGATGCCCGCATGTGCGACGTCGAGGGGTGCGGGAGGCCGCGATACGCGCGCGGGCTGTGCGGCCGGCACTACAAGCAGCAGCTCCGGCACGGGCAGGTGCAGCCGGAGAGCGAGCCGGCAGCCTGCTCCGTCGACGGGTGCGAGCGCGGGGCCGTCACGCGCGGTTGGTGCCACGGGCACTACCTGCGCTGGAGCCGTACGGGCGACGTCCGCCCGGAGGTGCCACTGACGCGGCCGGAGCGCGGCGCGTGCTCGGTCGACGACTGCGGGCGGCCACACGTCAGCGGCGGCCTGTGCGAGCCGCACCGCCAGCGCGTGCGGCTGACAGGCGAGCTGCAGCCCGAGCAGCCGCTGCGGCCCGCTCCGACGGGTGCGCACCACTCGCACGGGTACCGCCGGGTCGCGGTGCCGGCCGAGGACCGCTGGCTCGTGGACGGTGCGTCCGTGGCTCCCGAGCACCGCCTGGTGCTGGCCCGCCAGCTCCGGCGCCCGCTGCGTGCAGACGAGAGCGTGCACCACCGCAACGGCGTGCGCGACGACAACCGGCCGGAGAACCTGGAGCTCTGGTCGCGGTTCCAGCCGACCGGCGCACGGGTCGCGGACCTACTCGCGTACGCCTGGGAGCTGATCCATCGTCACGAGCCGGAGGCGGCGTTCATGCTTGGCCTGGACCTGGACCCGAGCACAGGACGACCCGGCTACACAATGTAGCCGGGCCGTAACTCTGCGTACCCCCGATGGGATTCGAACCCACGCCGACGCCGTGAGAGGGCGCTATCCTAGGCCGCTAGACGACGGGGGCTTGCCTCGCGCTGTGCAGTTGTCCCAGTCGGAACCGGGCCGTGCGCTGGGGTACCTGGACTCGAACCAAGACTAACGGAACCAGAAACCGTCGGGCTGCCAATTACCCCATACCCCATGGAGTTGCAGCCGCCAGCCTACCGGACCGCGACGACCGCTCTCAAACCGCGAGCGCCTGCGCAGCCTGCAGCCGAGCGAGCGTCCGCTCCTTACCCAGCAGGGCCATCGACTCCGGCAGGGGGGGCGCGATGGCCGCTCCGCAGACGGCGGCGCGCAGCGGCGCGTAGGCCTTGCCACGCTTGAGCCCGAGCCCGTTCTCGAGCAGCGCAGCGTCGATCGCGCCCTGCACGTGCTCGGTGTCCCAGACCTCCACCGGCTCCAGAGCAGCGGCCGCCGCGACCAGCACCGCCTTCTGCCCGGTCAGCGACTTCTCGGCCGCGGCCGGGTCGACGGCGAACCCCTCATCCACGAGGAAGCGCAGCAGCGGCGCCGCCTCGGTCAGCAGCGCGATCCGGGTCTGGATCAGCGGAACGGCCGCCGCCAGCACCTCTGGCGGCAGGTCCACCCCGCGAAGGTACGGCTGCAGCCGGCGGATCAGCTCGTCCTCGGGCAGCGCCCGCAGGTAGTGCCCGTTCAGCCACAGCAGCTTGTCGAGGTCGAACACCGGGCCGACCGTGTTGACCCGGCTCCAGTCGAACGACGCCGACATCTCCTCGAACGTGAACAGCTCGTCGCCCGATGGCAGCGAGTACCCGAGCAGGCCCAGGAAGTTGAGCAGCGCCTCGGGCAGGTAGCCCTGCTCGACGAACCACGTCAGCCGCGCGGCGGGGTTCTTCCGCTTCGAGATCTTGCTCTTGTCGACGTTGCGCAGCAGCGGCATGTGCGCGAACTGCGGCCGCTCCCAGCCGAGCCAGTCGAACAGCAGCAGGTGCTTGGGCGTGGAGGAGATCCACTCCTCGCCGCGCACGACGTGCGTGATGCCCATCAGGTGGTCGTCGACGACGACGGCGAGGTGGTACGTCGGGTAGCCGTCGGCCTTGAGCAGCACCTGGTCGTCCGGCCGCGGCGCGGAGACCTCGCCGCGGATGAGGTCGACGAACTGCAGCGGCGCGTCGTCCGGCACCAGCATCCGCACCACGGGTGTCTCACTGAACCCGTCGAGCTCGGCCCGCTGCTCCCGCGTCAGGCCGACACACCGCCGGTCGTAGCCGGTCGGCTGCTTCGCCTTCTGCTGCGCCTCGCGCATCTCGGTGAGCCGCTCGGTCGAACACCAGCACTGGTACGCGTGCCCGTCCGCCAGCAGCTTCTCGACGTGCGGCCGGTACGTGTCGAGCCGCTCGCTCTGCCGGTACGGCGCGTACGGCCCGCCGCGGTCCGGCCCCTCGTCCCAGTCGAGTCCCACCCAGCGCAGCGTGTCGTACACCTGCTGCTCGCTGTCCTCACGGAACCGCGCCCGGTCGGTGTCCTCGACCCGCAGCACGAACTGGCCGCCCTGCTGGCGCGCGAAGGCGAGGTTGAACAGCGACATGTACGCCGTGCCGACATGCGGATCCCCGGTCGGCGACGGCGCCACGCGCACCCGCACCGTCATGAGCGCGCCACCACCGGGTTCGTCAGCGTGCCCAGGCCTTCGACCGACACCGATACCGAAGATCCCGCCGTGAGCGGCCCCACCCCCGCCGGCGTACCGGTCAGGATCACGTCGGCGGGCAGCAGCGTCATGAACGCGGTCACCCACTCGATGATCGCCGGAACGTCGTGCAGCAGCTGCGTGGTGCGGCCGTCCTGCCGCAGCTCACCGTCGACGGTGCACCTGACGGCAACGTCCGACGGCAGCTCGGTCTCCACCCAGGGCCCGAGCGGGCAGAACGTGTCGTGGCTCTTGCCGCGGGTCCACTGACCGTCGGCCTTCTGGTGGTCGCGCGCGGTCACGTCGTTGCCGCAGGTGTAGCCGAGCACGACGTCGTGCGCCCGCTCGCGCGGCACCTCGCGGCACAGCCGACCGACGACGATCGCCAGCTCCGCCTCGTGGTCGACGCGCTCGCTGTTGCGGGGCAGCTGGATCGCGTCGCCCGGGCCGATCACGGACGTGGACGGCTTGAGGAACACCACCGGGCTCTGCGGCGCCGGTCCGCCCATCTCTGCCACGTGGTCGGCGTAGTTCTTGCCGATGCACACGACCTTGCTCGGGAGCACCGGCGCGAGCAGCTTCACCGACGACAGCGGCAGCTGCTCACCGGTCAGCTGCAGCGGCGCGAAGGGGTGCGCGGTGGCGACGCTGACGACGAGGTCCGCCGGGTCTTCGCCCGGCCCTTCCACGATGCCGAAGGCCACCTCACCGTTGTACGAGAACCGGGCGATGCGCACCCGAGCAGGCTAGTCGCCCCGGTGCAGCAGCCCAGCGGTGTACGCGTCCTCCAGCGCCTGCCAGGACGCCGCGATGACGTTCTCGTGCACGCCGACGGTGCTCCACTCGGTCACGCCGTCGGAGGTCTCGACGAGCACCCGCGTGACGGCGTCCGTGCCGTGCTCGCCGCTGACGATGCGCACCTTGTAGTCGACCAGCTCCATCGACGCGAGGTACGGGTAGAGCCGCTCCAGCGCCGAGCGCAGGGCATTGTCCAGGGCGTTCACCGGTCCGTTGCCCTCTCCGGTCGCGACGATCCGCTCCCCGTTGGCGTGCAGCTTCACCGTCGCCTCCGACACCACCTGACCGTCTGTCCGGCGCTCGACGATGACTCGCCACGACTCCAGGTCGAAGTACGACGGACGCGCTCCCATCTCCTCGCGCAGCAGCAGCTCGAAGCTCGCCTCGGCAGCCTCGAACGAGTAGCCCACAGACTCGAGCTCCTTCACGCGCTCGATGACGCGTCCGACCGCCTCGCGGTCCGGCTCCAGACCGATCGCCCTGCCCTTCAGCTCGATGGTCGCGCGTCCGGCGAGCTCGGAGACCAGCAGCCTCATGTCGTTCCCCACCACCGCGGGATCGGTGTGCTGGTACAGGTCCGGGTCGGCCTTGATGGCGCTGACGTGCAGCCCGGCCTTGTGCGCGAAGGCGCTGGTGCCCACCCACGGCTGGTGCGCGTCCGGCGCGATGTTCGCCACCTCGGCAACGGCGTGCGCGACCCGGCCCAGCTCCGCCAGCCGCCCCTCCGGCAGGACCTGACGGCCGAGCTTGTCCTCCAGCGCCGCCACGACGCTGAACAGGTCGGCGTTGCCGGACCGCTCGCCGTACCCGTTCGCCGTCCCCTGCACGTGCGTCGCCCCGGCCTCGATTGCGGCCAGCGAGTTCGCGACGGCGCAGGACGTGTCGTTATGCGCGTGGATCCCGACCCGCATCCCCGTACCCACGACCTCGTGCACGATCTCCGCCAGCCGCGTCGGCAGCATCCCTCCGTTGGTGTCGCACAGCGCCACCACGTCTGCACCGGCCTCTGCCGCGACCCGCAGGACCTCGAGCGCGTACGCCGCGTCGGCGACGTAGCCGTCGAAGAAGTGCTCGGCGTCCAGGAACACCCGCTGCCCCTCCGCCTTCAGGTGCGCGACCGAGTCGCGGACCATCGCGAGGTTCTCCTCCCGCGTCGTCCGCAGCGCGCGCTCGACGTGCCGCACGTCCGACTTCGCGACCAGCGTGACGACGGGGGCACCGGAGTTCCGCAGGTGCGCGAGGTCCTCCACCACGTCGCCGCCGGCTCGCCGAGTCGACCCGAACGCCGTCAGCTGCGCCGTCTTCAGCACCAGCTCGCTCTGCGCCCGGCGGAAGAACTCAGCGTCCTTCGGGTTCGCGCCCGGCCACCCGCCCTCGATGAACCCCACACCGAGGTCGTCGAGGTGCCGCGCGATCGCGAGCTTGTCGTTGACGGACAGCGACATCCCCTCGCGCTGCGCGCCGTCGCGCAGCGTCGTGTCGTACACGTGGAACGCGTCCGTGGGAACGGGTGTCATCGGGTCGTCGCTCTCATGTGGGGCCTTCTGAAGCACGAAACCCCCCAGTCCCGAAGGGCATGGAGGGTTGCGCGCTGGGGACGTCGGACGTCAGTCAGCGCGCCGGCGAATGATGGCGTACGTGGGCACGCGGGCGAGCGTACCGCTCAGACGAGCTCGACCCCGGCGGTCGCTGCCCGTGGCGACGGCACGACGATGCGACCACCGTCGCCCGCCAGCAGCGCCGGCACGTCCTGCGGCAGCAGCGGCCGGCCGAACAGGAACCCCTGCCCGTACTGGCAGCCGAGTCCCTCGACGACGGCGAGCTGGCCCCGCGTCTCGATCCCCTCGGCGACCGTGCGCAGGCCGAGCCGGCTCAGCAGGCCGAGCACCGCGTCCGCGAGCGCCAGCGCAGCCGGGTCACGATCGACGCCCTCCAGCAGCCCGCGGTCGAGCTTCACGAAGTCGAACGGCAGCCGCTTGAGGTAGCGCAGCGAGGAGAAGCCCGCACCGAAGTCGTCCATCGCAAGCCGGATCCCGAGGTCGCGCAGCCGCTGCAGCACCGAGACCGTGTCGCGGTCATCGTCGACGAGCACCGACTCGGTCAGCTCCAGCACCAGCCGCCGGGGCGGCAGGCCCGTGTCGGACAGGACCTGCGCGACCCGCTCCACAAGGTCGGGCACGTGCAGCTGGACCGCCGACAGGTTGACGCTGACCGTCAGCCGGCGGTGCTCCGGATGGTCGGCGTGCCATCGGCGCAGCTGGGTGCACGCCTCGCGCATGACCCACTCGCCTATGTCGTTGATGAGGCCGCTCTCCTCGGCCAGCGGGACGAACAGCAGCGGGCTCAGCTCACCGCGCGTCGGGTGGTTCCAGCGCAGCAGCGCCTCCAGGCCGACCACGCGCTGCGTCGGCACGTCCACGACCGGGTGGTACCGCAGGGAGAGCTCATCGTCCGCCAGCGCGGTCCGCAGGTCCTCGGCCAGCTCGGCGCGCTCCAGCACCGCCACGCGCATCGGGGGCTCGAAGACCTGGAATCGGCCCTTGCCGCCGGCCTTGGCGGCGTACATCGCGATGTCCGCGTCGCGCAGGGCGGTATCGGGTCCGGTCGCGCGCGGGTGCGCGATGCCGATGCTGCAGCCGAGCGTCACCTCCCGCTCGCCCAACGAGAACGGGTCGCTGAGGACCCGCAGCAGCCGCTTCGCGAGCGGCTCCACCCGGTCTTCGCCGTCCGCCACCAGGACGACGAACTCGTCTCCGCCGAGCCGCACGACGAGGTCGTTGGGCCGGCAGCTGCGACGGATCCGCTGGCCGACCTGCTGCAGCACGGCGTCGCCGGCCGCGTGGCCGAGCGTGTCGTTGACGCCCTTGAACCCGTCCAGGTCGAGCAGCAGCAGCGCCGCCGGCACGCGCGCGTCCGACTCCAGCCGCTCGCGCAACGCGCCGCGGTTGGCGAGCCCGGTCAAGGGGTCGGTGTAGGCAGCCGTGCGCAGCTCCTGCTCGAGCAGGGCGCGCTCGGTGACGTCGACCATCGCGCCGATGTAGCCGAAAGCAGTTCCGTCCGGGTGGCGCAGCACCGCGCTGGACATCTCGACCTCGACGTCCGTGCCGTCCTTGCGCGCGCGCCGGGTGATCGCGCGGTGCACGACCTCGCCGCGGCTGAGCTCCGCCATGCGCTCCGCGTAACCCTCGGCGTCGACGGTCGGGTTGAGCCGGCCGAGGACCTCGTCAGCCGTCCAGCCGAACATCTCCTCCGCGGCCGGGTTCCACAGCCGCACCTGCCCCTGCAGGTCGAGCTCGAGGATGGCCACGGGCGCCTCGGTCACAAGCGCGGTGAGCCGGCCCACGATCCGCTCGCGGTCGGCATCGCGGGTAACGAGCGCCGTGTGCAGCGAGGCGTTCTCGATGGCGACGCTCGCCTGCGCGGCGTACATCTCGAGCAGCTGGAGCTGCTCGGCTCCCGGCCGACGGCCGTCGCGCGGCAGGTCGACGCTGATCGTGCCGACCAGGCCGGAGCGGGACGTCGTGAGCGGCGCGATCAGAGCGTCCAGCGGGTGCCAGGCGTCCTCGTCAGCGCTGACGGGCCGGTCAGGGACCCAGGTGGGAACGGCCGCGTCGTCGTGGGACTGCCGGCGGTAGTCGACGAGGACGTCGCCCGCCGGGGTGCACTCGCGGAGCCACCGGTCCCACTCCTCGCGGCTGCCCCGACCGCCCATGAGGGTGTCGCGTGCCTCGTCCGAGCCGGCGACCGCCACCACCTCGAGGTCTCCGTCCGGCATCACCAGGTTGACGACGGCCACCTCGAAGCCGAGGCCGTCCACGACACCGCGGGCGACGGCGTCCAAGGTGCGCTCGAGGTCGAGGTCGCCGTTGATGCCGCGCACGAGGGTGTGCAGCCGTCGCAGGGAGGCCTCGCGCGCAGCGGTCAGCGCGATATCACCCCCGGGACCGGTCACACGTCGTGCATCGGCAGGTATGGCCCGAAGGTGAACGTCATCCCTGGTCCCGCACCCACGCGGCGATGAGCCCCCGGTAGTGCGCAACGAACTGCTCGTGCTCGTGCGGCGGGAAGGTCGCGCGCACGGTCTCGACGAGCAGCCGGTCGAAGTCGGTCGAGGCGAAGTAGTCGACGGCGATCCGGTCGAAGTCGGCGAGCTGCGTACGGCAGAACTCGTCGTACTGATCCTGCTGGAAGTACTCGTCGGCGAGCCGCCGGTAGGCGACGAGCTTGTCCTCGTAGGAGCCCGGCGCGTCCGCCACGTCGTACCAGCGGCGCATATCGAGGTCGATGCGCGGGCGTCGGCCGGTCGCGGTGCAGAACAGCGACCACTTCACCAGGGCCTTCATCGCCCACGGGAAGTAGTAGTGCAGCGACGTGATCGCGACGTCGGGGCAGGCGTTGGCGTAGTCGATCGGGCAGACCTGCCCGTCGCGCACGAGCGTCTCGCAGGAGTTGAACTCCCACGTGAAGAACGCGTTCACGATCTTGCCGATCGTGACGACCTCGTCCCCGACCTCCGGCTCGAGGAAGGCGTGGTCGACGCTGTAGCGGTCGTGCATCGGCCGGTCCGGCGCGAACTTCATCACCATCGTCTCGGCACCGATCGAGAGCGACCGCGCGAAGACGTCGAAGCCTTCGACACTGGCCTGCAGGTGCATCAGCCGCTGGCCGCTCTCGTCGTACGCCTGCCGCAGCTCGGCGGAGTCGCGGATCCGGGTGACGCCGACCCAGGCGCCGCCGTCGTACGGCTTCATGTACAGCGGGTAGCCGACCTGCTCGGCCACCTCCGCGATGTCGAACTGCTGGTTGTACTTCGCCGCGGTGTACGGGAACCGCGGGTTGTCCGGCGGCTGCTTGTGCGGCACGAGCCAGGTCTCGGGCACCTTGAGCCCCAGCCGGATCATCGCGCAGTACGCCGCGTGCTTCTCCATCGACTGGAACGTGAACGGGTTGTTGAGCAGGTACGTGTCGTCCATCAGGGCGACCTTCTTCAGCCACTCGCGCGGCACGTAGTACCAGTAGGCGAGGCGGTCGACGACGAGGTCGTAGCGGCTCGCCTGCCGCAGGTCGAACGGCTCGATCGTGATCCGCTCGACGTCGTAGCGGTGCGTCTGCCCGCCGACCTGCAGCGCCGGGTCGTAGCGACGGACGAGCTGCTCGAAGGCGCCGGGCCAGTCCTCCTCGGTGCCGAGGAGCAGGCCCAGCAGGTGGCGGGTGTCGCTCATGCGGGAACCCTCTCAGACGAAGCGGGGCAGGTGGTACGAGATCTGCGCGCGCCAGGACGGCCAGTCGTGCGGCACGTCGTAGCCCCAGATGTCGGTCTCGACGCGCAGCCCCTTCGACCCGCACAGGTCGCTGAAGTCCAGCGTGCTCTGCAGCGCCCCCGTCGTGTCCTCCCACATCCCCTGCCCGGCGACGAGCAGCAGGGACAGCCGGGTCTGCAGCCACTCCAAGTGGTCGCCGCCGAGCCCGCTGACCGACGACATCGGGTTGTTGAACCAGAAGGAGTCGCCCTGGTGTCCCCAGCCGAGGACCTGCAGGTCGTAGACGCCGGACAGACCGATCGCCAGCGGGAACAGGTCTGCGTGCCGCAGCGCGGCGTTGACGGCGTGGTAGGCCCCGAAGCTGCAGCCGGTGAGGACCATCTCCTGGCGGCCGCCGCAGTCCGCGTCGACGTACGGGACGACGCCGTCGACGACCCACCGCTCGTACGCCTCGTGCCGCTGCGCGCGCTCCTCGAGCGGCAGGTCGTGCCGGTACCAGGACCCGCCGTCCCACGAGTCCAGGCAGTACAGCTTCAGGCGGCCCTCGTCCACCAGCGGTCGCAGCGCGTCGACCATGCCGTTGTTCTCGTAGTCCTCCGCGCGACCCTCGCTGCTCGGGAAGACGAGCACCGGCCGGCCGTGCGAGCCGTACGCGATCACGCGCGGCGACCAGCCGAGCTCCGGCGACCACAGCTCGGTGACGTCCCGCCTCACTGCAGGACCCGCCGGACGAGGTCCACGAGGTTGGGGTCGAACGTGTCGCGCCAGCCGGTATAGGTGTGCACGTCGCGGTTCTCGACCAGGCGCGTGTCATAGCCCTGCGCGCCCAGGGCGCGGGTCATGAGCCGGTTGTTCTCGACGTTCTCCTCGATCAGGCCGCAGGTCAGGACGACGGGAACCGGGTCGACGGCCGGGCCGGCGCGCAGCACGCTGTCGACGAACGCCGTGATGCGCTGGAAGCGCTCGAACCCGCTCTCCTGCTCGTCGAGCACGCGATGGAAGAAGCTGCTGCTCTGCAGGTACAGCCCGGCGAACGTGCCCGGGTGGTGGCGCTGCGCGTGCAGCATCGCGAGGCCGCCGAGGCTCGCGCCCATGCCCATCGTCACGGTCGCCGGAGCCACCTCGTGCAGCTTGGGCACGACGCCCAGCGCCAGCGCGCGGGAGTACGGCGCGGACGCGGAGTAGGTGGAGTTGCGGTCCACCGGCGCGAGGAGGGCGGCGCGCATCGCCGGCAGCCGGCCGACCGCGACCATCGCGTCGAGGAACAGCGTCAGCGAGGCCAGCGCGTCGTACTCCGGACCGTCGTGCACGACGAGCAGCGGCAGCGGCTCGGACGGGGCACTGTCGACGGACGACCACAGGACGCCGGGCACCTCCTGGTCCAGCGCGCGGGTCGGCAGCGACAGCTCCTGCCGCTCCCCGCGCGCCGGCTCGGCCTGCAGCCACTCCGGCACGCAGTAGCCCGGCAGCTCCAGCACCGACTTGTCGCCGAACGCGCCGCCGACCCGGTTCGGGTTGACGGGGTCGCAGACCCACTCGCTGCCGTCGGCGTGCTGGAGCTCGAAGGAGTACTCCATCCGGTCGACGTCCGGGCGCGGCACGGTCAGCACCCAGTCGTCGCCGTCACGGGTGAAGCCGAGGGCGTCGCCCGGCAGCCGCACGTCCTGCTGCAGGCGCACCCCGCTGTACGTCCGGTGCGGGTCGGGCATGCGGAAGGTCACGGTCTCGGTCATCGCGCCGGGAACCCTACGTGGCGGGCGGTCCGCCCCGCTCGGTCCAGGCCCGCAGCACGTCGCGCACCGAGAGCACGCCGACCACCTCCTGGTCGTCGCAGACGACGAGGTGCCGGAACCCGCCGGACAGCATCGTCTGCGCCGCTCGCAGGAGGTCCCAGTCGGGAGACGCGACGACGGCGTCGGGGGTGAGGTGTGCGGACGCCGGCTCGGTGTCCGGATCCTGACCCTGCGCGACCGCCTCCAGGACGTCGCGCTCTGTGAGGATGCCGGGACCGTCGGAGTCGGCATCGAGGACGACGGCCGCGCCGACCTTGCGCGCGGCCATCGTCTGCGCCACCTGGCGAACCGTGTGGGTGGGGCCGACCTGCACGACGGTCGGGCTCATGACGTCCCGGACGAGCACTGGCGCCTCCTGGCTGGGCTGTCGAACCTAGACCACCCGGTGGACCCAGCCGCGGGTGTCTTCCGTCCGGCCGTACTGGATGTCGAGCAGCGCGTTGCGCAGCTTCGTCGTCACCTCGCCGGGCTCGCCGTCGCCCGCGACCGCTTCGCCGCCGGGCCAGCGGAGCGCGCCCACCGGCGTGATGACCGCAGCCGTACCGCAGGCGAACACCTCCACGACCGAGCCGTCGACCGCACCCTTGCGCCACTCGTCGACGTCCACCTTGCGCTCCTCGACCTCGTGCCCCAGCTCGCGGGCGAGGGTGATGACGCAGTCGCGGGTGACGCCTTCGAGGATGGTGCCGCTGAGCGCCGGGGTGACGAGGCGCCCGTCGTCCATGACGAGGAACAGGTTCATGCCGCCCAGCTCCTCGATCCAGCGCTGCTCGAGCGCGTCGAGGAAGACGACCTGGTCGCAGCCGTTGTCCGCCGCCTCCTGCTGCGCGACCAGCGACGCCGCGTAGTTGCCACCCGTCTTCGCCGCACCCATGCCTCCTGGGGCGGCCCGCGTGTACTCCTGCGAGAGCCACAGCGAGACCGGGCGCAGCGGGCCGGGGAAGTAGTTGCCGGCCGGCGAGGCGATGACCATGAACTGCGCGCTGTCGCTCGGCCGGACGCCCAGGCCGACCTCGTCGGCGAACATGAACGGCCGCAGGTAGAGCGACGCGCCCTCGCCGTCGGGGACCCAGTCCTTGTCCGTTCGTACGAGCAGCTCGCAGGCCGCGACGAAGTCGTCCTCGGGGAACACCGGCAAGGCGAGCCGCTGGCACGAGCGGACCATCCGCGCGGCGTTCTTCTCGGGTCGGAACATGGCCACGCCGCCGTCGGGCTGCCGGTACGCCTTGAGCCCCTCGAAGACCTCCTGCGCGTAGTGCAGGACGACGTTGGCCGGGTCCATGCTGAGCGGCCCGTACGGGACGAGGCGGCCGTCGTACCAGCCGGCGTCGCGGGTCCACCGGACGCTGACCATGTGGTCGGTGAACACGCGCCCGAAGGCAGGGGCGGCCAGCACCTTCGCGCGCGCCTCGGCGTCCACCGGCGTCCCGGTCGGCTGCAGCTCGAACTCCACCCGCGTGCCCCTCTCGTCGAGGCCCCACGGTATCGGGCGATCAGCTCAGCGCGGCCACCAGCGCGTCGCCGACCTCGACGGTGCTGCGACGGGTGGCGCCGCGGGTGCCGAGGTCGCGCGCAACGGCACCCTCGACCCGCGCCGCCTCCTCTGGGTGACCGAGGTGCTCGAGCAGCATCGCCACGCTGAGCACCGTGGCGGTCGGGTCCGCGACGCCCTGTCCGGCGATGTCCGGGGCGCTGCCGTGCACCGGCTCGAACATCGACGGGTTGCTGCGACTGACGTCGAGGTTGCCGCTCGCGGCCAGGCCGATGCCGCCGCCGATCGCCGCCCCGATGTCGGTGAGGATGTCGCCGAACAGGTTGTCGGTGACGACCACGTCGAAACGCTGCGGGTCGGTGACGAAGTACATCGAGGCCGCGTCGACGTGGGCGTAGTCGACGGTGACCTCGGGGAACTGCGCCGCGACCTCGTCCGTGACCCGCTTCCAGAGCCCGCCCGCGTGCACGAGGACGTTCGTCTTGTGGACCAGCGTGAGGTGCCCGCGACGCGCCTGCGCCCGCCGGAACGCGTCCCGCACGACTCGCTCCACGCCGTACGCCGTGTTGATGCTGACCTCGGTCGCCACCTCGTGCGGCGTGCCCTCGCGGAACCGGCCGCCGTTGCCGACGTACGGACCCTCCGTGCCTTCGCGGACGACGACCATGTCGAACGGCTCGTCACCGATCGGGGACGTCACTCCCGGGAACAGCCGGACGGGTCGGAGATTGACGTGGTGGTCGAGCGAGAAGCGCAGGCGCAGCAGCAGGCCGCGCTCGAGGATGCCGGGGGGCACGGACGGGTCGCCGACGGCGCCGAGCAGGATCGCGTCGTGCCCGCGCAGCTCGGTGAGCACGCTGTCCGGCAGCGCCTCGCCCGTGCGGTGGTAGGCCGCAGCGCCCAGGTCGTACGGCGTCGTCTGAACGCCCGGCAGCACCGCCTCAAGAACCTTCAGCCCCTCCGCCACCACCTCCGGTCCGATGCCGTCACCGGCGACGACGGCGAGCTGGACGCTCATGTGCGGTTCACCGCGCCGACGATGGCCCGCAGCGACGCCGTGACGATGCACGGGTGGACGCCGCAGCCCCACAGGACGCGGCCGTCGACGGCCACCTCCAGGTACGACGCCGCCTGCGCCTCCTCTCCTGCGCCGGTGGCGTGCTCGGCGTAGTCGAGGACGCGGGCGTCGACGCCGAGCTCCGCGAGCGCATGCACGAACGCCGCGATGGGTCCGTTGCCGGCACCGTGCACGGTGCGGGTCTCGCCGTGCCAGCGCACGACCGCGTCGATGATGTCGACGGTGCCGCTGGCGCTGCTGTAGGAGACGAGCTCCAGCGGCGTGACGGCGTCGAGGTAGGTCGACCGGAACAGCTCCCAGATCCGGTCCGGCGCGATCTCCCCGCCGCCCACGTCCGCGACCTCCTGCACGACCCGCGAGAACTCGATCTGCATCCGGCGCGGGAGGTCGAGGTGGTGCTCGTTCTTGAGCACGTACGCGACGCCGCCCTTGCCGGACTGGCTGTTGACGCGGATCACGGCCTCGTACGAGCGACCGACGTCGAGGGGGTCGATCGGCAGGTACGGCACACCCCACGGGAAGTCGCGTACGGGCACCCCGGCCTCGGCCGCGTCCCGCTCGAGCGCCTCGAAGCCCTTCTTGATCGCGTCCTGGTGGGAGCCGGAGAAGGCGGTGTAGACGAGGTCGCCCGCGTACGGGTGCCGCGGGTGCACCGGCAGCTGGTTGCAGTGCTCCACCGTCCGGCGTGCCTCGTCGATGTCCGAGAAGTCGATGAGCGGGTCGACGCCCTGGCTGAACAGGTTCAGCGCGAGCGTGACGAGGCAGACGTTGCCGGTCCGCTCGCCGTTGCCGAACAGGCACCCCTCGACCCGGTCGGCGCCGGCCTGCACGCCGAGCTCGGCGGCGGCGACGGCTGTGCCGCGGTCGTTGTGCGGGTGCAGGCTGAGCACGACGCTGCTGCGCCGGTCGCCGAGGTTGCGGCTGAACCACTCGACCTGATCGGCGTAGATGTTCGGGGTCGACATCTCCACCGTGGCCGGCAGGTTGAGCACGACTGGGTTGTCGGCGGTGGGCCCCCACACGTCCATGACCGCCTCGCACACCTCGAGGGCGTAGTCGAGCTCGGTGCCCGTGAAGGACTCCGGGCTGTACTGCCAGCGCACGGCGGTCTCCGGTCCGAGCAGCTGCTCCACGTACTTCTTGCACCACTGCGCGCCCTGGACCGCGATGTCCTTGACGCCGTCCCGGTCCAGCCCGAACACGACCCGCCGCTGCAGCGTGGAGGTCGAGTTGTAGAGGTGGACAAGCGCTGTGCCGGAGAAGCCGACGAGCGACTCGACGGTCCGCTCGATGAGCTCCTCGCGTGCCTGGGTGAGCACCTGGATGGTCACGTCGTCGGGAACGTGCCCGTCCTCGACGAGCGTGCGGATGAAGTCGAAGTCCGTCGAGCTCGCGGCGGGGAAGCCGACCTCGATCTCCTTGTAGCCGAGCTCGACGAGCAGCGCGAACATCTGCAGCTTGCGGGCGCTGTCCATCGGGTCGATGAGCGCCTGGTTGCCGTCGCGCAGGTCGACGCTGCACCACTGCGGCGCGCGGTCGACCGCGCGGTCGGGCCAGGTCCGGTCGGTCAGGCCGACCGGCGGGAACGGGCTGTAGCGGCTGTGCGGCATCACCATGACGGGGCTCCGGTCGGGAAGGGGACGACGGCCAGCACGGGATCCCGCGACGGGGAGCCGGCCTGGCTCAGACCCCGTCGCGGCCGCTAAGCAGCAGGCGCGCGCGCGTCATCGCAGCCGACGCTACACGTCTACCTGGCGGTGACGGACACGGTGTTCGAGCGCGAGCTGGTGTTGCCGGCGGCATCGCGAGCCGTCACGAAGTAGCTGTAGCTACGACCGCTCTTGAGGCCGTTGTTGGTGAGACTGGTGCCTGTCACCGTCGCGATCACGGCATACGACGTGCTGGAGCCGGTTGCCCGCCAGACGTCGTACGCGGTGACGCCCACGTCGTCGCCGGCGGCGCGCCAGCTCAAAGCGGCGCTCCGGCTGCCGGCGGCGCCGGTCAGGCCGGTGGGCGCGGTCGGTGGCATGGTGTCGGCAGCCGGCGGCGGTGCGGACCCGCCGCTCGCTGCGATGCGGGCCGCGACGTCGCTGCGCACGGCAGGGAGGCCGGAGTAGAAGGTGCCGCCCGGACACTCCGTCGAGCCGTAGTCACGGTGACCGCCGATGTTGGCGGTGGTGATGACGCTGCCGCTCACCGGGTTGGTGAAGGACGCGGTCGCCTGCGGGTCGATGCCGTTGCGATCGGCCTCCCACGCCAGCACGTCCTCGAGCGCGCTCTTCGCCGCCGGAGTCGCGTCCTGGTTGGTCAACGTGCCCAGCAGCGCGATGCCGACGGTTCCGCTGTTCCAGCCAGAGGTGTGTGCACCGGTGACGCCGCGACCGAGGGCGTCGTCGCCGCTCGGGGAGACCCCCGCGGCGTAGTCGCGCGAGTGCCGTCCCTCGTAGACCTTGCCGGTCTCGTCGACGAGGAAGTTGTAGCCGATGTCGCCCCAGCCCTGGGTGACGCAGTGGTAGTAGTAGATCGACCGGATCCGCGACTGCACGGTAGCCGGATCGGTCTCGCCGTTCGGCGTGTCCGTGTGGTGGACGACCAGCTTCTTGCTGGCGTAGAAGGTCGTCGGCCACGTCTCGACGCCGTTCTTGAACCGAAGGCTCTCGTCCGCCCCCCAGCCGGCGCGGGAGAGCACGCCGGGTTGCGGCACGGCAGCAGACGCGGTCGCCTCGACCCGGTGGCGGGTCGCCGTGCGGGCCCCGTCGCGCATGCCCAGCACCGACACGCGGGCCAGAACCCGGTCGCTGGTCACCCGCACGGCGACCGCGCCGGCGGCCGACCGGATCGCGCCGTACGTCACCCCGTTGTGGCGCTGCTCACCGGCCTCGTCCCGACCGGCGTCGACGGGCGCGCGAAAGGTCACCCCGTCAGCGCTGAAAGCGAGGCTGACCCGGGCGGCCGGCGCCCCGCGCCAGTACGCCGCCACGTCCGCGGCCCGGGCGGGCAGTCGCAGCACCACGGAGCGGACGGCTGTGGCGGACGCGGTGTGGGCGTCGGTGCGCACCGAGACGGAGGTGGCGAAGGCCGCCGGCTGCGCGAGCAGGAGCCAGCTGAGTGGGACGGCGGCGGCGAGCACGACGGCGGTACGACGGGGCACGGGGAACCTCAGGACTGGGCCGAACGGACGAGCGCCAGTGTCCGGTATCGACATCGAGATACCAATGGTCCGAACTGACCAGTTGTCAGACCAGGACCTCGCGGACCGCTTCGGCGAAGGCGGCGGGCTCGTCCACCCACGGGAAGTGGCCGGCGCGCGGCAGGACGACGACCCGGGCACCGTCGAAGCTGGCGGCGACCGCGTGCGCCGCGGCGACTCCCGTCAGCGCGTCGCGCTCTCCCGCGAGAACGAGGACCGGGGCGGTCACCTCGCGCAGGCCGCCGAGCAGGGCCGCGACGTCGACATCCTCCTCGCGCGCCGGCCGGAAGCCCAGCTCGGCGCGCTTGCTCGTCTGCGTCTCCGCGGTCGCCGCGTGCGCCTGCGTCCGCTCGTCCCACCTGCCGTACATGAAGGGCCGGGCCGCCCGCCACAGCTGCTGCTGGATCTGCGGCGGCGCGGTCTCCAGCGCGTCCAGCGCCTCACGAGCCTCGGCGTACCAGGGCTCGTCCGCGCGCGCGGCGACCAGCTGAGCGACATCGGTCCGGTCGCTCCCCTGCAGCCGGCCGCTCGGCGTCACGAGCACCAGGGCGTCGACGCGATCCGGGTGCGCGGACGCCCACGCCTGCGCGACCATCGTCCCGGCGGAGTGGCCGAGCAGCGCGAGCCGCTCCTCGCCCAGGTGGACGCGCAGCGCCTCCACGTCCTCCGCGAGCCGGTCGAAGCGCAGCGACGCGGGATCGGCCGGCACCTCGCTGCGGCCGGTGGCGCGGCTGTCGAGCAGCACCAGCGTCCGGTCGGTGGACAGCCCGCCGAGGTCCTCCAGGTACGCGGCCGCGCGTCCTGGGCCGCCGGGCAGGCACACCAGCGGCGGCCCGCTGCCGACCTCGGCGTAGGACAGCCGCGTCCCGTCGTACGAGGAGAAGGTCGTCACGCGAGGTCGACGGACCGGGCGCTGGTGGCCCCGATGGCTGCGGCGATGTCGTCGAGCACGGCGCTCGGCACAGCGCTGTCGACCGTGAGCGCCATGAGCGCGTCCCCGCCCTGCGCGGTGCGGCTCACCTGAGCGCCGGCGATGTTGACGGCGGCCTCCCCCAGGGCGGCACCGACACGGCCCACGACGCCGGGCTGGTCGGCATAGCGGAAGAACAGCAGGTGCTCGCTCGCCGGCAGGTCGACGTCGAAGCCGTCGACGGAGGTCAGCTTCTCGACCTGGCGGGTGCCGGCGAGGGTGCCCGAGACCTCGACCGCCTCCCCCGTCGGCAGCACGCCGCGCAGGGTCAGCAGGTTGCGGTAGTCGGGGCTGTCGGCGTCCGTCGTCAGCGACACCTCCAGGCCGCGCTCGGCGGCGAGCGCCGGCGCGTTGACGAAGGTCACTGCCTCCTCGACCACGTCGGCGAAGACGCCCTTCAGGGCGGCGAGCTGCAGGACCGAGACGTCGTACGCCGCGATCTCTCCCCGCACCTCCACCTCGAGCGTCGACGCGACGTGACCGGCGAGCGCCGTGAACACGCGGCCGAGCTTCTCGACGAGCGGAAGCGCCGGCCGCAGCTCGGGCACGACCGCTCCGCCGGCCTGGACGTTGACCGCGTCCGGCACGAAGTCGCCTTCGAGCGCGAGCTTCACCGACCGGGCGACGGCGATGCCGGCCTTGTCCTGCGCCTCAACGGTCGAAGCGCCGAGGTGCGGCGTCGCGACGACGCTGTCGAACTCGAACAGCGGCGAGTCCGTGCACGGCTCGGTCGCGAAGACGTCGATGCCGGCGCCGGCGACGTGCCCGCTCTTGAGCGCCTGCGCGAGCGCGTGCTCGTCGACGAGGCCGCCACGCGCCGCGTTGACGAATCGGACGCCCGGCTTGCACGTGGCGAGCTCCTTCTCGCCGATGAGGCCAACGGTCTCGGGCGTCTTCGGCAGGTGGATGGAGATGAAGTCGCTCTCGCGCAACAGCTCGTCCAGCGGCACCAGGCGGACGCCTATCTGCGCGGCGCGCGCCGGCTGGACGTACGGGTCGTAGGCCAGCAGCCGCACGCCGAACGCGGACATGCGCTGGGCGAACAGCACGCCGATCCGGCCGAGCCCGACGACGCCCACCGTCTTGTCCGCGACCTCGACGCCGGTCCACTTCGAGCGCTCCCACTTGCCGGCCTTGAGCGCTGCGCTGGCCGGGGCGATGTTGCGAGCGCAGGCGAGCAGCAGGGCGACTGCCTGCTCGGCGGCGCTGACGATGTTGGACTGCGGCGCGTTGACGACCATGACGCCGCGCGCGGTCGCCGCCGGAACGTCGACGTTGTCGAGGCCGATGCCGGCGCGCGCGATGACCTTGAGCCGTGGCGCGGCGGCCAGCGCCTCCTCGTCGATCTGCGTGGCGCTGCGGATCAGGACGGCGTCCGCGTCGGCCAGCGCCGGCAGCAGCGCGGCCCGATCCGCCCCGTCGCAGCTGCGGATGTCGAAGCCGTCGCCGAGCACGGCGACCACGGACGGAGCGAGCTCCTCGGCGATGAGCACGACGGGCTGGGTCACAGAGATCCTCAGGCAGGGTGCGGTGCAGGGCAGTCTACGTGGGCGACTGCGACGCAGATCGGACGTCCTGAGAGGATGAGGGCCGCTTCCCTCTCGGCTGCGCCCCCGCCGGTCCTCGTACAGCCTGGAGTTCGTGTGCGCCTCCCCCGCCTCCGACAGCTCGGTCTGGCAGGGGCGGTGCTCACCGCTCTGCTCGCGGGGTCCGCTGCCGTCCCCGCTGCAGACGCCTCGTCCACCGTGCTCCGCGGCCACCCGGTCGCCCAGGTGCTGCGTGCACCGGCGGCACCGACGGTCACCGGCCCGCGGCAGGCCCGCGCCACGAGGACGCCGGCAGCGACGCGGCCGGCCGTCTCCACGTGGCAGGTGACCTACTGCGGCTTCGAGAGCAACCCGCAGGCCAAGCAGGCCTTCCAGGCGGCGGTCGACACCTGGGCCGGCCTCATCGACACGCCGAACGACAGCGTGCCCATCCAGGTGAAGGCGACGTTCAAGAACCTCGGCGACCCGAACATCCTCGGGCAGGCCGGCCCCACCGACTTCGTGGTGCTCGACCCGCAGAACAACGGCGTGCGGACGTCGTACCCGGTCGCCCTCGCCAACGCCCTGCGCGGCCGCGACTCCACTCCCTCGTCCGGGATCGCGTGCGGCGATGCGACGACCAGCGACGGCAGCGACATCACCGCGGAGTTCAACAGCGGGGCGCAGCAGGTCTACTACGGCACCGACGGCCAGCTGCCGGACGCGTCGTACGTCGACTTCGAGACGATCGTGCTGCACGAGCTCGGCCACGGCCTCGGCTTCCTGGGCTCCATGGACGTGGACAGCTCCGGACGGGGCAGCTACGGCGCGGGGACCCCGTACCCGGACATCTACGACCGCTTCACCGTCCGCTCCGCCGGCAGCATCCAGCGCAAGCCGCTGCTGTCCTACCCGAACACGTCCACGGCGCTCGGGGAGGCGCTGACCAGCGGCGCCGTCTACTGGGACGGAGCGCTCGGCAAGGCCGCCTACAACGGCCGGCCACCGCGTCTGTACGCGCCGTCGCAGTTCCTGCGGGCCAGCAGCTTCAGCCACCTGTCGGACGTGGACTTCCCGGCGGGCGACCCGAACTCGCTGATGACGCCGTTCGTCGAGAACAACGAGGTGATCCACGAGCCTGGGCCGGTCGTGCTCGGGATGTTCGCCGACATGGGCTACCGCACACCGCAGCCCGGCGGCCAGCGGTACGAAGCGGTCGACCCGTTCCGGCTGCTCGACACCCGCGGCGGCGCCCCGCTCGGCAGCGACACGTTCTTCGACCTACGGGTGACCGGCGGCAGCGTGCCCGCGGCCGCGACCGCCGTGGTCCTCGACGTGACCGCTACCGGCGGCTCGTCCGCGAGCGAGACGACGGTGTTCCCGACGCCGCGCGCCGGCTCCGCCCGACCGGTCGCGCCGAACGTCCGCGCCGAGGCGGGCGCGACCCGCACGACGCTGCTGACCGTCCCCGTCGGCACGGACGGCATGGTGCGCATCTACACCCGCGTCGGGTCCCCGCAGCTCGTCCTCGACGTCCTCGGCTGGTACGGCCCGGGCGGCACGTCGGCCTACCGCGGCACCGGCCCACTGCGCGTCGCGGACACCCGCGACGGCACCGGCGGCGTCCAGGTCGGCCGGCTCGATGCCAGCCGCAGCGTCGACGTACAGGTCACCGGCGGCAGCACAGGCGTCCCGGCCACCGCCGACGCCGTGGTGGTGACAGTCACGGCGTTGAACGCGACGACCGCCAGCGGCGTCCGGGTCGTCCCCCGGCCGTCCTCGACCGCGGCCGCTCCGCTGACGACCTCCCTGAGCGTCACGCCGGGCGAGGTCGCGACCAGCTCCGTCATCACGAAGGTCAGCAGCGACGGGTACGTCCGCGTCACCGTCGACCAGGGTGCGACCGACGTGGTGCTGCGCCTCACCGGCTGGTACGACGACGCGGCGGATGGGCTGTTCCACGTCCTCGGGACCGATCGAGTGCTCGCGGGGCTGGTCGGCAGCAAGCAGGCGACCAACCGGACGACCTCCCGCGACGTGGCCGTGACCGGCGTCTCCGGCGTCCCCGTCAACGGCGTCGCCGCGGTCCTCGCGGTGCTGTCCGTGACAGCTTCCGGCGCCACAGAGCTGAGCCTCTACCCCGCTCCCACCGATGGCCGGGTCAGCCGCGTGCCGACGCTGGACCTGCGGCCGCGGGAGACGGCCGCCACGAGCACGACCGTCCGAGTCGGCGCGACGGACGGTGCCGGCCGTTCGCTGGTGCGCCTCACGAACGCGCGCGGCCAGGTGTTCGCCGCCCTCGACCTGATGGGCTGGTTCGGCCCCTGACGCACGCACGGCCCGCTCCTCAGCAGGAGCGGGCCGTGTGCGGAGTTCGGGCTACTCGCCGCTGTCGTCGATCCAGGCCATCATCGGCCGCAGCTTCGCGCCGACGACCTCGATCGGGTGCTGCGCGCCCTCCTCGCGGAACTTCTTCAGCTCGGTCCCACCGTTCTCATTGTCGTCGATCAGGCGCTTGGTGAAGGTGCCGTCCTGGATCTCGGCCAGCACCCGCTTCATCTCGGCCTTCGTCTCCGGCGTCACGATGCGCGGCCCCGTCACGTAGTCGCCGAACTCGGCTGTGTCAGAGATCGACCACCGCATCTTGCCGATGCCGCCCTCGTACATGAGGTCGACGATGAGCTTCAGCTCGTGCAGGCACTCGAAGTACGCGATCTCCGGCTGGTAGCCGGCCTCGATGAGCACCTCGAAGCCGGTCTGCACCAGCGCGGACGCGCCGCCGCACAGCACGGCCTGCTCACCGAACAGGTCGGTCTCGGTCTCCTCGGTGAACGTCGTCTTGATGACGCCCGCGCGGGTGCCGCCGATCGCCTTGGCCCACGAGAGCGCGAGCGCCTGCGCGTTGCCGGTGGCGTCCTGCTCCACGGCGATGAGGCACGGCACCCCGCGGCCGTCGACGAACTGCCGGCGGACGAGGTGCCCCGGGCCCTTGGGCGCGACCATCGCCACGTCGACGCCCGCTGGAGGGGTGATGAGGCCGAACCGGATGTTCAGGCCGTGGCCGAAGAACAGCGCGTCGCCGTCGTTGAGGTTGGGGGCCACGTCAGCCTCGTACAGCTTCCGCTGCACCGTGTCGGGCGCGAGGATCATGATCACGTCGGCCTCGGCGGACGCCTGCCCGGGCGTCACGACCCGCAGCCCGTCGGCCTCCGCCTTCGCACGGCTCTTGCTGCCCTCGGGCAGTCCGACGCGGACGTCGACGCCGGAGTCGCGCAGCGACAGGGCGTGCGCGTGGCCCTGGCTGCCGTAGCCGAGCACGGCCACCGTGCGGCCCTGGAGGACCGACAGGTCGGCGTCGTCGTCGTAGAAGATCTCGGCCATGGGAAGTGCTGTCCTCTCGGTCGTGCGGGAACGGAGCTGGGCGTAAAGGGAGCTAGGCGGAAACGGAGCGAAGGCGGGTCTCGGACCCGGTGATGGAGCGGGACCCGCGGCCGACGGCGACCATGCCGGACTGCACCAGCTCGCGGATCCCGAACGGCTCGAGCACCTTGATGAGCGCGGTCAGCTTGTCGGCTGTGCCGGTGGCCTCGATCGTGACGGCGTCGCTGGCGACGTCGACGACCTTGGCCCGGAACAGCTGGACCGTCTCGAGCACGTGCGAGCGGGTCGTCAGGTCGGCCTTGACCTTCACCAGCAACAGCTCGCGCTGCACGCTTGCGGCCGGGTCGAGCTCGACGATCTTCAGCACGTTGATGAGCTTGTTGAGCTGCTTGGTGACCTGCTCGAGCGGCAGGCCCTCGACCGCGACCACGATGGTCATGCGGCTGACCGAGGGGTGCTCGGTCGGCCCGACGGCCAGCGAGGTGATGTTGAAGCCGCGGCGGGAGAACAGGCTCGCCACGCGGGCGAGGACGCCGGGCTTGTCCTCGACGAGGACGGACAGCGTGTGCGTCGTACGTCCGGTGATGCGCTCAGCCATGTCAGACCATCCCGTCGCTGTCCCAGTCGGGCCGCGTGTCGCGGGCCGCGAGGATCTCGTCGTTGCTCGTGCCGGCCGGCACCATGGGCCACACCATCGCGTCCTCGCCGACGACGAAGTCGATGACGCATGGCGCGTCGTCGACGGCCATGGCCTTCTCGATCGTCGCGTCCACGTCGTCCTTGTTGTCGCAGCGCAGCCCGATGCAGCCCATCGCCTCCGCGAGCTTGACGAAGTCCGGGATGCGCTTGGACTGCAGCCGCGTGTTGGAGTAACGCGCTTCGTAGAACAGCGTCTGCCACTGGCGGACCATCCCGAGGTTGCCGTTGTTGATGACGGCGACCTTGATCGGGATCCCCTCGATCGCGCAGGTGACGAGCTCCTGGTTGGTCATCTGGAAGCAGCCGTCGCCGTCGATGGCCCAGACCGTCGCCTCCGGCCGCCCCACCTTCGCGCCCATGGCCGCCGGGACGGAGTAGCCCATGGTCCCGGCGCCGCCGCTGTTCAGCCAGGTGTAGGGGTTCTCGTACGAGATGAACTGGCTGGCCCACATCTGGTGCTGACCGACGCCGGCCACGTAGAGCGCGTCGGGGCCGGCGATCTTCCCGATGCGCGAGATGACGTGCTGCGGCGCGAGCGAGCCGTCGGTGGGCTCCTCGTATCCGAGCGGGTAGGTCGTGCGCCAGCTGTCGAGGCTCTTCCACCAGCCGGTCAGGTCGGCGCGGGTGCCGGCGGCGAACAGCTCCTGCAGGGCGACGACCAGGTCGGCGATGGTCTCGCGCACGTCGCCGACGATCGGGACGTCCACCTCACGGTTCTTGCCGATCTCGGCCGGATCGATGTCGGCGTGCACGACCTTCGCGTCCGGCGCGAAGCTGGACAGCTTGCCGGTGACGCGGTCGTCGAAGCGGGCGCCGAGGGTGATGAGCAGGTCGGACTTCTGCAGCGCGGTGACCGCGGCGACGCTGCCGTGCATCCCCGGCATGCCGAGGTGCTGCGCGTGGCTGTCCGGGAAGGCGCCACGGGCCATCAGGGTCGTGACCACCGGGATGCCCGTCAGTTCGGCGAGGATCCGCAGCTCCTTCGCCGCGCGCGCCTTCAGCACGCCGCCGCCGACGTACAGGACCGGTCGCCTCGCCGACGCGATGAGACCGGCTGCCTCCCGGACCTGCTTCGGATGCGGCTTCGTCGTCGGGTGGTAGCCCGGCAGGTCGAGGGTCGGCGGCCACGAGAAGGCGCCGGTCGCCTGCAGGATGTCCTTGGGCAGGTCGACCAGGACCGGTCCGGGACGGCCCGTGCTCGCCAGGTGGAACGCCTCCGCGATCGTGCGCGGAATGTCCTCGACGTTCTGCACCAGGAAGTTGTGCTTCGTGATCGGCATCGTGATGCCGACGATGTCCGCCTCCTGGAAGGCGTCCGTGCCGATGGAGGCGCTCGGCACCTGGCCGGTGATGGCGACGATCGGGACCGAGTCCATGTAGGCATCTGCGATCGGCGTGACGAGGTTGGTCGCGCCGGGCCCGCTTGTCGCCATGCACACGCCGACCTTGCCGGTCGCCTGCGCGTAGCCCTCGGCTGCGTGGCCGCCGCCCTGCTCGTGCCGCACGAGGATGTGGCGAACCTTCTCGGAGTCGAACAGCGGGTCGTACGCCGGCAGGATCGCGCCGCCGGGGATCCCGAAGACGACCTCCGCCCCGACGCTCTCCAGGGAACGGACGAGCGACTGGGCTCCGGTCAGGCTCTCGGTCATGGGCTTGCTTCCTTCGGACTGCGTGGGCAACAAAAAACCCCTCGTGCCAGGCACGGAGGGGTGAGCGCGTCGGCCGGATCGGCGGACGCGCTAGGGAACTACGACGAGGCGGTGCACGAGGTCAGCCTGCGCGACCACTGCCCCTGTGTCAAGACGGTGGGACGACCGTCCCACATCCTGGGACCCGCGTACGAAGGCGGCGCTCCGCCCCGGCCGGCGGACCCGGTACGGCGAGGGCAGCGAGATCCCGCCGACACGCTTCGGTAACGGGAGCCGGCCGCGCGGGCATGCGCCCTTATCGTCCGGCCGTGCAGGACCGTCGGTACCTCGCGTCGGCAGGGGCCAGCGCCGTGGCCGCTGCCGCTCTGTCCGCGTGCATCCTGCTCGTCAACGGCGTCCCACTCGGCCCGGACCTGTGGCTCCAGCAGCTCGCAGGCCGGCCCGCGGTCTGGCCGGGCCTCGTCGCCGAGCTCGGCAGCGGAGCCGTGCTGTACCCCGTGCTGCTGGCCATCGCCCTGTGGCGCCGGACGCTGCGCGCCGCGCTCCTGCCGGTGCTTCTCGCGCTGGCGCAGGTCGTCGAGGTCGTGGTCCTCAGCGCGCTACCGCGCTCCGGCCCGGATCTGGCCTGGGCGGGCCTGTCCTCCGGGCGTACCGCCTCCGCGGTCGTCGGCGCCGGCCTGATCGCGTGGGCGGCGGACCCTCGGGCCCGGGCGCTGCTCGTAGGACCTCTGCTGGGGGCCGCGGTCGGATGGTCGAGGGTGGCTGCCGGGGCGCACTGGGCGAGCGACGCCCTTCTCGGTCTGCTGGTCGGTGGCGCGCTGCTGTCGGTCGCGGTGGCGGTCGCCGGAGCTGTCCCGGACCGTTCGCTCCAGCTGCCGGTTGTGAGAGCGGGGAGATGGTCATCCGCCTGGTTGTGGCTGCTCCCTGCCGGCGCGTCACTCGTCCCGCTGCTGTCTTTCACGTCGGAGCGTTCGGGCCACCTGCTGATCGACCTCCAGGTGTACGTCGGCAGCGCCGGTGCTGTCGACGGCGGTCAGGACCTGTACGCGTACCGCACGCCGCAGGGCCTGCCGTTCACGTACCCGCCGTTCGCGGCGCTGCTCGCGGAGCCGCTGGCGAGGATGCCCCTGCCCGTGGTGCGGGTGCTCTGGACGGCTGCCAGTCTGCTCGGCGTCATCGGTGTCGCGCGGACCGCCATGCGCCCGGTGGTCGCCCGTCTCGGCCTGCCGATCACGGTGACGCTGCTGCTGCTGTCCACGCCCGTCCGCTCGCACCTCCGGTTCGGCCAGGTCGGGCTTTTCCTCGTCCTGCTGGTCAGCTGGGACCTGCTGACGACCACCCGCCGACAGGGCGCAGGCGTGGGCCTCGCGGCCGCCATCAAGCTCACGCCCGCCATCTACCTGCTGTGGCTGCTGGCCTGCCGCCAGTGGAGCCGGGCGAAGGCGGCGCTGGCGTGGGCGACCGCCGCCACCGCCGGCGGGCTGCTCGTCCTCTGGCCGAGCTCGCCCAGCTGGTTGAGGGACGCGTTGTGGGACGCCGACCGGTTCGGCCCGAACGGCATCCCGGGCAACCAGTCGGTCCGCGGCATGCTGCTGCGCACGCCGCTGTCCGACGCCGCGGCGGCGACGCTCTGGCTGGTGTGCGCACTCGTGCTGCTCGCCGCCGGCGTGGCCGGTGCCCGACGGCTGGAACATGCCGGCCGGCGGCTGGCAGCGGTCGGCGTCCTCGCCGCGACATCCGTCGCCGTGTCGCCGATCTCGTGGCAGCACCACCTCGTGTGGCTGGCGCTGCCGCTCGCCGCGCTGGTCGAGGGCCGGCAGAACCGGCTGGCAGCCGCCTGGGCAGCAGTCCTGATCGCACCCACGACAACCCTGGCGCTGCACGTCTCCACACCCGTTCTCGGACCCGCGCTCGTGGACACGTGTGGCCTCACAGCAGTGGCCGCGGTGCTGCTGCTCCCACGCCTGCTGCTGCCGCGGCCCACCTCCCTGGACGGCGGTCGCGAGCGGCGCGGACGCTCGGCTGCGTGACCGATACGCACCCGTGGCCGCCGGAGCAGGGGGCGACGATCCAGCGGCTTGCCTTCCTCGCCGCCCAGCCCGCGTTGCGACGACTGGCGCGACCGTGGTGGCTGGCCCTGCTGCGGGGCGCGGAGGTCTACGGCGGCCCCTACAGCGGGCGCAGCGCGATGACGCAGGCTGCCCGAGACGCAGAGAGGACCTCGTCGACGCGGTTTGGGCCGCCGACGATGGCCAGCGAGATCCGCTCGGGGCGGATGGCCTCCTACGCGTTCGCGTGCGACCGCGTCGCGGAGAAGTTGTCCGTCGACGAGCGGCAGGCGCTGCGGGAGAGCGGCTCGCTGCCCGACTGGTTCCTCCCGGAGGTTCAGCGGGCTGCTGAACGCATCCGCAAGGTCGGGGCGAGCGCGAGGTAGCCCTACCGTTCCCGCCGGCTCAGCCGGTGATGGCGCCCTGGGCGGCCGAGCCGACCAGCTTGGCGTACTTGCCGAGGACACCGGTCGTGTAGCGCGGCGCGAGGGGCTTCCATCC
>JBHENF010000072.1:0-16048 GCA_046262175.1 Mycobacteriales bacterium
GCTGAAGAGGGAGCGCCCCGTTGAGCCAGCTCGTGCCGCCGGGCTGGCCGGAGGACGTCCTCCCGCCGCAGGCGCCGGACTGGGAGCGCAGCGCGCTGGCCTGGCTGTTCGACCTGTGCCCGCCGGACTACCGCGCGCACGAGGTCCTGCGGCGGCACCCGGTGGTGCTGGCCCGGTTCGCCGCGCAGCACGTCGCGGCGAACGTGCAGGCGGCCCGGGACGGGCTGCGGACGGTCCGCGAGGAGCTGCGTGAGGTGGTCCCGCCGGAGGTCGTGGAGGCGGCGATCGCCGCGTACGACCGGGAGGGCCGCCGCCTGGTCCAGGCCGGCCGGCAGATCGAGATGGTGCGCGAGGCGCTCACCGGAAAGAGGTGGGTGCCCCGCCTCTGAACCGGCCGGGCTGAGCCTGCGAACGTAGGATGATGACCGTGAGCCTGCTCCAGACCGTGACCGGTCCTGCCGACCTGAAACGGCTGACCCCCGAGCAGATGCCGCTCCTCGCGGCAGAGATCCGCGACTTCATGGTCGACGCCGTTTCGCGCACCGGTGGGCACCTCGGGCCGTCGCTCGGCGTCGTCGAGATCACCCTCGCGCTGCACCGGGTCTTCGACTCCCCGCGCGACCGGGTCCTGTGGGACACCGGGCACCAGGCGTACGTCCACAAGATCGTGACGGGCCGCCAGGCCGGGTTCGGCACGCTGCGCAAGCAGGGCGGCCTGTCCGGGTACCCGAGCCGGGCCGAGTCGGAGCACGACGTCATCGAGAACAGCCACGCGTCGACGGCGCTGTCGTACGCCGACGGCATCGCGAAGGCCTACCGGCTGCGTGGCGAGAAGCGGCACGTCGTGGCCGTCGTCGGGGACGGCGCCCTCACCGGCGGCATGTGCTGGGAGGCGCTCAACAACATCGCCTCCAGCGACCTGCCCGTGGTCATCGTCGTCAACGACAACGGCCGCTCGTACAGCCCGACGATCGGCGGGCTCGCCGACCACCTGGCCACGCTGCGCATGGCACCGCAGTACGAGCAGGCGCTGGACGTCGTACGGGGAGTGCTGAACAAGACGCCCCTCGTCGGCCCCCCGCTGTACGAGGCGCTGCACGGGCTCAAGCGCGGGCTGAAGGACTTCCTGCAGCCGCAGGTGCTCTTCGAGGACCTCGGGCTCAAGTACGTCGGCCCGATCGACGGGCACGACGAGGCCGCGATGGAGGCCGCGCTGCGGCGGGCCAAGGAGTTCGGCGGGCCGGTCATCGTGCACGCCGTGACCGTCAAGGGCTTCGGCTACCAGCCGGCCATCGACGACGAGGCGGACTGCCTGCACAGCGTCGGTGTCATCGACCCGCTGACCGGCAAGGCGATCAACGCGTCCGCGCAGTCGTGGACCAACGTGCTCAGCGAGGAGATGGTCGCCATCGGCGCCGAGCGCGCCGACGTCGTCGCCCTCACCGCGGCGATGCTGCAGCCGGTCGGGCTGCACGCGTTCAGCACGGCCTACCCGGAGCGCACGTTCGACGTCGGGATCGCCGAGCAGCACGCCGTCACCTCCGCCGCGGGGCTTGCGGTCGGCGGGATGCACCCGGTCGTCTGCATCTACTCGACATTCCTCAACCGGGCGTTCGACCAGGCGCTGATGGACGTCGCGCTGCACGAGCTGCCCGTGACGTTCGTACTCGACCGCGCGGGCGTGACCGGGCCCGACGGGTCCTCGCACAACGGCATGTGGGACCTGTCGATCCTGCAGCTCATCCCGGGCATGCGGATCGCCGCGCCGCGCGACGCGGACACGCTGCGCGAGGAGCTGCGCGAGGCGCTGGCCGTCGACGACGGCCCGACGGCGGTGCGCTTCCCGACCGGGGCGGTCGGCGAGCCGCTGCCGGCGCTGGAGCGCTCCGGCGGTGTTGACGTCCTGTTCCGCGGTACGTCCAAGGACGTGCTGCTCGTGGCCGTCGGGGCGATGGGCCGACTGGCGCTGGACGTGGCCGAGCGCGCCGCGGCGCAGGGCATCGGCGTCACGGTCGTCGACCCGCGCTGGGTCGCGCCGGTCAACCCGCGGCTCGTCAAGCTGGCCGCGGAGCACGCGCTGGTCGTGACGGTCGAGGACAGCGGTCGCACCGGCGGCGTCGGCATGGTGCTGTCGCAGGCGCTGCGCGACGCCGACGTGGACGTGCCCGCGCGCGACATCGGGATCCCGCAGCGGTTCCTCGAACACGGGACACGCGCGCAGGTGCAGGCCGACATCGGGCTGACGGCGCAGGAGGTCGCGCGCCGGATCGTCGAGCACGTCGCGCGTACGCAGCCGGCGATGGAGCCGGCCGACAAGTAGTTCGTCGCGGGTCGTGATCAGGTCGAAGCGGCTGGCGGCCGATCCGGCACGTACGGCTTCTTCGACCTGATCGGCCGGGGAAGCGGTCAGCGGTAGAGGACGTCCTTGGCCCACGGCGCGTCCGCGGCCGGGTCGCGGAGCACGATCTGCTCGGGCCGGCCGCCCTCGGCCACCAGCGTCAGCTCGTCGGGCGTGATCAGCAGCGGGCGCAGGAAGCCGCGCTCCGCCTCGCTCGTGGCCGCAGCCGCCGCCGGACCGAACGCCGGGTCGATCAGAGCCAGCCTCGTCCAGCCGCGGCGGCGCATCGGCACAACGGCCGCACCCATGCCGCCGGCCTCCTCAGCGAGCGCGGCCCGCAGCCGGCGCGAGCCGAGCAGTGTGATGACGTCGCAGTCGCCGAGCGGCCGCAGCTGGCCGCGCAGGTCGCGCTTCACCCGCTGCGCCGCGAGCGCACCTAGATCGTCGAGCATCGCGGACGCGCGCGACCAGACGACCTCCTGGTCGAGCCCGGCGTGGTCCAGCACCGTCGACGGCAGCAGAACGACCCGGTCCGGGTCGGCGGGGTCGAGGTCGACGGCACCGAGTCCGAGGTCGAGCGCGTCACCCAGCACCCGGTGCCGCACCCAGTCGAGGCCGGGGTGGAGCACGTGCTCGACCGGCAGCCCGACCGGCCGCAGCCGCTGCAGCAGGTGCTCGGTGGACAGGTCAGCGGCCCACCGGCGCGCGCGCAGCCAGTCGGCCAGCCGGCGCCGTCCGGTGGTCTCGGGGTCGAACCCGGCCAGCGCCCGGCGGCACTCGCTCCAGGAGATCCACACGTCCGGAACGCCCGGCAGGGTCACGCCCAGCGCCGCCGGCACCACGTCTACGTCGTGCAGCACGGACACCGCGAGCACCCCGCGGCGCAGCTCCACGTCGGTCGGCGCGCTCATGTCGAAAAACTACCCGCGGCGGCCGGAATCAGCCGGAGCAAACGGGTGACTCACACCCAGCACACGGCCCCTCCGTTACCGTCCGGCCGTGCGCGTCTTGGTCGTCGAGGACGAGGTCCCGCTCGCGGACGCCGTCGCCCGCGGGCTGCGCCGCGAGGGCATGGCCGTCGATGTCGCGTACGACGGGGACAGCGGCCTCGAGAAGGCGCTGATGACGCGCTACGACGTGGTCGTGCTCGACCGCGACCTGCCGGTGCTCTCCGGGGACGACCTCTGCCGGCAGCTCACGGCCGAGGCCTCCCTGACGCGAGTGCTCATGCTCACCGCAGCCGGCGGGCTCGCCGACCGGGTGGCGGGTCTTGACCTGGGCGCCGACGACTACCTCGGCAAGCCGTTCGCGTTCGCCGAGCTGGTCGCCCGCGTCCGCGCGCTCGGCCGCCGTGCCACGCCACCCGCGCCGCCCGTCCTGCACGGCCCGAACGGACTCGTCCTGGACCCCGCCCGGCGCAGCGTCACCCGCAACGGCAGCCCGATCGACCTGACCCGCAAGGAGCTCGGCGTCCTCGAGGAGCTGCTGCGCGCCGAGGGCGCCGTCGTCAGCAGCGAGGAGCTGCTCGAACGCGTCTGGGAGGAGCACGCCGACCCCGCCACGACCATCGTCCGCGTCACGGTGATGACCCTGCGCCGCAAGCTCGGCGAGCCGCGGGTCGTGCACACGGTCGTCGGCGTCGGCTACCGGGCCGGTGAGCCGTGAGCGCCCGCGCCACCCTCCGCTGGCGGCTCACGCTCGTCTACGGCGCCGTCGCCGCGGCCGTCGGGCTGGTGCTGCTCGTGCTGTCGGTCTACCTCGTCGACCGCGCGCTCTCCGCTGGGCAGCTGGACCTGCCGCGTGGGCTCGGGGTCCGCCTCCCGGACGGCCGGGTGCTGACCCTCGAGGCGTTCCAGGAATCGCTGCGCAGCCAGACGCTGCACCGGCTGTTCCGCGAGGGCGTCCTGGTGCTGCTCGTCGTCGGCGCAGCCGGCGTCGGGGCGGCGTACGTCCTCGCCGGCCGGGTCCTGCGGCCGCTCCAGCAGATCACCAGCACGGCCCAGCGGCTGAGCGCGGAGCAGCTCGACGCCCGGATCGCGCTGCCCGGTCCCGAGGACGAGCTGAAGGAGATGGCCGACACGTTCGACGCGATGCTCGACCGGCTGCAATCGGCGTTCGAGGCGCAGCGGCGGTTCGTCGCCGACGCCAGCCACGAGCTGCGCACCCCGCTCGCGGTGATGCGCACCGAGGTCGACGTGGCGCTGGCCGACCCGCACGCCAGCGCGGACGAGCTGCGTGCGGCCGCGACGGTGGTGAGGGACGCGACGATGCGCGCGGACCAACTGGTCGACAGCCTGCTGCTGCTCGCCAGCACCGACCGGCTGGCGCTCGACGGCCTGGCACTGCGCGAGCGGGTCGAGCTGCCGCAGGCGTGTGAGGCCGCGCTGTCGGCGGTGCGCGCCGAGGCCGAGGAGCGGCGGATCGCGGTCACGAGCTCGCTGGCCCCAGCGGCGGTCATGGGTGATCCCGGGCTGGTCGAGCGGCTGGTCGGCAACCTGGTCGAGAACGGCGTACGGCACAACGTCGACGGCGGCTGGGTCCGCGTCGACACCGGCACCGTCGGCGACAGCGCCCGGCTGCAGGTGATGAGCACCGGACCCGATGTCGACCCCGCCGACGTGGAGGGGCTGTTCGAGCCGTTCCGCCGCTCCGGCACGGCGCGCACGGCCCGCCGCGGCGCGGGACTCGGGCTGTCGATCGTGCGGGCCGTCGCCACCGCGCACGGCGGCACCGCCTCGGCGGAAGCGCGGGCCGGCGGCGGCCTGACGGTGACCGTCGACCTGCCGAAGGACTAGTCCGTTCGGCCCCTTTCTCGGCAAAGCGCTGAGGGACGGACGACCCCTGAGCACACTGCGCGTACACGGTCGAGCTGGGAGGTCCGGGGTTGCTGAACGGTACGAGCTCGTCGCACGACGTGCTGCTGCTGGTCGCGGTCGTCCTCAGCGCGTTGGTGCTCTCGGCGCTGCTGGTGGGCATCCGCCGCCTGCTGGAGGTGCGCTGGGCGCTGCCCGTCCTGCCGGACGAGGACCAGCCCCCGGCCGGCCTCGGCCGGCTCGTCCCCGTCGGCCGGCAGGTCGACGACGAGTGCCGGCGCGGCCTGGTCGCGCTGGAGAGCTGGCTGCTGCTGCACAGGCGCAGCGCCACCTGAGACGAGTGGGTGGTCGCGGTCCGAGGGGGGTCGCGGTCACCCACTCCCGGCCGGGTCCGCGCTCCCGAGGGGGGAGCGCGGCACCGGGGGGCCGGGACGAGCAGAGGCCGCGTCCCTCCCGGGGCGCGGCCTCAGCCGTACGCGGTCAGCTGACGGTGAAGGTCCCCTTCATGCCGCGGGACTCGTGGTCCGCGATGCCGCACAGGTACGTGTACGTCCCCGGCTTGTCGAGCGTCAGGACGACCTCGCCGTCCTTGCCCGGCGCCGTCGGGCCGACCTCGCCCACGTCCTTGCCGTCCGGGCCGAGCACCTCGAACTCGTGCTCCGTCGACCCCTTGTTCTCCAGCTTGAACTCGATCTTCTCGCCGACCTTCGCGGTGAAGCCCTCGAGCCCGGTGAAGGCGTACTCCTTCGCCGTCACCTCGACCTCGCGGTCGTACTTCGCGTCGGCCTCGTTCTCGGCGGCCGCGGGGTCGCCGGAGACCGTGATCTTCGTACGGATGCCCTCGCCGGTCTGGCCGGGCTTGCAGGCGACCTCGTACTCGCCGCTCTTGACGTCGACGGCGAAGTCGCGGCTGGTGCCGGGCGCGATGTTCTCGACCTCGCCGACGACCTTGTCGAAGTCGCCGTCCGAGCCCTTGCCGTAGACGTAGACCTCGGTGACGTCCTTGCCGGAGTTCTTCACGTCGAAGGCGATCTTGCCGGGGTCGAACTGCGTCGTGGCGACCTCGCAGGCGCTGTCGCTGGAGGTCACGGCCACATCGCTGCCGCCGGAGGACGCCGACCCGCCGGACGAGCCGCCGCAGGCAGACAGCCCGACGACGAGGGGGAGGGTGAGTAGCAGGGACGCGCGCATGCCGAAGACAGCTCCGTTCGAGAAGGGGCTCAGACCGAGGCGGTCTGGCGGGCCGGTGCGGCGGGCGCCGCAGCCGGACGGGACGGGCGGAAGAACAGGTACAGGACGGGCACGACGTACGAGATCCACGCGATCGCCTCGAGCACGCTGGTCTTCGGCGAGAAGTTGAAGATCCCCTTCAGCAGGGTGCCGTACCAGGACGAGGGCGGGACCTGCGCGCTGACGTCGAAGGCGATCGTGTTGAGCCCGGGCAGGATGCCGGCCTCCTGCAGGTCGTGGATGCCGTACGCGAAAACGCCTGCGGCGACGACCACCAGGCCGGCGCCGGTCCAGGTGAAGAACGTCTTCAGGTTGAGGTTCACGGCCCGCTTGTAGAGCAGGTAACCGAGCGCGACGGAGGTCAGCAGGCCGAGGACGGCGCCGGTGACTGGCGTGGCGGACTGGTGGGTCGACTGCACCGCCGCCCAGAGGAACAGCGCCGTCTCGAGGCCTTCGCGACCGACGGCGACGAACGCCGTCAGGGCCAGCGCCAGCGGGCCCAGGGTGAGCGCCGTGTCGAGCCGGCCGTGCAGCTCGCTCTTCAGGTGCCGCGCCGTACGGCGCATCCAGAAGACCATCCACGTGACGAACGCGACCGCGAGGAGCGAGGCGAAGCCGCCGAACGCCTCCTGCGCCTTGAACGACAGCTCGGCCGAGGTGAACTGCAGCAGCGCCCCGAACGCCAGGCTGATGCCGATGGCCGCGGCGATGCCGCCCCAGAGCGGGCGCAGCCGGTGGCCGTTGCCGCTCTTGACCAGGTACGCGACGAGGATGCCCACCACGAGTGACGCCTCGAGACCTTCGCGAAGACCGATCAGGAAGGTGGGGAACACCGGCGCTCCTCGCGTCGTGGGCTGGCGAACTAAGGGCAGCCTAACCTTCGTCCGCGGGCTCGTCCACGTGGCGGTGGTCACGCACGTAGCGGACGTACGGCGGCTGCGCCGGCTCCTCTCGGAACCCGAGTCGCAGGAGCAGCCGGCGGGACGCCTCGTTCCCGACCAGCGCCTCCGCCGCGATCCGGCGTACACCCGGCTGGTGCTCGACCCAGTCGCACAACAGCTGGACCGCGTGCGTCCCGAGGCCGCGGCCGCGGACGGACGGCGCCAGCCCGTACCCGATCTCGACGTTCCCGGCTTCGTCCGGCCGGCCGAACCAGCCGCAGTCGCCGACGACCCGGTCGTCGACCACGATCAGGAAGGTGCCGTCGGCCTCGCCCGGCGGACCGTGCTCGGCGTGCGGGCGCAGGGCGTCCGCCGTGTCCGCGTGCGGCCAGTCGGGCGCCGTGGGCAGCGGGATCGGCACGCCGGTCAGCACGGCACGCGCCACCTCTGTGCTGACCGGGACGAGCCTCAGGGCTCAGCCGGAGCGGGTGCCGGGTCGGGCAGCGGGCTCGGCGGCGGCGGGTCGGGGAGGACCTCGGCGAGGGGAGCGGCGACCAACGCGACCTGCCAGCGGCGCGCTCCGGCGCGGCTGAGCGCCTCGGCCACGGCGTGCTCGGTCGGCTCGACCGGTGGCTGCCACGCGAGCCGTCGTACGGCGTCGGGCTGCACCAGGTTCTCCGGCGGCATGCTGTGACGCTCCGCGAGAGCGGTCACGACGGCTCGGACGCGGGCGAGCCGCCTGGCGGCGATCGGATCGCGCTCTGCCCAGCGGTTCGGCGGCGGCGGCCCGTCCCCGGAGGGCACCGGGAGCGGCAGCTCACCCTCGGGCAGCTGCGCGGCGGACGTCAGCGCGGCGAACCAGGTCTCGACGTGCCGCCGGGTCGCCCGGCCGCCGAAGACGGGCAGCTCGAGCAGCTCGGCCGGGCTGGTCGGCGCGGCGGTCACGGCCGAGACGATCGCGGCGTCGGGGAGGATCCGCCCGGGCGCGGTGTCGCGGCGCCGCGCCATCCCGTCCCGCGCCTCCCACAGGGCACGTACGCCGGCCAGCTGGCGGCGGGTGCGCAGCCGGTGGATGCCGGAGGTGCGCCGCCAAGGGTCGGTCCGCGGCGCGGCGGCGGGGGCGCGCAGCGTGGCCTCGAACTCCTCGTGCGCCCACGCGAGCTTGCCCTGCCGCCGGAGCTCGCTCTCGATGACGTCGCGCAGCTCGACCAGCACCTCGACGTCGAGCGCGGCGTAGACGAGCCAGGAGTCGGGCAGCGGGCGCGTCGACCAGTCGGCGGCGGAGTGCCCCTTCTCCAGGCGCAGCCCGAGCAGGTTCTCGACCATCGCGCCCAGGCCGACGCGGTCATAGCCCGCCAGCCGGCCGCCGAGCTCGGTGTCGAAGATGCGCGGCGGCACCATCCCGACCTCGGCCAGGCAGGCCAGGTCCTGCGAGGCGGCGTGCAGCACCCACTCGTCGCCCTGCAGGACGGCCGACAGCGACGACAGGTCGGGGCAGCCGATCGGGTCGATGAGCGCGGTGCCGGAACCCTCCCGGCGCAGCTGGACGAGGTAGGCGCGCTGGGAGTACCGGTAGCCGGACGCGCGCTCGGCGTCGACGGCGACCGGGCCGGTGCCCGCAGCGAAGCGGGCGACGATCCGCGCCAGTGCGGCGGCGTCCTCGGCGACGGGAGGGACACCCTCACGGGGTGCGAGCAGCAGCTCGGGCTCGTCCGGGGCGGCGGACGCGTCGTCCTCGTGACCCGGCAGGGTCGTCGTCACAAGCCGAGAGGGTACGTGCGGGGTGCCGCGCACGCCGGTTCCCGCGCCGCGGCCGTGCCGACGTCCGGGCCGCGGTTCCCGCGCCGCGGCGGTGCGCCCTTCCGCGGCCGCGCGTGCACAACCGCGCCCGTTGTCGCATGCGAGGCCGCCTGGAGCGTCCGGATGCAGCTCCTGGCCGCCTTCTGCACGCGCGGCTGTGCCGCGAGGTGAGCCCTAGCGGATGACGCCGGCCCGCATCGCCAGCGCGACCATCTCGGCGCGATCGCCGGTGCCGAGCTTGCGCGCGATCCGGGCGAGGTGGCTCTTGACGGTGAGGGCGGACAGGCCCAGCACGTCGCCGATCTGCTTGTTGGACTGCCCGTCGGCGACGAGCCGGACGACCTCGATCTCGCGGCCCGACAGGTCGGACACGCCGGTGTCGACGGGGCCACCGCGCAGGCCCGCGGCGAGCAGCGACGCGACGGAGGGGTCGGCATAGACGCCGCCGTCGAGCACGCGGCGTACGCCGTCCGCGACGACGACGGGGGAGGCGGACTTCAGCAGGTAGCCCTGCGCACCGGCCACGAAGGCGGCGCGGACGCTGTACGGGTCGTCGGCCGCGGACAGCACGACCAGGCGCTGCCAGCCGGCGGAGCGCAGGTCGGCGAGCAGGTCGAGGCCGGAGCCGTCGGGGAGCCCCAGGTCCAGCACGCACAGCTCACGCGGCCCGGACAGGTGAGCCCGGGCGCGGGCCTCGCCGATGGTGGCGGCCTCCACGACCTCGCGGGCGCCCATCATCTTCAGCCGGGCGACCATCGACTCGCGGACGAGTGGGTGGTCGTCGACCACCATGGCGGTGAAGCCCGGCGACTCGTCCGACGTGCTCTGGGCCGGGATGCTGTCGATCGCGCTGTCGAGACCGGCTGCCACGGCGTCCTCCTGTGTTCGGGTCAGTGCGGCACGCCTGGGTGTGCCGTTCGCAGGAGGTGTCGGCGTCCGGGTGCGCCGCCTGTAGCCCGATCGGACGAGTACTCCATCCGGGGGACACGAGGCCGCCACGCTCACGTACGGCCGCGACGCTGCCGACAGGACAGGCAGACCGCTCTGCCCCTGGAGGCCCGCTGTGCCCGTCGTCGTCCGTACCAGCTCCGCTCTCGCCGTGGGCGGGTTGCTGGCCGCGTCGGCGTTGGCCGCCCTTCCGCCACGGGTCTCGGCGGTCATGGCGTACGAGGACAGCCCGGTGCGCGCGGCCGGCGTCGAGCTGGTCAGCGACCTCAGTGCCATCCGTGAAGCCGTCGTCCGCGGCACGCCGGCCGCGCTGTCCCGGCTGTCCCGTGCCCGCGGCGTGATCGGCCTGTTCCCGGACGACCGCGTCGTGCTCACCGGTAGCGCCGGCAGCGGCACCGGCGTCCCGGCCGCGACCGGTCTCGGTGGCGGTGCCGGCACCCGCGACGCCAGCCGCGGCGTACGGGTCGCCGTCGTGGACACCGGCGTCAGCGACACCGGCGCTCTCGACCGCGCCTCCGGACGGCTCGTCGACGGCTTCACCGTCGGGGGCGGCTTTGCCGACGCGTACGGGCACGGCACCTTCATGGCTTCCGTCATCGCCGGGGGCCCCGTCGACGGCAGCAAGGGCAGGCCCGTGGGGATCGCGCCGGCGGCCACGGTCGTCGTCGTCAAGGTGGCGGACCGCGAGGGCACGACCTCGCTGTCCGACGTCGTGGCCGGTCTCGACTGGCTCGTCCGGCACGCCGACCAGGTCGACGTGGCGAACCTCAGCTTCAGCCACGAGCGCCCATCCGCGGGCTACGGCGGCGACCCGCTCAACCTCGGCGTCGAGCACGTCCGCGCCGCCGGCATCGTCCCGGTGGTGGCCGCCGGCAACGACAGCGACCGCGTCGGCGACCCCGGGTTCGACCCGCAGGCGCTGACCGTCGGCGCCGCGGACCTCACCGGTGGCGCAGCGGGTGTCGCCTCCTTCAGCGGCAGCGCCGTCGTCTCCGGCGTACGCAAGCCCGATGTCGTCGCGAACGGCGTCAGCGTCCTCGGCGTCCTGCCGCCCGAGTCGCTCGTCGCGAAGGCCCATCCGTCGGCGCGCGCCGACGGCGCCCTCTGGCGCGGCACCGGCACGAGCCAGGCGACCGCCGTCACCAGCGGCCTGGCCGCCATGTTCCTGCAGGACCACCCGGCGGCCACGCCGGCGCAGGTGAAGGCGTCGCTGCGGGCGGTCGCGGACGACCTGCCCGGCAGCCGTGACGGCGCCGGCCTCGCGGACGTCGGGAAGAAGGTCGTCAGCGGTCCGGACGGCGCCGCCTACGACGGCAGCGGTGACGCCACCGGCGAGGGCTCGTTCGACGCGTCGAGCTGGTCCGCCTCCAGCTGGTCCGCCTCCAGCTGGTCTGCCTCGAGCTGGTCTGCCTCGAGCTGGTCCGCTTCGAGCTGGAGCTCGCTGTGGTGACCGACCGCTGGGCGAGCCCGGCATCGCGCGTACGGACGGTCGCTGGCGCCAGCGTCCTGCTCGCCGCGGTGCTGTCCTTCCTGACCGGCTGGGGCGACGTCCCGTGGTGGGCGCCGCTCGCGCTGGTCCTCGTCGTCGGCGTATCCGAGGTCGCCGTCGTCCACCTGCAGTTCGGGCGGCAGCGCTGGACCTTCTCCCTCACCGAGGGGGCGCTCGGCGCCGCGTGGGTGGCCGGCACCGGGGGTTGGTCAGTCGCGGCGGTCGTCGTCGGCGTGGCCGCCGCCCAGACGCTGCGCCACCAGCCGCGGCTGAAGCTGCAGTTCAACGTCGCGCAGTTCGCACTCGCCACTGCCGCCGGCTCAGCCGTCGCCGCGGTCGCGGGCGGGCACATCCTCGGCGCCATCTTCGGCATGGCGGTCTTCTTCCTCGTCAACCACACCCTCGTCGGCGTCGCCGTCGCCATGACCAGCCGCCGCAAGCTGCTGCCGCTGCTCGCCTCGAGCGCGCCGCTGTCGGCGGTCCACACCGCGGGCAACTCCTCGATCGGCCTGCTCGCGGCGTTCCTGGCCACGACCGCGCCGCTCGGCCTGCTCGGCCTGCTCGTGCCGCTTACCCTGCTGTGGTCCTCGTACGACCAGCAGACCCGGCGTACGGCGGAGGCGCGCCTGTTCGCCGAGCTGGCCCGCGGCCAGGAGCAGGCCACCGGCCGCTCCACGGATGTGTCGGCGCAGGTCGTGGTCACCGCAGCTGCCCGGCTGTTCGGCGGCGCCGACATCGAGATGGTCCTGCGCGCCGCGGACGTCCCGGTCCGCTACGCCGGCGACGAGACGGGCGTGCCCGAGCGGCGCCGCGTCGACCCGGATGCCTTCGACGCGCCGGACGTGCTGCGCGCGTTGGGCGCGCGCGGAGTGAGCACGGGTACCGACAACGGCCGACCCTGGTGCTCCGCGGTGCTCGGCGAGCCCAACGCACCGCTCGCGGTCCTCATCGCCCGCCGGCCGCGCGGCGCCGCTGGGTTCGGCCGTCGCGAGGTCCGGCTCGCCGAGGTCCTGGTCGGGCAGGCGGAGGCGTGGCTGTCGGTCGCCGACCTGTCCCGCCGCAACGAGGTCGCGGCCACGACCGCGCGGAACCTCGGCGACGTCGGCGCGGCGACCGCCCCGGCGCTGCTCGTGCTGCGCGAGTCCGCCGACCGGCTGGCCCGGCTTGCCGACAGCTCCGGCGGGGTGGACGACATCGTGGAGGAGCTGCACCTGGTCGAGCGCGCCGTGGCGTCACTCCTCGGCGCGATCGCGCTGGCTGCCGAGCCCGACCTCGCCGCGCTCTCGATGGGCACCCGCGTCACCGACGCACCGCCGGTCCGCCCCGCGACCGACTGGACCACGACCGGAGTTCTCCGCTGACATGGCCGGCCTCGAGATCCGGCGCAACCGGCTGCCGCTCGCCCTGTGGGCCGGCGTCGTGTCAGTCGTCGCCGTGCTCGCGGTCGCCGCAGGCACCGGCATCGCGCTGGCCGCCGGGGTGCCCCCGCTCGTCGGGATCGCCGCGGGCGCCGGCGTCGGCCTGGCCCTGTGCGCCCTGCAGGTTCTGCTCGCCGGCCGGCACGCGGCGGCGCTGCGCAGCCTGCACTCCGACGCGCTGCGCCGGCTGCACGACCCGTCCGCCCCCGTAGGTCGCCCCGGCGGCCGCCGACTGCCCGCCCTCGCCAGCTCCGAGCTGGCCGAGCTCGCCCGCGTGCTCGACGCCCTGCACTTGCGGGTCCGCGTCGGGGACGAGGTGGGCGAGCGGCACCGCCGCGACGCCGAGACCGCCGGGGCCGGCGTGTTCGAGCTCGTGTCCGGCCTGGTCGCCGCGGAAGAGGGTGCCCGCGGCCAGCTCGCCGCAGAGCTGCACGACACGGTCGCGCAGTCGCTGATGATCGCCCGCGGCCTGCTCGCCACCAGCCCGAGCAGTCCGGCGGAGCTCGCCAAGCTGGCGGACTACGTCGAGGACGCCGAGGAGCAGGTGCGCGCCGTGATGGCCCGCACCCGGCCCCCCGCGCTGCGCGAGGGCGACCTCGCCTCCGCGGTCAGCGGCCTGCGCGCCGACATGCACAACCGGTACGGGCTGACGGTCACCATCACCTGGCCGGAGTCCCCGTACCCGCTCCCGCTCGCGTCGGCGATCACCGTCTACCGGTTCTTCCAGGAGGCGCTGCTCAACGTCGTGAAGCACGCCGACGTGGACGACGCCCACGTCACCTTGCGGGTCGAGGAGGACCAGGTTCTCGCCGAGGTACGGGACGAGGGCCCCGGCTTCGCGCCGGAGAGCGTTCGGCCGGACCGCGGCCGGCACGTCGGACTCGGCCTGCTGCGCGAGCGGGCGCGGCTGTCCGGTGGAGCCCTCGACGTCACGTCCGCCCTCGGCAACGGGACGACGCTGTCGCTTCGGCTGCCCCGGCCGGCCAGCCTCGCCCCGGCGCCCGCCGAGATGCCCGTGCAGCTCCCGCGGAGGGTCAGCGCAAGGCGGTGACGCCCGGCGGCGGCAGCCCCGCCGTCGACGCGAGCAGGTCGCACCACGCGTGCAGGTGCAGCCCGAGGTCCAACGTCCCGTCGGCTCCGGCCACGGCGGTCCACGACGCGCGCACCTCGACCTCGCACGCCTCCTCCGGTGCGGCCAGGCTGCCGAACTTCGTCGACGAGGTACGGGTGACCGTGCCGCCTGCCGCCGTGTGCGGCGCCTGCGCGAGCGAGTCCGTCAGCCAGGACCAGCCGGCCTCGCCCAGCGACGGGTCGGCCGCCATCTCCGGCTCCACCTCGGCCGACACGAAGGCGACGATGCGGGTGTCGCCCTTCCAGCCGTCCTGACCCGCCGGGTCGTGCAGCACGACGAAGCGGCCGCTCGCGACCTCCTCGTCGCCGCGGAGCACCTGGGCGGCGATCGCGGCGGCGTACGGGGCGAGCTTGCGCGGCGCGGGCACCTCGTGCAGCTGCAACCCGGGGCGCGCGCAGCCGGCCAGCGCGGCGTGCAGCGACGCCAGCGCGAGGCGGAAGGCCTCCGGCGCCGCGGGCGGCTCGAGCTGGACGGTCACGAGGCCGACGGTACGACTCGACGGGGCTCCCGCCGGTCCGCCGCGCCGAGCCCGCGCCTGCCTAGGCTGCCGCGGTGTCCGCGCTGCTCGCTCTGCTGTCCAGTGCTTTCTGGGGCCTGTCCGACTACCTCGGGGGAGCCACCTCGCGGCGGCTCCCGGTGCCGTCGGTGCTGCTGCTGTCGCAGCTGGCCGGCCTGCTCGCCCTGCTGATGCTGGCCGGCGCGACGGGCGCGTACGACGCCCCGCGCGGCTACCTGCTGCCGGGAGCCGTTGCCGGCGCGGTCGGCGTCACGGCGCTGGGGATGTTCTACCGGGCGCTGTCGATCGGCACGATGGGCGTCGTCGCGCCGGTCGCCGCGCTCGGGGTGGCTGTGCCGGTGGTCGTCGGGCTGGTACGGGGCGAGCAGCCGAGTGCCGCGCAGGCGGTGGGCATCGTTCTCGCGGTGGTCGGGGTCGTGCTCGCCAGCGGGCCGGAGCTGAATGGCCGGGGCAGCGGCGGGGCGCTCGCGCTGCTGCTCGCCGTCGGAGCCGCGGTCGGCTTCGGCGTGGTGCTCGTGCTGGTGGCTGCGGCGAGCGACGGCGACGACAGCGGCGCGGTGGTGATGACGCTTGCGACGATGCGCGTCGTGTCGGTCACGCTGCTCGGGCTGGGGCTGCTCGCGCTGCGCCAGCGGCTCCGGGTCGCCGCGGCCGACCTGCCGGTGCTCGCCGCGATAGGACTGGCTGACGCGGCGGCCAACGGCACGTACGCGCTGGCGAGCCGGTCGTCGCTGGTCAGCGTGGCGGCGGTGCTCGCCTCGCTGTACCCTGTCGTGACGGCCCTGCTGGCGTACCGCTTCAGCGGCGAGCGGCTGCGCCGGGTCCAGGTCGCGGGCGTCGCCATCGTGCTCGTGGGCGTGGGGCTGCTCGCCGGCGGCTGACCCTGGTGCTCAGGCCGCCTGGACGACCGGGAGAACCGGCTCGTCCACGGTGGCGTGGCCGAGGACGACGGCGTGCCCGCACGCGACGCAGGACAGGTCGAGGCAGTCCTCGCCGTGCCCGTCGTCGCAGGGGGGCTGCTCGAACAGCTGCTCGCTCGCACACGCGGCGCACCAGCGGAACTCGATCTGCACGGGGACCTCCTTCGTCGTCTTCGTGCACCGTCCCACCGGGGTCCGACAGAACGGCGGAGGCGCGCCGTCTGGCACGCTTGCGCAGGTGAGCTCCCCCGCGTACGACTCGCCCTTCCTGCGCGCCTGCCGGCGCGAGCCCGTGCCGCACACGCCGGTCTGGTTCATGCGGCAGGCCGGGCGTGCGCTGCCGGAGTACCGCGCGCTGCGCGAGGGCACCGGCATGCTCGAGTCCTGTGCGCGGCCGGACATGGTCACCGAGATCACGCTGCAGCCGGTCCGCCGCCACGGCGTGGACGCCGCGATCTTCTTCAGCGACATCGTGGTGCCGCTCAAGCTCGCGGGCGTGGACGTCGACATCGTGCCCGGCCGTGGGCCCGTGTTCGCCCGGCCCGTCCGCGACGCGGCGGAC
>JBHENF010000073.1:0-6919 GCA_046262175.1 Mycobacteriales bacterium
CGTACGCGACATCCGGCGCGAGGGGGCGGGGGCGCTGGACCTCTGCGCGGTTGCCGCCGGGCGGGTAGACGCGTACTACGAGCAGGGCCTGTCGCCGTGGGATCTGTGCGCCGGCGGCCTCATCGCGGCCGAGGCCGGCGCGCGGGTGGAGGGACTGCACGGTCGTGCTGCCGGGGGCGACCTGGTGGTGGCCGCGGGGCCGGGGGTCTTCGACGCGCTGCACGAGCTGCTGGCTGTGGCCGACGCCGACGCGGACCCGTTCGGCTGAACGGGCTTCGTCCGGCGGTAGCGGCTCCCCTACCGGTCGCGGAACCGGACTTCGCCCGGGCTGCCAGAGCCGCTGCTGTTGACGCGACCTTCGGCAAGGCCACAACTAACCGCACGTCCACATGCTGCGCGTCTTGGTGCCCAGCGGCACAAGCGCCTTCGTCTCGGTGAACTGCTGCACGCCGTTACATCGCGTGCAGGGCCTCGTCGGTCCATCGTCGTCTAGAAGGCCGGTCGTTCGATGACCACATGCCGGGTGCCGTCGAGAACGGCATCACCTACCCTTCTCCGGTGCGGCCAGCGCGTTCTTGCGCTTCGCTGGCGGTCAACGTCGGTTCGCGCCCTGCCACCAGGTCCTTCTTCGCGTCGAATAACCGCACCCACAGTCCGGCCGCCCAACTCAGCCTGCTCTGGGCGGGCGCCCACGCCTTTCGCGTCAGCTCTTGGTAGGCAGCGATAAACGCATCCGAGTGCTGCACGGTTGCCCGCTCGAGGTAGATCGCCGACGCGACGCCGACGAGCGCGGGCTCGGAGAGCGCTGCCAGGCTGTCCCAGTCATGAACGGCGCGCGGGGATCCATCGCCATTCCACCAGACGTTCTGTGGCACCCAGTCGACGTGTCCTACCTGCGGCGCCTCCTGGTCGCTCTGCAGAACAATGCGGACTGCGTCGCCGGTCGCGTCCATCCAATCGCTCCGGGTGGAGTTCAGGTCGTTCTCTTTGTCGTCAGGAAGCGGCCAGGTCCCTGCCTGGTCGTGATCCCAGTGGACCCACGCCGGGGGCGGGTTCAGGTCACTGCCAGCGCCTGGCGCCGCTGCAGTCGTCTTCAGCGGAGCTGCAAACAGCGCAGCGGACTGCCTTGCGGTCGCCTGGGTGCCGGTGCCTGGACCGACGTGTGCCTCGGCTGTCGCGACCCGGCCGGTGTCGAACGGCGCGGGCGCGACGAGGGGTTCTGGACATGGGAAACCCTGCCTGAAGGCGTACTCGTGGACGGCAAAGGACCCGGTCACGCGAGGATGCTCGGCGCGGACCTTCACGATGACCAAGCGGCCGTCGAGCAGCGTCACGGCGACGACGTCGGAGAAGTACCCCATCGTGCGGCTGACGTGTGCAGTGGCCGATCCCAGATGGCGGACGCACCAGCCGTCCAGCGTCGCGCGGTCCACAATGGGCGACGATACGGATGCCTTGGCCGCCCGCGCGGTTGCGCGACGTTCGCTCAGATGGCTCTGGGTATCGCTGTCACTTGTTGGTGTGGGTGCGAGCGCCGTGGCGGCTCACATCAGGTCCTGCACCCGCGTCGGTAGGGACGGCCAGTCAACCGAACTTGTGGTGTCGACGCGGATCAGCGGGCCGATCCCGAGGGGTTCTACCGTCGCCGCGAGATCGGCCACACGCTCAATCAGGTTGGGGTTGATCACGTCCCGATGGATTGGGTGGCGACCAGAGTCGCGGCGTAAGGCGAACCGGTCCGCAGCAACGGCTGGATCACAGTGACAGAACACTTCGACGAAACCGGCAAACTCCAGGCACGCGCGATCTCTGCGCTGTCCCCGCCACCACCCTTCGACGACGCACGCGTCGAAGTTCTTGCTGAGTCGAAACACGACCTCGGCCGCAGCGTCGCCCAGACGATCCGACCACTGCTCGTCCCCTGTCCCCAAGACATCAGCCAGAGATTCCTTCAGGAAGTCAAGGCTCAACTCAGGCAGGTGCAGTGCATGCGACAGATGGTTCGCAGCCGTGGACTTTCCTGTTCCCGGAGCACCGGACACGACTATCGCGCGCAGCATGACCAAGACGCTTCCACGGCATCGACGTCGATCACCTGCCGACGGTAATGCCACTACTCCTGTGGGAACTTCTCGACGACCACGCCCTGGCCGCGCTACGTGTCGACCCAGCCGCTGGCGTTGAGGTAGCGGCCGTTCTTCAGGCGGATCGTCTTGCCGCCCTCGTGCAGATCGTGATGATGCACGTCGCAGAACAAGACGGTGTCGCGCAGAGTCGTCGCCCCGCAGCGGGCGTACGCGTCGGCGTGGTGCGGAACGAGGGGATCGCCGGTCGGGTCGCCGCGAGAGCAGCCGGCGCCCTCGCACGTTCCGCCGGTCTCGAGGTGCTTGATGCGGCGTTCACGGGCAGTGGCCGTGCGTCCGGTGTGACTGCACTCGACGACCTGATGGGCGAGACCGAGCACGAACCGGGTGACGGCGCTGTCGCACATCCACCGGCGAACGAGCGTCGCAGGAACGGTGGCGCCAGAGGCGGTGCGGGCGGGCATCGCGCCGGGCTCGTCGTGCAGCGCGCCCAGCGGGATCGTGACGTTGATCTGAACCGGCATCTTTCCCCGGCTGCCCAGCACCTTGCTGGCCAACAGTCGCTGCAGCAGCAGGCGGAGCGCATCGTGCCGGCGCTGACCTCGGCTGCGTATCCGGATGGAGATCTCCTCGTCCGCAGCCCGCGCCTGCGCGGCAGCCGCCGTGTCAGCCGGGTTGTCCGGGTCCGTCGCCTCGACCGCCCGCAGTGCGGTCTCCAGCAACTCGCCGGTTTCGTCGTCCAGCTCACCGCAGACCGTCCAGCCGTCCCGGTCGACGTGCTTGCGCAGCGCCAGGTGTCTGTTGCGTTCGGCGTCGTCGGCAGAGTCGGCGAGCTGGTTCGGAAGGAGGGCGTCGGTGAGCACTGCCAGGCCCTGCTTGAGCTGGCCCGGCTCGAGGTGACGCGCCAGGACGAGAAAGGCGCGCTCGAGCCGGTCGATCTCGGCTGCCGGCCTGAGCGCGATCTGCATCAGCGTCTCGAGCAGGGACATGACCAGCAGGTGGTCGTCCGGCAGGCCGCCCCGAGCTTCACCGACCAGGGAGCAGACGCCGTCCACCACGACCGCGCGGATCACGTCGTCGCCCGGCTGGCCGTCGATGAGGCCGTCCGGCCGGTCCACCTGCGGGCGCACCCGACGCGGCGCCTGCTGCACATGGACGGCACCGTCCAGGCAGAGCTCGCCGGCAGCAACGGCCGCCGCGACGTGGGGCACCAGGTCGAGTTGGCGTGCCAGTCCGACATGCGCCCGCGGCATGCTGGTCTGCTGCTGAGCCACCCAGCCGCCCGTCGAGGGGACGCCGTCGACGTCGTGCAGCCCGCGAGTGTCGACATCCGCCACGTGCCTGAGTGCGAGCGCCCGGAGTCGGCCTTGCGCGACCAGCACCGTCGACGTGACCTGCAATGCCACGGCGGGCTCCAGATCGGCCGGTGACAGCGCCGCCACTGCGTCGAGCGCGTACATCAGCACCGCCACGGGCAGCGGGAGGCTGTTGTCCAGGGGCGCGAGCAAGGGGTCGCTGGTGACGGTCATCCGGCGCTCCTCCACTCGAATTGGTGTTCGAAGACCCACCCGATGGAAGCGTCACTGGCAAGGCGTCGACCGCCCGGATTGCTCTACACAGCAGGCGGTTCGCTCCCCTGAGACCGGGGGTCGTCACACCTGTCTCCTTCGTCCAACGGGCGTGCACCGTCGCCCCGTCGGGGTAGGGGCGCGACGTGCCCGCTCCCATGCCCGTCCTGTCCGGCGTCACCCACCGCACCGTGGACGCGGACGGCCTCGCCGTCCACGTCGCGGAGGCCGGCCCACAGGACGCGCCGCCGCTCGTCCTGCTGCACGGCTGGCCGCAGCACTGGTGGTGCTGGAACCGCGTGGTGCCGCTGCTGGCCGGCGACTACCGGCTGGTGATGCCCGACCTGCGCGGGCACGGCTGGACCGACGCGCCGCCGTCCGGCTACGGCAAGGAGCAGCTCGCGACCGACCTGCTCGGCACCATGGACGCGCTCGGCCTGGACCGGGTCGGGCTGATCGGCCACGACTGGGGCGGCTGGACCGGCTTCCTCGCCTGCCTGCGTGCGCCGGAGCGCTTCCGCGGCTTCCTGGCCCTCGGCATCACCCACCCGTTCCAGAAGGTCGACCTGCGGGTGCTGCAGTCCTGGCGCGGCGCGTACCAGGTGGCGCTGTCCACGCCGGTGCTCTCGTCGTGGGCGCTGCGCGCCACCCCGCGGCTCGTCGAGCAGGCGGTGAAGGCCGGCAGCCTGCGCGACGTCGGCGACCCACGGACGTACGGCGAGGTCTTCCAGGAGCCGGCCAGGGCACGCGCGTCCGCCCGGCTGTACCGGACCTTCCTGCTCAGTGAGGCGGGGCCGGTCATGCGCGGCCGGTACCGCGACCGGCGGCTCACCGTCCCGACCAGGCTGGTCGGCGGGTCGGGAGATCCCGTGATCACCAGCGCGTTCCTGAAGGGGTACGAGGACCACGCGGACGATCTGACGGTCGAGGTCCTCGAGGGCGTCGGCCACTTCCTCCCCGAGGAGGCGCCGGACGTCGTCGCGGACCGGGCGCGGCAGCTGTTCACGTAGCCTCCGCGCGGTGCGGATGGCTCTCGGTCCGGTCGCGGGGCTGCTGACGACGGCGTCGACCCTGCTGCAGCTGCTGCGCAGCCCGATCATCGGGCTCGCCGACAACGGCGACTACAAGCGGGTGCTCAGCCCGCTGCACCTGGTCGCGGACGTCCCGGCCGGCGCACCGAAGCAGTTCCAGTACCTGTGGCTGCACTACGTCCCGGGCCGCAGCACTGCGCAGACGTACGCCTCGACGGAGGTGCTGCTGGCCCGGCTCGTGCACTGGCTCGACCCTGGACCAGACCTGGACGTCCGGGCGATGGGTCTCGCGCACGCCGTGCTGCTCGGCGTCGCGGTCTGGCTCGTCGTCCGCGCGCTGCCGGGGCCGCTCGCGCTGCGTGCGCTGACGGCGGCGCTGCTGGTGGTCGTCCTCACCGACACGCGGCTGATCGTGTACCTGCAGAGCTTCTACACCGAGCCGTCCTCGCTGCTGGCGCTGCTGCTGGTGGTCGCCGCCGTTCTGCACGCCTGGCGGCGGGAGACCCTGTCGGTGTTGGGCGTGCTGGCGATTGCGGCAGCGGCGGCTGCCCTGGTGGTGGCGAAGTCGCAGAACGCGCCGCTCGTCCTACCGATGGCCGTCCTGCTCGTGGCCCGCCCGTCGTGGCGCGGTCGCTGGCTGCCGGCGATCCTGGCGGCGGGCCTGGTTGTCCTGTCGGTCGGCTACCTGCAGCGGCAGCCGCCCCAGCTCGCTGCCTCGAACCGCTACAACGCGGTGTTCGTCGAGCTGCTCGGCTTCAGCCCGGACCCAGCGGCAGACCTGCAAGAGCTGGGGGTGAATCCCGGGCTCGTCTCGTACAAGGGCATCGCGATCTACCAGAGCGGCAACGCGCTGCGGGACCCGCGCTTCGGCGACTTCTTCGAGACGGTGACGACGCGGCGGATCGCGCAGTTCTACCTCGAGCACCCGGGCCGCGCGCTGTCGCTGGCCCGTCGCGGTGCCTCCGCCTCCGCCGAGCTGGTGCCACGCGGGATCAGTCCGCCGCTCGGCACGCGGACGCTGGAGCCAGGGGTGGAGCCGTACGCCGACACCTGCAAGCTCTGCCTGTTCAGCAGCCTCAGCCGCGGATTGCGGGGCGCCGCGCCGGTGCTGCTCCCGCTGCTGTGGCTGGCCGCCGCCGCCGCGGCCTGGCGTCTCCGCGGCGAAGACGGGGTGCCCCCGGTGCTGCTGCTGCTCGCCTCCTCCGCCGCCATCTCCACCGCGGTCGCGCTGCTGGCCGAGGGCGAGTTCGAGATCGTCAAGCACCTCTACCTGGCCTCGGTCTCCAACGGGCTGCTGGCCGTCCTGCTCGTGCACGCCGTCGGACTGGTGATGCACCGGCGCCGGACATGACGCCTCGGCAGCGGATCGAGCGGGCTGACCACGAGACCGTCCTGCGCGCCTGCCTGGCGTTGCTCACGGGTCGCGAGCCCGATGCCGCCATGGTGGCCGTCCTCGGCGGCGAGTCCGCGCAGCAGTACGTCGACACCTACTGGGGCCGGGTGTGGGGCGTGCGCGGCCTGCTGTGGGCGTGGGACGACCGGGCGATGCCGGCCCTCGCGCAGGCGCTGACGGATGAGCACTGGCGGGTGCGGGAGATGGCGCTCAAGGTCGTGGCGCGGCACGGGCTCGACCTCGACCCGACGCCGCTGCTCGACGACGACAACGCGCGGGTCCGCGCCGCGGCTCACCGCTGCGCGAGCACCTGCTCGTAGACCGCCAGCGTCCGGCGCGCGATCGCGTCCCAGCCGAAGTGCTCGACCGCGCGGGCCCGACCGGCGCGACCCATCTCGGCGGCGCCGCCGGGGTCCTGCAGCAGGTCGGTGAGCGCAGCTGCCAGCGGCTCGGGCGCGGCCGGCGGCACCAGCAGCCCCGTCTCGCCGTCGACGACGACCTCGGGAATGCCGCCCACCGCGGACGCCACGACCGCTGTCCCGCAGGCCATCGCCTCGAGGTTGACGATGCCGAGCGGCTCGTACACCGACGGGCAGACGAACACCGTCGCGTGCGACAGCAGCTGCACCACGTCCTGGCGCGGAAGCATCTCGCGGATCCACACGACCCCAGAGCGGTGGGCCTGCAGCTCGGCAACGAGCGCCTCGGTCTCAGCGGCGATCTCCGGCGTGTCCGGCGCGCCCGCGCACAGCACCAGCTGACCGGGCAGGTCCTTCGCCGCGCGCAGCAGGTGGGACAGGCCCTTCTGGTGGGTGATGCGACCGACGAACAGCGCGTACGGGA
>JBHENF010000074.1:0-8549 GCA_046262175.1 Mycobacteriales bacterium
GTGCGCTGCAGCAGGTCGCCATCTACACCGACACCCCGTTCGAGAGCTACTTCTCGGGCAACACCGTGCAGATCTGCCCCGTCGGCGCGCTCACCGGCGCGGCCTACCGGTTCCGCGCCCGCCCGTTCGACCTCGTCTCGAGCCCGATGGTCTGCGAACACTGCGCCTCTGGCTGCGCGCTGCGCACCGACCACCGGCGCGGCAAGGTGCTGCGCCGCCTCGCCGGCCAGGACGAGGACGTCAACGAGGAGTGGAACTGCGACAAGGGCCGCTGGGCGTTCACGTACGCCACGCAGCCCGACCGCATCACGTCCCCGCTGGTGCGCGACTACGACACCGGCCGGCTGCGCGAGGCGTCCTGGACCGAGGCGCTCGAGCGGGCGGCCCGCGGCCTCCGCTACGCGAAGGCGGGCAAGGGCGTCGGCGTCCTGCCGGGTGGCCGGCTCACCGTCGAGGACGCCTACGCGTACAGCAAGTTCGCCCGCGTCGTCCTCGGCACCCACGACATCGACGCGCGCGTACGTCCGCACTCGGACGAGGAGCTCGACTTCCTGGCCTCGTCCGTCGCCGGCCGGTACCTCCAGACGACGTACGCCGACCTCGACCGGGCGAAGGTCGTGCTGCTCGCCGGCCTCGAGCCGGAGGAGGAGTCGCCGATCCTGTTCCTCCGCCTGCGCAAGGCGGTCCGTCGGTCCGGCACGAAGGTCTTCGCGATCGCGCCGTTCGCCTCGCCGGGCATCATCAAGACCGGGGCCGCCCTGCTGCAGACCGCGCCCGGCGGTGAGGCCGACGTCCTCGGCGGCCTGCTCGGCGCGACCAGCGATGCGGCCACGGCGCTCGCCGGTGGCGACGCCGTCGTCCTGGTGGGGGAGCGGCTGGCGTCGGTTCCCGGTGCGCTGTCCGCGGCCGCGCGACTCGCCGCCGGTGTGGGGGCGAAGCTGGCGTGGGTGCCCCGCCGCGCCGGTGAGCGCGGTGCGGTCGACGCGGGCGCACTGCCGACCCTGCTGCCCGGTGGCCGTGCCCTCGGCACCGATGTCGGCTGGGGCGACCTGCCGGCCGAGCGGGGTCGCGACCTCGACGGCATCCTCGCCGCCGCCCGCGACGGGGAGCTCGACGCGCTGCTCGTCGGCGCGGTCGACCCTGCCGACTGCCCGGACCCGTGGTTGGCGCTCGACGCGCTCGACAACGTCGGATTCCTCGTCAGCCTCGAGCTGCGCCGCTCGCCGGTCACCGACCGCGCAGACGTCGTCTTCCCGGTGGCGGCGGCCGTCGAGAAGGCCGGCACCTTCCTCGACTGGGAGGGTCGAGCGCGTCCGTTCGACGCCGTGCTCCGCACGAGCGGCGCCCTGCCGGACGTGCGCGTCCTGCACGTGCTGTCAGACGAGATGGACACGCCGCTCGGGCTGCCGGACGTCGACGCCGCCCGCGCCGAGATCGGCCGCATCGGTGCCGGCTCGTCGGGCGCGGCGGCCCCTTCCGTTGCACCCGCACCCGCACCCGCACCCGCTCCCGCGCCTGCGGCCGGCGAGGCAGTGCTGGCCTCCTGGCACTGGCTGCTCGACGACGGCTCGCTGCAGGACGGCGAGCCGTTCCTGGCCGGCACCGGCAAGAAGCCGCGCCTGCACCTGTCGGCGGCGACCGCTGCCGAGATCGGCGTGGCCAACGGCGAGCTCGTCACGGTGAGCAGTGACCGTGGCAGCCTGACGCTGCCGCTGGTCGTCGCCGACCTGCCGGACCGCGTCGTCTGGGTGCCGATGCGCACCCCCGAGGCCGCGGTGCGCCGCGACCTCGCGGCCACTCCCGGCGACGTCGTACGCCTCAGTCCCGGGAGTCCCGCATGAGTCCGCTCAGCTACCTCGCGGTCGGCAGTCTTGCGACAGGCAATGGGGACACGCAGCTGCCCGTCACCAGCTTCGGCAACGAGCCGTTCTGGCTGACCATCGGCAAGGCGCTGTTCGTCTTCGTGCTGCTCGTCCTGCTGACGCTGTTCGCGATCGTCTTCGAGCGCAAGATCGTCTCGTATATGCAGCAGCGCATCGGCCCGAACCGCGTCGGCCCGCGCGGCTACCTGCAATCGCTGGCGGACGGCCTGAAGCTGGCGCTCAAGGAGGAGATCATCCCGGCGCTGGCCGACAAGCCGGTCTACGTCCTCGCGCCGCTCCTGTCGGCGGTGCCGGCGTTCCTGGCGTTCTCGGTCATCCCGTTCGGGCCGAAGGTCAGCGTCGGCGGCCATCAGACGGCGCTGCAGCTGACCGACCTGCCGGTCGGGGTGCTGTTCATCTTCGCGTGCTCGAGCCTGGGCGTCTTCGGCATCGTGCTGGCCGGCTGGTCGAGCGGCTCGACCTACCCGCTGCTGGGCGGCCTGCGCAGCGCCGCGCAGGTCATCTCGTACGAGATCGCGATGGGCCTGTCGCTCGTCGCGGTGTTCCTCTACGCAGGCTCGCTGTCGACCAGCGAGATCGTTGCGGCGCAGTCCAGCCGGTGGTTCATCGTCACGCTGCCGGTGTCCTTCGTCATCTACGTGATCGCGATGGTCGGCGAGACCAACCGCGCGCCGTTCGACCTGCCGGAGGCCGAGTCCGAGCTGGTCGGCGGCTTCCACACCGAGTACACGTCGCTGAAGTTCGCGATGTTCTTCCTCGCCGAGTACATCAACATGATCACCGTCTCGGCGCTGGCCGTGACGCTGTTCCTCGGCGGCTGGCGGCCGCCGCCGTTCTTCGCCCGCGTCGACATCTTCAGCGAGGGCTGGTTCCCGCTGATCTGGTTCCTGCTCAAGGTCATCAGCTTCATCTTCGTGTTCGTCTGGCTGCGCGGGACCCTGCCGCGCATGCGCTACGACCAGTTCATGAAGTTCGGCTGGAAGGGCCTGGTCCCGATCAGCCTGGTGTGGATCCTGCTCGTCGCGGCGATCCGCACCGCGACCCTCGAGGTCGAGAACCGCCGGATGCTGCTGCTCGTCGTCGGCGGCGTGTTCCTGGTCGTGCTGGCCGTCTTCTACCTGCTGCCCCAGCCCGAGCCGGACCAGCAGTCGGACGAGGGGTCGGGCCTCGAGCTCCTCCCGCTCGAGCAGGGCGGCTTCCCGACGCCGCCGCTCGACCTCGTCGTGCCGGCGACGCCGCGCTCGCTGGTGAGTGCGGGCGCGCTGTCGCCGCCCGTTGTCGGCATTACCCCGAGCGACAAGCCCGCCTCGGAGAACCCGGACGGAACCCACCGTGGCTAGCTTCCTCGACCCCGTGAAGGGGTTCGGGCTGACGTTCGCGACCATGTTCCGGCAGAAGACCACCGAGCAGTACCCGGAGCAGGTCAAGACGACGGCGCCGCGCTACCACGGCCGGCATGTGCTCAACCGGCACCCGGACGGCCTCGAGAAGTGCATCGGCTGCGAGCTGTGCGCGTGGGCCTGCCCCGCCGATGCCATCTACGTCGAGGGCGCGGACAACACCGACGACCGCCGCTTCTCGCCCGGCGAGCGCTACGCCGCGATCTACCAGATCAACTACCTGCGCTGCATCTTCTGCGGCCTGTGCATCGAGGCGTGCCCGACCCGGTCGCTGACGATGACCAACGAGTACGAGCTGGCCGACGACAGCCGGCAGGACCTCATCTTCACGAAGGACCAGCTGCTCGCGCCGCTGCTGCCCGGTATGGAGCAGCCGCCGCACCCCATGCGGCTGGGAGACACCGACACCGACTACTACGTCGGCGCCGGCAACCGCGCCTCGGCTGTGCCCGGCAACGACCGGGTCGAGGGCCGGCTCTCGGGCGGCCCCCGTTCCGGCGACCCACTCCGGGAGGACTCGTGACCGCACCCCAGCGCGTTGCTCGCTGGCGCTCACAACGCGCCGGGGACCCCGCATGAGTACGCTCGCCGCCGCCTCCACGGGCGAGGCCATCACCTTCTGGGTCCTCGGCCCGCTGGCCGTGATCGCCGCCGTCATGATGGTGCTGAGCCGCAACGCGGTGCACGCAGCGCTGTTCCTCGCCGGCGTGATGCTGTCGCTCGCCGGCCTCTACGCCGCCCAGGACGCGCCCTTCCTCGCCGCGGTGCAGGTGATCGTCTACACGGGCGCGGTCCTGATGCTGTTCCTGTTCGTGCTCATGCTCGTCGGCGTCGACTCGAGCGACTCGCTCGTCGAGACGCTCCGCGGCCAGCGGCTCGCGGCCTTCGTGCTCGGGCTCGGCTTCGCCGGGCTGCTCATCGGCGCCATCGCCAGCGGTACCACGGGCGGCGACGGCGTCGGGCTCGAGGAGCCCAACGCCGAGGGCAACGTCGTGGGCATCGCGCGCCTGCTGTTCACCAAGTACGTCTTCGCCTTCGAGGTGACGAGCGCGCTGCTGATCACCGCCGCGCTCGGCGCGATGGTGCTGGCGCACAAGGAGAAGGCCAGCGACCACCTCAGCCAGCGCGACCGCGCGCGCGCCCGGTTCGCCGGGAGCCACCCGACGCCGCTGCCCGGCCCGGGCGTGTTCGCGCTGCGCGATGCGGCCTCCACCCCGGCGCTGCTGCCGGACGGGTCCGAGGCTCCGGGCAGCGTCGACGCGGCGCTGTTCACCCCGCACGTCGGCGACAGCGGAGAGTCGGTGCACCACCGGTGAACCCGACCTACTACCTGTTCCTCGCCGCCCTGCTGTTCACGATCGGCGCGCTCGGCGTCCTGCTCCGCCGCAACGCGATCCTGGTCTTCATGTCGATCGAGCTGATGCTCAACTCGGTCAACCTCACGTTCGTCACCTTCAGCCGGATCACGGGCACGCTCGAGGGGCAGATCATGGCGTTCTTCGTCATGGTCGTTGCCGCCGCCGAGGTCGTGATCGGGCTCGCGATCATCATGAGCATCTTCCGCACCCGGCGGTCGGCGTCGGTCGACGACGCCAACCTGCTGAAGTACTGAGACCGGTCATGCACCTTCCACGCACGAGACGAGGACGGCCCGTGCAGTCCCGCACCTCCGGAGGCGACCAGTGAGCCCGCTCGCTGCGGGCGCCAGCCGGTACGTCCCTGCCGACGGCACCCTGTCGGTCCTGTGGCTGCTCATCGCGCTGCCGCTGCTCGGCTCCGCGGTGTTGCTGCTCGGCGGCCGGCGCACCAACGGCTGGGGCCCGTACCTCGCCTGCCTCATGACCGGCGCGTCCTTCGTCTACGGCCTGATCGCCTTCTTCGACCTCAAGAGCCGCAGTGACCGGGCGGTCGACCTGCACCTGTTCTCGTGGATCCCCGTCAACAAGTTCTCCGTCGACGCCGGGCTGCTGTTCGACCCGCTCAGCGCCACCTTCGTGCTGCTCATCACCGGCGTCGGCTTCCTCATCCACGTCTACTCGCTCGGCTACATGGAGCACGACCCGCGCAAGCGGGTGTTCTTCGCGTACCTGAACCTGTTCGTGGCGGCGATGCTGCTGCTCGTCCTCGGCGACAGCTTCCTGGCGCTCTACGTCGGCTGGGAGGGCGTCGGCCTCGCCTCGTACCTGCTCATCGCGTTCTGGTTCTACAAGCCGACCGCTGCGACCGCCGCGAAGAAGGCCTTCATCGCCAACCGGGTCGGCGACGTCTGGCTGTCGCTGGCGATCATGGTCATGTTCGCCACGCTCGGCACCACCTCGTACGACGGCGTCTTCTCCTCCGCGGAGATGCTGACCACCGGCGCGGCCACCGCGATCGGTCTGCTGCTCCTGCTCGGCGGCTGCGGCAAGTCTGGGCAGTTCCCGCTGCAGACCTGGCTGCCCGACGCCATGGAGGGCCCCACCCCGGTGTCGGCGCTCATCCACGCCGCGACCATGGTGACGGCCGGCGTCTACCTGATCGCCAGGGCGACTCCGATCTTCGAGCAGACCGACACCGCGCGCACCGTCGTCAGCATCATCGGCGCGATCACGCTCGTGATCGGCTGCGTCATCGGCTGCGCGTACGACGACATCAAGAAGGTGCTGGCCTACTCGACGGTCAGCCAGATCGGCTACATGTTCCTGGCTGTCGGCATTCCCGGCGCCGCGGCGATCGCGATCCTGCACCTGCTCACGCACGGCTTCTTCAAGGCCTGCATGTTCCTGTCGGCCGGGTCGGTCATGCACGGCATGAACGACCAGGTGGACATGCGCCGCTACGGCGCGCTGCGCAAGGTCATGCCGGTGACCTTCGGCTGCTTCCTCATGGGCTACCTCGCGATCATCGGGCTGCCGCCGTTCGCCGGGTTCTTCTCCAAGGACAAGATCATCGAGGCGGCGTACGACGAGGGCGGCCTGCGCGGCTACGTCTTCGGCACGGTCGCCCTCCTCGGCGCCGCGGTGACCGCCTACTACATGACGCGCCTGATGGCGATGACCTTCTTCGGCGAGAAGCGCTGGACCGACGACGTGCACCCGCACGAGTCCCCGCTGACGATGACTGGGCCGATGATCGTGCTCGCCGTCGGATCGGTCGTGTCCGGCTTCCTGCTCACCCTCGGCGGCGGGCTGCAGCACTGGCTGGAGCCGTCGGTCGGTCGGAGCGAGGAGATCGGCGTGCACACCATCAACCCGGGCGTGCTCACGATCCTGACGCTGCTCGTGGTGGGCGGCGGCGTCGCGGCCGCCTTCGTGCAGTTCGGCCGCCGCGCGGTCCCGACCACGCCGCCCGTCGCGGTCACGCCGGTCACGGTCGCAGCTCGCAAGAACCTCTACTTCGACTCGCTCAACGAGTCGGTGCTGATGCGCCCCGGCCAGTACCTGACGCGTGCGCTCGTCTTCCTCGACAACCGGGGGATCGACGGCGCCGTCAACGGACTCGCCGCGGGGATTGGCGGCGGCTCGGGCCGCCTGCGCCGCACCCAGACCGGGTTCGTGCGCTCGTACGCACTGTCGATGTTCGGAGGTGCCGCCCTCGTGGTCGCCGCCCTGCTGGCGCTCAGGCTCGCGACATGAGCGACGCACCCTGGCTGACGATCATCGGGATCGTGCCGCTGCTCGGCGCGCTGCTCCTCGCGGCCCTGCCGCGGACCAGGCCCGCGCTGGCCAAGCAGGTCGCGCTCGTCACGTCGCTGGTCGTGCTCGTCCTGACGATCGTCATGTGCGCCGACTTCGCGCCGAAGGGCCCGCGCTTCCAGTTCGTCCAGACGCACGAGTGGATTCCGGCATTCGGCGTCCAGTACGCCGTCGGCGCGGACGGCATCGCGCTCGTCCTCATCGCGCTGGTCGCCGTGCTCGTTCCGGTCGTGCTACTGGCGAGCTGGTACGACGCGGACCCGGCCCTCGACCCCGCGGACCCGAACCCGCCACACCGCCGCAGCGTCAAGACGTTCTTCGGGCTGCTGCTCGTGCTCGAGACGATGATGATCGGCGTCTTCGCGGCGACGGACGTGTTCCTGTTCTACGTCTTCTTCGAGGCGATGCTCATCCCGATGTACTTCCTCATCGGCAGCTACGGCGGCCCGAAGCGCTCGTACGCCGCCGTGAAGTTCCTGCTCTACAGCCTGTTCGGCGGGCTGCTCATGCTGGCCGCGGTCATCGGGCTGTACGTCGCGAGTGCCAACAAGGGCAACGGCACCTTCGCGTTCAGCGAGCTGACCAAACTGGAGTTCAGCCACACCACGCAGATCCTGCTGTTCCTCGGCTTCTTCATCGCGTTCGCCATCAAGGCGCCGCTGTTCCCGTTCCACACCTGGCTGCCGGACGCCGGTGCCGAGGCCCCGGTCGGCGGCGCGGTGCTGCTGGTCGGCGTGCTCGACAAGGTCGGCACGTTCGGCTTCCTGCGCTACTGCCTGCCGCTGTTCCCGTACGCGTCACGCAAGCTCGCCCCGTACGTCATCGTCCTGTGCGTCATCGGGATCCTGTACGGCGCGCTGCTGGCGATGGGCCAGAAGGACCTCAAGCGGCTGGTGTCCTACACCTCTGTCGCGCACTTCGGGTTCATCGGCCTCGGCTGCTTCGCGTTCACCTCGCAGGCGCAGACCGGCGCGGTGCTCTACATGGTCAACCACGGCCTGTCGACCGGCGCGCTGTTCCTCGTCGTCGGCTTCCTCGTCGTGCGTGGCCGCAGCCGCCTGGCCGGCGACTACTCCGGGATCGGCAAGGTCGCGCCGGTCCTGTCCGGCCTGTTCTTCGTCGCCGGCCTGTCGTCGCTCGCGCTGCCCGGGCTGTCGACGTTCATCAGCGAGTTCCTCGTGCTGGTCGGGACGTTCCAGCGGTACGAAGTCGCGGCGGTCTTCGCAACGATCGGCATCATCTTCGCGGCGCTCTACATCCTGCTCGTCTACCAGCGCACCATGCAGGGCGCGCTGTCGTCGGCGCACGAGCACATGAAGGACCTCAGGCTCCGCGAGGTCGTCGCCGTCGCGCCGCTGCTCGCGCTGATGGTGTTCCTCGGCGTCTACCCCAAGCCGTTGACCGACATCATTCGGCCGGCGGTCAACGCGACCATGCACGACGCGGGCGTCAAGGACCCCGCGCCCACGCAGCTGACTCAGACGGCAAGGCGGTAGCACGTGCCCACCGACATCCAGGCACCGCAGATCCTCTACAGCGCCCTGAGTCCGATGCTGATCGTGTTCGCGGCCGCGACGCTCGGGGTGCTGGTC
>JBHENF010000075.1:0-12568 GCA_046262175.1 Mycobacteriales bacterium
GGCGCGGGCTGCTCTGCCCTGGCGCCGCGGTCGCGGACGGTCGGGGTGAGGCCTGCGCCGACGCCGCGGCGCTGGGCAATGCCGGCGTCGGACGCGGACTCGGACGCGGGGAGGGACGGAGCGGCGCCGGTGCCGATGGCGGGCGCGGCGGGGGTGTCGCCGCCGCGCTGGGCAGCGGGGAGGGGCTCGGGCTCGAGGTGCTCGGCCGCGGCATCGGGCTGGGCCGCGGCATCACCTGGGCCGGCCGCCGGCGCCGTCCGTCGCCGGTGCCTAGCGGAGCGGGCGCGGGGCCAGGCAGGACCGGACCCAGCCCGGGCAGGCTCAGCTTCGACAGTCCCGGCGGGCCGAGCAGGGAGATCACGACCAGCGCGACGTATCCGGCCATGAGCGCGCCGAGCGTCCAGCAGATGCGCGAGAGCACCCGGCCGCGCCGACCGCTGGGGTCGACGAAGACAGGCGTCCGCCCTGCTGCGCTGCCCACCTTCGTGGTGTCGCTGCCCGGCGCCCGCCCGTTACGCGCAACGGGCGCGATGTTCGTCACCTAGCCTTCCGCGGGTGCTCGTCCTGCTGCCGCCGTCCGAGGGCAAGGCAGCCGGTGGCCGCGGTCGGCCGCTGGAGCTGGATCGCCTCTCGGCGCCGGCGCTGAGCGCCACCCGCGCGCACCTGGTCCAGGCCCTGCAGGACGCCGATCCGGAGCAGCTCCAGCGGGCGCTCGCCTGCTCCCCCGACGAAGCTGCGAAGAACGTCCGGCTCACCACGTCCGGCACGCTGCCGGCCATCCGCCGCTACACGGGCGTCGTCTACGAAGCGCTGTCGTACGCGACCCTGTCGGCCGCCGGACGGCGTCGCGCGAACGCGTCGCTCCGGATCGCGAGCGCGCTGTTCGGGCTGCTGACGCCGACCGACCCGATCCCGGCCTACCGGCTGTCCGGCGGCACGTCCGTGCCGGGCCTCGGCTCGCTCGCCGCGCTCTGGCGACCCGTCCTCGAGCCGGAGCTGGCGGCGCAGCGCGGCCTGATCGTCGACCTGCGGTCAGGCCCGTACGCAAACCTCGCCCGCGTCCCGCATGCGGTGCAGGTACGGGTGCTTCGAGAGACGGGCGGCACGCGCAGCGTCGTCAGCCACGACAACAAGTACACGAAGGGGCTGCTCGCCCGGGCGCTGTGCGAGAAGGGCGCCCGCAGCGTCGCCGACGTCGCTGAGGCCGGCCGTGCCGTGGCCGACGTGGTCGAGGTCGATGGCGGGCGCGTGGACCTCGTCCTGCACGGCCTGGCGACGGCGCGTCAGACCGTCTCGGGGTAGAGCGAGTACGACGGGAAGTTGCCGTACAGCTGGCCGTCCCCCTCGGTCACGGCCTGCACCAGCAGGTCGCCCCCGACGAACGCGCCCTTCCACGACGCGCCCTTGCCGCCGAAGACCTCGTCGCGGTCACCGCGGCTGCGGGGCTTGTTGATGCCGACCTTGAAAGCCTGCAGCTCCTCCGCGATCCGCGCGCCGAAGTCGGCGTCGTCGGTGGCGACGGACGCCACCAGGGAGCCGTTGGAGGCGTTCATCTGCGCCAGCAGCTCGGCCTCGGTGTCCACGATGACGACGGAGTCGAGCGGCCCGAACGGCTCGGCGTGCTGCAGCGACCAGTTGCTGGCCGGACCGAGGACGCAGGCGGGGGCGACGTAGGCGGAGCTGTCCTGACCGCCGAGGAAGCGGCCGTCCTCGAGGTCGCCGCGGTACAGCGGGATCGCGCCGCCGCTGACGGCCTCGGCGTACCGCTCGCGCAGCTCGCCGGCCTTCGTGGCATGGATGACCGGACCGAAGTCGAGCTCGGGCAGCTGGTCGTCCGCGCCGTCGACGGCGAGCGGGTGACCGAAGCGCAGCGACTGCGCGACCGGCAGGTACATCTCGAGGAACTCCGGGAACAGCTCGCGCTGCACGACGTACCGCGGGTAGGCGGTGCACCGCTGCTTGGCGTACTCGAAGCCCTTCTTCAGGTGGGCACTCAGCGAGGACCAGTCGCTGAAGTCCCAGATGCCCCAGGCGTTCAGGCCCTCCTGCTCGAGGAAGTGACGCTTGCCGGTGTCAGCGAGCGTGGTGGCCGCCTTCCGACCGTTGGCCCGTCCGCCGACGAAGGCCAGCGCGCCGATCTCCGGGGCGCTGATGAGGGCGTCGCCGAGCTGCGCGCCCACGCCGGACAGCAGCGTCACCGGCAGACCCGCGCGGCGCATGAACGCGTGCGCCAGCGTCAGGGTGTGGAAGCCGCCCTGCGACGGGGTCTTCGCGACGACCGCGTTGCCGGCGAGGGCCTGCACGAGCTCGGCGTGGACCTGCACGGACATCGGGTAGTTCCAGGACGCGATGTTGCTGACCGGGCCTGGGAGCGGCGTACGGCCGTCGATCTGCCGCTCGATCTCCTGCAGGTACCAGTCGACGCCGTCCAGCGCCCGGTCCACGTCCGCGCACGCGAGCCGCCACGGCTTGCCGATCTCCCAGACCAGCAGCAGCGCCAGGGTGTCGCGGTGCACGCGCATCTCCGCGACGGCCGCGGCGACCCGGCTCTTGCGCTCGTCGAGGTCGACTGCGGACCAGGCCTTGTGCTCGTCCGCGGCCTGCGCGACCGCGGTCACGGCGTCGTCGTGATCGATACGCGGCGGGCCCTGAATCTGCGACCCGTCGACCGGCGTCACGTGCTCCCCCGGCGTCCCGCTCCGCTTCCACTCCCCGCCGGCGAGGTTGAGGATCCGGTCCTCGTCGAAAGCCTCAGGAGCGGCGGCGCGGGCGCGGGCGTAGACGTCCGCCCAGGCGGTGCCGGGCTTGAGCTGCAAAGGCATGCGGGAAGTCCAGCACACGGTGATCTGTGGCCCGCGTCACGCCCTGGCGGTCGACTCGCGTCCCGGCGCGTGAAGCCGCGGGTACCCATCGAGGACGAGATCGCGCAGCTCTGGCGTACGACGGACGCGGTCGGCTCCCTGCGGCTGACCCGTAGCGCCTGACTCGCGCGCGCTCCTCGTGATCCACGCCGCGGACCCGGCCCCAGTTGCGGCGCCACGGCCGGAAAGCTTCCGTGGATCATGGGCGGCGGCGGCGCTCAGAACAGGACGCTGGCGAACGTCCCGACCTCGCGGAAGCCGACCTTCTCGTACGAGCGCCGCGCGGCGGTGTTGAAGCTGTTCACGTACAGGCTCACCACGGGCGCTGTGCTGGCCTGCGCCGCCAGCACGACGGCCGCCGTGCCGCTGGTGCCAGTGCCCTGGCCGCGCAGGTCGGGATGCACCCACACGCCCTGCACCTGCGCGGTCGCCCGCGTCGCCGCTCCGATCTCGGCCTTGAACACGACCTGCCCGCGGTCGAACCGCGCGAAGGCCCGGCCCTGCGCGACCAGCTCCTCCACCCGCGCCCGGTAGAGCGCGCCGCCGCCGCCGGCCAGCGGGGAGACACCGACCTCCTCGGTGAACATCGCGATGCAGGCGGGCAGCAGCGCCTCGACCTGGTCGGGCCGTACGCGGGCCACCTCCGGGTCCGGCTCCACCCTCGGCGGAACGTCGATCGTCAGCAGCGGCTGGTCGGCCCGGAGCTCCCGGACCCGGCCCCAGTGCGGCTCGAGCAACCGCCACAGCGGGAGGACCGCGTCGGCCGGGCCGACGATCGACGAGCAGCGGCGGCCCTGGCGGCGGGCGCGCTCGCCGAACGCGCGGACGGCGTCCGGTGTGGCCTGGCAGGGCACGAGGTTCGCGCCGGAGTAGCAGAGCGACTCGAGCCGGCCGCGTTCGCCGAACCCCCACAGCTCCGCGCCCAGCCGCCAGGTGTCCACCCCGGCCGCCTCGATACGCGAGGCGACAAAGACGTCGGCCACCGGGTCGCGCGCGAGCAGCGCGAGGACCTCGTCCTGATCGCGGTTGTCCAGGACGCGCACACCCGCGGTCCTGAGCACGGCGCGAGCCTAGGAGACTCCGACCGCCGGTGCGCCGGACGGACCGTCGTACTCGCCCGCGAGCCGCATCGCCTCTTCGATCAGCGTCTCGACGATCTGCGACTCCGGGACGGTCTTGATGACCTCGCCCTTCACGAAGATCTGGCCCTTGCCGTTGCCGGAGGCGACGCCCAGGTCGGCCTCGCGGGCCTCCCCCGGTCCGTTGACGACGCAGCCCATGACGGCCACCCGGAGCGGGACCGTCAGCCCCTCCAGGCCGGCCGTCACCTGCTCGGCGAGGGTGTAGACGTCGACCTGCGCGCGACCGCAGGACGGGCAGGACACGATCTCCAGCCCGCGCTGCTTGAGGTTGAGCGACTCGAGGATCGCGAGCCCGACCTTCACCTCCTCGACCGGAGGCGCCGACAGCGAGACCCGGATCGTGTCGCCGATGCCCTCGGCCAGCAGCGCACCGAACGCGACAGCCGACTTGATGGTCCCCTGGAACGCGGGTCCGGCCTCCGTGACGCCGAGGTGCAGCGGGTAGTCGCAGGCCTGCGACAGCTGGCGGTACGCCTGGACCATCACGACCGGGTCGTTGTGCTTCACCGAGATCTTGATGTCGCGGAAGTCGTGCTCCTCGAACAGCGAGCACTCCCACAGCGCCGACTCGACGAGCGCCTCGGGTGTCGCCTTCCCGTACTTCGCCATGATCCGCTTGTCGAGGCTGCCGGCGTTGACACCGATGCGGATCGGGGTGCCGGTCTCGCGCGCGGCGCGGGCGACCTCCGCCACCTTGCCGTCGAACTCGCGGATGTTGCCCGGGTTGACCCGTACGGCCGCGCAGCCCGCGTCGAGGGCCGCGAAGATGTACTTGCTCTGGAAGTGGATGTCCGCGATGACGGGAATCTGCGACTGCTTCACGATCCGCGGCAGCGCCTCCGCGTCGACCGGGTCGGGGACGGCGACGCGGACGATCTGGCAGCCGGTCGCCGTCAGCGCGGCGATCTGCTGCAGCGTCCCGTTGACGTCCGCGGTCACGGTGGTGGTCATGGACTGCACGCTCACCGGCGCGCCGCCGCCGACGAGGACCCCGCCGACGTCGATCTGCCGGGTCATGCGGCGCGGCGCGAGCACCGGCGGAGGCGCCGTCGGCATGCCCAGGCTCACGGTCACTGCGGAAGCCGTACGGGGTTGACGATGTCGGCGCCGAGGATCCAGACGGTCAGCCCGACGAAGGCCAGGACGACGGCGTACGTCAGGGGCATCAGCTTGGTCAGGTCGACCCGCTGCAGGGCGCCGCGGTAGCCGAACAGCCGCTTGATGCGGTCGCGCGCCTGCTCGAACAGCAGCACCGCGATGTGGCCGCCGTCGAGCGGGAGCAGGGGCAGCAGGTTGAAGACGCCGACGAAGACGTTCAGCCCGGCCATGATCGACAGGAAGGTCAGCAGCTTGACGCCGGCCGTCTCCTGGCTCGCCAGCACCTCGCCGCTGATGCGACCGGCGCCGTAGACGCCGATGAAGCCCTCCGGATCGCGGTCGTCCCCGTACAGCTTGGTGATCGTGCCGAGCTTGTCCGTGAGCGTCGTGCCGATGCCCTTGATGATCAGGCCGGCGGACTCCCGGCTGTCCTTCAGCGCCGCGACCGGCCCGACCCGCTCGGTCCCGAGCCGGCGCTGGACGCTGACGCCGATGGCGCCGACCTCCTCCTTGACCTTCTCGTCCTCCAGGGACGGGCGCAGGACCTTGGCCGGCGTGACCATGACGTCGCGGGTCTTCCCGTCCCGCTCGACGGTGAGCGTCAGGGGCGTGCCGGCGCTGCGGCGGACGGTGCGGACGAACTCCTCGCTGTCCTTGATCTTCTTGCCGCCGATGGCGACGACGACGTCGTCCGGCTGGATGCCTGCGGCCTTGGCCGGACCGGGTACGGCACCGGGCGAGTCGCACTTCGCGGCGGCGTCAGCGGCGACGCAGTCGGAGGTCGCGGCCAGCGCGGGCTGCCCCTCGACGACGCGACCGACGGCGAACGAGCTGATCAGGATCAGGACGAGCGCGATGACGAAGTGCATGAAGGAGCCGGCCGCCAGCACGACGGTGCGCTTGCCGGCCGGCTGCTTGTAGAACGCGCGGTCCTCGTCGCCCGGCGGGACCTCCTCCAGGGGGGTCATACCGATGATCTTGACGAAGCCGCCGGCCGGGATCGCCTTCACGCCGTACTCGGTCTCGCCGCGCTGGGTGGACCACAGGGTCGGGCCGAAGCCGACGAAGAACTGCGTCGCCTTCATGCCGTACCGCCGCGCGGTGAGGAAGTGCCCTGCCTCGTGGATCATCACCGAGACGAGCAGCGCGACGACGAACGCCAGGATGCCTGCTACTGCCACGCGCTGTCCCTCACTTGGCCTCTCCCAGGAGGCGCTGCGCGGCTGCGCGCGCCTCTTCCTCCGTGCTCAACACCTCGGCAAGGCTCGGACGTTCCCGAAAGTCGTGCTCGTCCACCACGCGCGCCACCGTCTCCACGATCGCGGCGAACGGAAGGCGCCCGTCGACGAACGCCTGGACGCATTCCTCGTTGGCCGCGTTGAGCGCTGCAGGAGCTGTCCCGCCGCGGCTGCCCGCCGCCCGGCAGAGCTGCACCGCGGGGAACACCTCGTCGTCCAGCGGCAGGAACTCCCAGGTCGACGCGGTCGACCAGTCCATGCCGTAGCCCTCGTGCGGCAGCCGGTCCGGCCAGGCCAGGCCCAGTGCGATCGGCAGCCGCATGTCGGGTGGGCTGACCTGCGCCAGCGTCGACCCGTCGACGAACTCGACCATGGAGTGCACCAGCGACTGCGGGTGGACGACGACGTCGATCCGCTCGTACGGGATCGCGAAGAGCAGGTGCGCCTCGATCAGCTCGAGCCCCTTGTTGACCAGCGTCGCCGAGTTGATCGTGACCACCGGGCCCATGTCCCACGTCGGGTGCGCCAGCGCCTGCTCCGGCGTCACGTCCGAGAGCTCGGTACGCCCGCGGAACGGGCCGCCGCTCGCCGTCAGCACCAGCCGACGCACCTCGTCGGCCCGACCCCCGCGCAGGCACTGGGCCAGCGCGGAGTGCTCGGAGTCCACGGGCACGATCCGGTCGCGGTACGGGGTGACGAGCGGGCCGCCGGCGACGAGCGACTCCTTGTTGGCCAGCGCCAGCGTCCGGCCGGCCTCGAGTGCGGCCAGCGTCGGCGCGAGCCCGACCGAGCCCGTCATGCCGTTGAGGACGACGTCGCACGGCCAGGCGGCGACCTCGGCGGCCGCGTCCGGGCCGGCCAGGATCTTCGGGATCTCGTACGCGCCCGCGCTGAACCCCCTCGCCTGCGCCTCCGCGTAGAAGGCGAGCTGCAGGTCCTGGGCCGCCGTCGCCTTGGCGACCGCGACGACCTCGACGCGCAGGTCCAGCGCCTGGCGGGCGAGCAGCTCGACGCGCTCGCCGCCCGCGGCGAGGCCGACGACACGCAGGCGGTCGGGGTTGCGCTGGACGACGTCGACGGCTTGGCTGCCGACCGAGCCGGTCGCCCCCAGCAGCACCACGTCGCGCACCGTCACCCGATCAGTCTCCCAGGTCCGGCTCCGCCACGCGCGGTGATCGTGGCGGGCAGCCCGGTTCCTGCCGCTCTGTCCGGCCGGCCACGCTGGCAGTCACGCATCGTGAGCAGTGACTACAGCATGTAGCCGATCACGCCGAGTGATCCCACATGCGCTTCGCACGGACCGACCGCCGCACCTGGCTCACCGCCGGCGCGCTGTCGCTCGTGGTCACCGCCGGCCTCACCGGCCAGCTCGTGCCGACGGCGTCCGCCGAGTCCCCCGTAGCGCCGGTCGTCGCGAACGCCGACGACGCGCCCGTTGCGGTGACGCCGTCGTTCGCCGCGCAGGCTCCGGCCGCCGCCATCCCGGTGGCCGCCCCGGTCGCCGCCCCGGTGGCCGCCCCCGTCGCGAAGACCGCGCCGAAGGCGGCCCCCAAGCCGGTGGCGAAGCCGGCCCACCCCGTGACGAAGCCGACGACGAACAGCACCCCGACCGACGTCTGCAGCGGCAGCGGCTGGCAGGCAGCTCGCGGCCGCCGCGCCCTCGCCAGCCTGCGCCACCCGACGCCCGCCGGCGTCACCGTCGCCTTCCAGGCCGGCCGCTCCGGCTTCCTCGGCCTGACGTACCCGGCCCGGCACCACGTCGACGTCTTCGTCCGCCCGTGCAGCAGCGAGTCGTGGACGCTCCTGCGCCACGTGACGGCGCACGAGATGGGCCACGCGTACGACGCCGCGCACATGACGGCCGCGGACCGCGCTGCCTACAAGGCGCTGCGCGGCATCCCCGCGAGCACCCCCTGGTTCGGCTGCAGCTACTGCAGCGACTTCGCCACGCCGGCCGGCGACTTCGCCGAGACCTACGCGCAGTGGCAGCGGGGCACCTCCGACAGCAGAACGAAGATCGCCGCGATGCCGGGTCCTGCGGCGCTCGCTTCCCTCGGCGCCAGGTTCTTCTCCCGCTGAGCCGGACAACTCCGGACGTACCCGCACGAGCCCGCGAGCCCGTTGCCGTTCGCGTGTCTGCACACGCGCAGCCGTGGGTAGTCGCGTAGTCATTCCTGACCAGGCCGGGCTACAGGGTCTGCTGATGCGAACCGACTACCAAGGGGTGAGGACGCTGCGGATCGCCCGCCCGCTCGAGGCCCCCAAGGCCTGGGTGTCCGCCGGGATCCTGACGGCAGTTCTCGCGGGCCTGGCGGGCGGCTCGCACGAGGCCGCCGCGCGGCCCCCGGTCGCCGCGCCGCAGGGCCGCGTGCTCGCCGTGGACCTCGTTGCGCCGCAGCCGATCGCGCTCACCTTCGCCAAGCCCGTCGCCCCCACCAAGGCGGTCGCCGTACGGAACGTCGTACCTGCTCGCGTCGCGCGGGTCCGTCGCCCCCGCCCGGTCGCCGTCGCCGCCCCCTCCGGGGACTGCTCAGGCGCCGGCTGGCAGCAGCGCCGCGGCGAGGCCGCCCTGGCCGACCTGCGCCACCCGGTCCCAGCAGGCGTGACCGTGCAGTTCCTGCCCGGCCGGGGGTCGCTCAAGGGGCTCACCTACTACGACCGGCACGCGGTCGACGTCTTCGTCGGCAGCTGCGCCGCCGAGAGCGACGCCCTGCTGCGCCACGTCGTCGCCCACGAGATGGGGCACGCCTGGGACTCGCTGCACATGACGAGCGACCTGCGCGCGGCGTACCTGGACGCCCGCGGCATCCCCGCCGGCACGCCCTGGTTCGGCTGCTCGTACTGCAAGGACTTCGCCACGCCCGCCGGCGACTTCGCCGAGACGTACGCGCAGTGGCAGCGGGGCAGCTCCGAGAGTCGCTCCAGCGTGGCTCCGGCGGCGACCCCGTCGCAGCTGGCCGAGCTGGGCTTCCGCTTCTTCAGCTGATGCCGCTGCGACCGACGTTCCCCCCTGGTCGCACGCCGCTCGAGCGCCGACGATCAGCACGAGCCGGCGGCAGGCGGCCGCCGAGAAGCACGTTGCCACAGTGGCAAGCAGGTCACGAAGACGCCGGCCAGGCGACCGCGTCATCTCGCCGAAAGATCCGGGGGCATCCGGACACCACTCCAAAACCCCGGCCGGCGCCCACGTCGCGCGGGCGCATGGTCTTCGCGGCCCAGTACGGGTCCTGACGCGTCCATAGCCGCGAAGATCTTCGTAGGCAGGGGGCGCCGCCGACCGCCGACGAAGCCAGCGGTGCGAACCACTAGTCCAGGGCGGCGAGCTGGCCGCAGGCGCCGGCGATCTCCTGGCCGCGGGTGTCGCGAACCGTCGTGGCGATCCCCGCGGCGCGCAGCCGGCGGACGAACTCCTTCTCCACCGGCTTCGGGGAGGCGTCCCACTCGCTGCCCGGGGTCGGGTTCAGCGGGATGAGGTTGACGTGCACGAGCTTGCCCTTGAGCCGCTTCGCGAGCAGGTCGGCGCGGAACGGCTGGTCGTTCACGTCCTTGATGAGCGCGTACTCGATCGACAGCCGGCGGCCGGTCGTCCGGGTGTAGTCGAAGGCGGCCGACAGCACCTCGCTCACCGGCCACCGGGTGTTGACGGGGACGAGCGTGTTGCGCAGCTCGTCGTCGGGCGCGTGCAGCGACAGCGCAAGCGTCACCTGCAGCCCCTCCTGGGTCAGCGTGCGCATGGCCGGCACGAGGCCGACCGTCGAGACAACGATGTTCCGCTGGCTCATCCCCAGCCCGTGCGGGGCCGGCTCCACGAACCGGCGCACGGCGCCGATGACCCGCTTGTAGTTGGCGAGCGGCTCACCCATCCCCATGAAGACGACGTTGCTGACGCGGCCGCCGCGCGCGCCTTCGGTGCGGGTCGCGGCGACGACCTGCTCGACGATCTCGCCCGTCGACAGGTTGCGGGTCAGTCCCGCCTGGCCGGTGGCGCAGAAGGGGCAGGCCATCCCGCAGCCGGCCTGGCTGCTGACGCAGACGGTGGTGCGGTCGGCGTAGCGCATCAGCACAGACTCGATCAGCGTCCCGTCGTGGCCGCGCCACAGCGTCTTGACCGTGTCGCCGCCGTCGCAGTCGATCGCGCGCACCGGAGTGAGCAGGGGTGGCAGCAGGGCGCCGAGCCGCTCCCGCAGCGCGGGCGTCAGGTCGGTCATCTGCTCGGGCGTGTGCCCGGCGAAGTAGTGGCGAGCGAGCTGGTCCGCGCGGAACGGCTTCTCCCCCAGCGCGGCAACCGCCTCGCGGCGCCCGGCCGCGTCGAGGTCCACGAGGTGGCGCGGTGGCAGCGCGCGCTTGGGCGCGTCGAACACCAGCGGCAGGGAGGTCACGGTGGTTCAGCGTACGGAGAACCCCTGATCTTCCCGATCAGCCGAGGAACAGGCTGAGCAGCAGGAACGCGACCGGGGCGGTCGGCAGCAGCGAGTCGAGGCGGTCCATGAGGCCGCCGTGGCCGGGCAGCAGCGTGCCCATGTCCTTGATGCCGATGTCGCGCTTCACCATCGACTCACCCAGGTCGCCGAGCGTTGCCGTACCTACCACCGCGAGCCCGTACAGCACCCCGAGCACCGGGGACGCGTCGAACAGCGTGGTGAAGAAGATCGCGCCCGCGGCCGCGCAGGCGAGCACCGAGCCGGCGAAGCCCTCCCAGGACTTCTTGGGCGAGACGCTCGGCGCCATCGGGTGCTTGCCGAACAGCACGCCCGCGGCGTAGCCGCCGACGTCGCTGCAGACGACCGTGGCGATGAACGCCGTCACCCGGCGCGGCCCGTCGGCGGGCACCGTGAGCAGTGCGGCGAAGCTGATGAGGAACGGGACGTACGCCGCGGTGAAGGTGCTCGCCGCGACGTCGCGCAGGTAGCCCTCGGCGGGGTCGGCGAGCCGCCAGACCAGGCAGGACAGGACGGTGAGCACCAGGGCGACGAACAGCGCCTCGGATCCCTCCCGATACGCCAGGACGACCATCGCGACCCCGCCGACCAGCAGCGGGGCGAGCGGCGGCTGCGCACCGAGAGTGCGCAGCGCCTTGACGACCTCGTACGTCCCGACGCACATCGCGCCGGCGACCACGACGATGAAGACCCACTTGTACGGCGAGAACAGCGGCACCGTGACGAGCAGCCCCAGCCCGAGCCCGATGGCGATCGCCACTGGCAGGTTACGGCCGGCGCGACCGGTCTTCTCCGGAGCCGCCTCCGGCAGCGTGGCTGTCACCGATTCCGTCGCCATCAGACCTCGAGCAGCTCGGATTCCTTGTGCCGGAGCAGCTCGTCGACCGCGCCGACGTACTGCGCCGTCGTCTTCTCGAGCTCCTTCTCGGCGCGCGCCACCTCGTCCTCACCGGTCTCGCCGTCCTTGGCCAGTCGGTCGAGCTCCTCCTTGGCGCGGCGACGGATGTTGCGGATCGAGATCTTCGCGTCCTCCGCCTTAGTGCGCGCGACCTTGACGAACTCCTTGCGGCGCTCCTCGGTCAGCTGCGGGAAGACGATCCGGATGATCGAGCCGTCGTTCGTCGGGTTGACGCCCAGGTCCGAGTCGCGGATGGCGCGCTCGATCAGGCCCAGGGAGGCCTTGTCGTAGGGGTTGATGACGGCCATGCGCGGCTCGGGCACCGTCAGCGACGACAGCTGGTTCACCGGGGTCATCGCGCCGTAGTAGTCGACGACGATCTTGTTGAACATCGCCGGGGTCGCGCGACCGGTACGGATGCCGCCGAAGTCCTCCTTGGCGACCGTGACGGCCTTCTCCATCTTCTCCTCGGCGTCGAGGAGCGTCTCGTCGATCACTGCTGTCCTTCCGCGCTGACCAGGGTCCCGATCTTCTCACCGCGGACGGCGCGCGCGATGTTGCCGTCCTCCATCAGGTTGAACACGACAATGGGCAGGTTGTTCTCCATGCAGAGGCTGAAGGCGGCGGCGTCGGCGACCTTCAGCGCGCGGGCGAGCACCTCGGTGTAGCTGACCGCGTCGAACTTCACCGCATCCGGGTTGGTGCGCGGGTCGTCGTCGTACACGCCGTCGATGGTCTTCGCCATGAGCAGCACGGTGCAGCCGATCTCCAGCGCGCGCTGCGCCGCGACGGTGTCTGTGGAGAAGAACGGCATCCCTGCACCTGCGCCGAAGATGACGACGCGGCCCTTCTGCAGGTGGCGGATGGCCTTGCGCGGGATGTACGGCTCGGC
>JBHENF010000076.1:0-22487 GCA_046262175.1 Mycobacteriales bacterium
GTTCGCGACCCGCCAACCGGCCTCTGCCAGGCCGAGCAGCGTCGCGGGCGCGCCGACCGCCTCGTCGTCCGGGTGCGGGGACACGTGGACGACGAGGCGGCACGCGCACGTCACGGAGGTCCGCCGGTCAGGACGACGGGCCGCTGACCGTAAGGACGGCGTCCAGCTGGCGCTTCGCGCGATCGACCTGGTCCCTGAACTCGGGCTGCTGACGGCGCATCTCCCCATACGCGAGCACGGCGTGCCTGATCACCTCGCCCATCGTCACGCCGTCGATCTGGGCGAGGCCGTTCACGATGTCGAGGTGAGTGCCGGGAAGGCGGACGGACAGGTTCTTGCCGGGCCTGGTTCCGGGCTCAGACTGGTCGGTCATGTCTTCCTCTCGTAGCGGCCGCGCGGGGGCGAGGCCGGGCTTGGCTTCACGCATGTGCATGCTCCTTCGGTCGTAACAGCGGCGGACTGTAGTCCCATACCCGATCAGCAGCATAGGACATCCAGTATGTCTGGCTATGTTTTTGTGTTCACGTGTTATTGTATGACGTCCCCGGGACCGCAGCGGGCAGGGCCGCCTTACGAGAGGGACGAAGCCGATGAGCAACGAGACGCCCCAGCCGACGGAGCCGGCGGACCCGGCGCGCCTGCCCGGCGCGGGCCTGGAAGGCGCGCCGGGCAGGCGGGCCCCTGACCCCGAGGGTGCGGGTCTGCCTCCGGACGCGGCCGACGCCTCGCTGCCCAGAGAGTTCGCGGACTTCGAGCAGATCCGCGAGGCGAACGACCGGCTGATGGACGGCGTCCGGCGTTGCCTCGAGAGCGGCTGGCAGCGCGCGCGGTCGCAGATCCTCAACGCCAGCCGGATCAGCGCCGACGACGAGATGTTCATGATCGCGCACCCGGAACACATGGGGGACCCTGCCCACCGGATCGACCGGTGGCTCCACCAGTGGACGTCGCGGATGCTCGAGCGGGTCGTCACCGACGTCCAGATCTTCGGCGAGGAGCAGAAGCCGGTCGCCGCGCTCTTCGACGTCCACCACTTCAACCGGATCGGGTACCTCGACGCGCTCGACGGTTCCCGGCAGGCGTTCTGCCTCCCGGGCGGCTGGTCGATCAACTTCGTCCTGCAGCGCTACCTCGGCCTCGGTCCCGACCGGCTCCCGAAGTGCGAGCTCGTCCTGCTCGCCGTCGTCGACGCGGAAGGCGTGAGCGCGCTCTGGACCCGGGGCAACGGGGCGGTCGAGCTCGGCCTCGTCGGCGCGAGCACCGAGGCCAGAACGGTCTACTCCGACCAGCTCCTCGTCGCGGAAGGCGAGGACTTCGGCGTCACCGGCCAGCTCACGGTGCTGGCGGGCGGCTACAAGCCGACGTGGTGGGAGGACTTCTCCGCGCTCCGGGAGGGCCTGCCCGACGTCCCGATCTTCAACACCGCAGGCGGCCCTGTCGCCCGGAAGGTGATCCAGAACTCCGACGTGGTCGTCGTTCAGCTCACCGCCAGCACCCTGTGGGACGGGATCGCCGCAGGGCTCATCGCCGCCGCGGGCGGGTTCGTCGTGGAGGTCGGCGGGCGCGAGCCGCTCCCCGCCGAGCACGTCCTCGCCTGGTTCTCCCTGTTCGGCTACGAGCGTGGCGACACTACGGGCGGCGCGCTCACCGAGAGCCGCTGCGTGCCGCCGTTCGTCGCCGGGATGGACGAGGAGAACGTCAAGCGGGTAGCGGCCGTCGCGGCGTGGAGCGCTCGGTTCGTCCGGGGCGACCTGGAGGCGGAGGCGGAGGAGGACGAGCCGCCGGCCGCATGACGATCGCGACCCGGGCCGTTGACGATCGGACAACGTCGGCGTCTGCGGCCGGGGCGGCGGGTACGGCCGCGGGCCGGGGCGGCCGACAGGAGCGAGCGATGACGACCCGCTTGGTGTACCAGCGTCCGGACGGGGGTTGGTCGTGGCGGCTGACCGACGGCGAGGGGAACGTTCTCGCCGCCGCCGGGGCGGCCTACGCCACGGAGGCCGACGCGCGCGCCGCGGCGGACGGGGTCGTCGGCGGCGCATTCGGGGGCGCCGCGCGGAAGGTCCACCGGCGGCAGCCGGGCCGTTGATCAGCGCAGGGCCGCTTCCTTCCCGTCCGGCTAGGAGAGGTGTTCGCAGGGGCCGTCGCCGCCGCTCTCCCGCCGGCCGCGCGCTGACCAGCGCGCCCGCCGCCCAGCCCCGGGGAGCCACCGGCACGCGACGCGCGTCCCGGCCCGCGCGACCCCGCGGTCACGAGCCGCATCATGAGCCGGGTCCGGAACAAGGACAGCAAGGCCGAGCTAGCGCTGCGCCAGGCCCTTCACCGCGCCGGCATGAGGTACCGCCTTCACGCCCGCGACGTGCCGGGCCGGCCGGACCTCGTCGTGCGCTCTTGCCGGCTCGCCGTGTTCGTGGACGGGGACCTGTGGCACGGCAACCCTGAGGAGTGGGCGCGCCGCGGCAGGCGGTCCCTCGCGGACATGTTCCCGACCCGCACCCAGTGGTGGGTCGACAAGATCTCCAGGACTGTCGCGCGGGACCGGCACGTCACTGCGGTCCTCGAGTCGTCCGGCTGGACCGTCATCCGGCTGTGGGAGCACGACGTCCTGGCCGACCCCGACGCGGCGGCCGGCCGGGTCGTGCGCGCGCGGCGCGCCGCGGCGGCGCCGCGGCCGCGGGCCGCGTCAGGTCCGGCGGCGGGCACCTGATTCGCGCACCCGGGTCGGTGCCTGCACGTCGCCGCAGGCACGCGACACGCTGAAGCCCCGGTGTCGATTTGCGGTCCGTTTTTGAAGTAGCCGAGTACGTTGGCGTCGTTCTTCTTCAGGACGGCGGACGGGGCAGATGTGGCAGGCACAGAAGATTCAGGAGCTGCTTGGGCGGCAAGCCGACTGGGCGAGGCCGGCCCGCAGATCCGGGCGCTGATACCCAGGGTGCTCCGAGACGCCCACACGAGGCTCGCGGAGGCGCAGGCAGCGTCGGAGTTGGTAGGCAGCCAGGTCTACGGCAACGTCTGGCTGAAGGTTCTTCAGGACTTCGTCGGGGCCCTCGGCGGTCTCCCCGGCGCGCACATCGTCCGGGTCCCGGCCGCGCCGTACGACCTGATCGCGTTTGGCGACACGGTCCTGTTCCCGTGGCGGTACGCCCGCGCGGCCGGCGTCGACGCGACGGGCGCGCCGATGTCCCACCTGAGCGACACGCGCCGCCAGATCTTCGACGGGTTCGCGATTGACCCTCAGATGACGCTGCCGTACGGCTTCCACGACCCCATGCACGGGGTCGACGTCTGGGACGAGGCGCCGAGCGACGCGACTGTCCGCGGCTTGGCCGCGCGCGGCCACCGCGTCGTCGTCGTGGCGTATGCGAGCAACGCCGACGCGTTGCTGCGGATCGAGTGGGGCGACGCCGAACTGGCCGGGGAAGGCGCCCCCCTGGCGTGGGGTTTCCACGAGCCCCTCAGCCTCGCCCCGGCGGAGACCGCTGCCCGCCCGCCGCTCGTCGCCGTGCCCCCGCTGCGGGACAAGCCCGACTTCACGAGCGGCCCGCTCAGCGAGCCCGCCCTCGCCGCCCGCGCGGTGGCGTCGAAGGCGTCTGACGAGCTGATCGACGAAGTGCCGTTCGGCGGCGCGCCGGAGGGGACCTCCCGCCGGGATGAGCGGGCACCCGACGCGTGAGCGACGACCCGCGCCAGCTGTCGCTGATCGCGGCCGACGGCGCCACGGCGGCCCGACTGGGCCGGCCGTTCGACCCGGCGCGGCTGACACAAGCACGGTCGCTCGCGGCCCTCACGAAGGCGGAGCTCGCCTCATCCGTAGGTGTGTCACCGGCGGCGATAGGCCAGTTTGAAGCGGGTGCTGCCGCGCCACGCCCCGAGGTGCTCGCCAAGATCGCAGACACGCTCGAGCAGACGCCTGCGTTCTTTCTGCCCGGTCGGCCGCACGCACGGCTCGACGCGTCGATGGCTCACTTCCGGAGCCTGCGCAGCACCCGTGTGCGCCAGCGCGCCAAGGCGGTCGCGTTCGTTGAGCAGGTCTGGGAGCTGCAGTACGCGCTAGAGAAACGGATCGCGCTGCCGCCAGTCGATCTGCCGGGCTACGGCGACGGAGCGGACAGCCTCGCCGGAGCGGACCCGCTGCAGGCCGCGAAGTGGGTCCGGCAGCGTTGGGCGCTGCCGCCTGGCCCGCTCACGCACCTGGTGCGGACGCTGGAGGTCCGCGGCGTCATCGTGACGCTACTCAGCCTGAAAGACGACAGCGGCGACGTCGACGAGACCGGCGCACGATCGCGGATCGACGCGTTCAGCACCTCCCGGCTGCCCCGCCCGATCATCGTCCTGACGGCGGATCGCGCCAACGACGTGTACCGCAGCAGGTTCACCGCGGCGCACGAGCTCGGGCATCTCCTTCTGCATCGCGACGTCACTCCCGGGGACCTGGAACAGGAACGTGAAGCGAACCGCTTCGCCGCGGAGCTGCTCACGCCGACCGAGCAGATCGCACCCGAGCTGAGCACGCGGGTCAGGCTCTCCGCACTTCAGCGCACCGCCCAGCGCTGGGGGGTGAGCGCACAGTCGCTCGTGCTGCGCTCGAGAGAGCTCGGGCTGATCAGCGAGGTGTCGGCGCGGCGGGCCTACCAGAAGCTGCACGACCTGCAGCGCTCCGGGGCGACCGCTCCGGAGCCGATCACCTCGTACCCTGGCGAGACGCCGTCGATGATGCGGAAGGCGTACGAGCTCGCCGAGACGCACGGCCTTACGCTCGAAGCGCTCGGCCGAGAGCTCGCCTGGCCGGTAGAGCGTGTCACGGCGCTCATCGACGTCGACCCGCGGCCGCGCCTCCGCCTCGCCTGATGTCTGCGCGGACTGACGGCGTGCGGGCGGCGTTCACTCCGCGGGCTTGCGGGCGAGCACCAGCCACTCCTTCCCGCGTTCGTCGTCCGCGTCGAGCGGCGGGTCGCGGTGCCACTGGCCGGCCTGTACCGGTTCGATGCTGACGATCTCGAAGCCGGCGTCGGCCAGGAGCAGACGGAGCTGGTCCTCGGCGTAGCGGCGGTCGCGGATCACGAGCTCGGCCGGCAGCCGGTTGCCGGGCCGGAGGAACTGCTCCTTCCGGTAGTAGACGCCGTCGTACAGGACGATGTGCTCCGGGTTGAAGATCGACCCTGTGGTCTCCATCGCGCGGGACGGGGTCAGGCCCTCGAGCGCCCGGACGAACTGTTCGTGGTCGCCCGGCCGGTTCTTCGCGGGCGGGCAGGCGCCCGGTCACGACGGCTTCGTTCATGACGGACAGGGCGAGCCAGCCGCCGGGCCGGAGGCTGTCGAAGATGTTCGCGAGCAGGGCCTGATCGTCGGCTGGTTCTCCCGAGCTGCCGAGCACGTCGTACAGGCACAGGACGATGTCGAACGGTCCGGGCGGCAGGGCCTGGCGGGCGTCGCCCTGCACGATCTTGGCGGCGGGTGCGTTTTCTTGGGCGCGGCGGGCGAGCGCGGGAGCGATCTCCTGGCCGACCGTGTCGAAGCTGAGCGCGGCCAGACGGGCGACGTGCCGGCCGTCGCCGCACCCGACGTCGAGCGCGCGGCCTCGGGCCAGGCCGGTGGCGCTGAGGACGTGGTCGATCTCCTCGTCGGTGTTGCGCCGCCAGGCGTGCTCGTCGTCGAGCGACATCAGCTCGAACGCGTGGATCCAGATGTCGTCGGCTCCTCGCAGGAGCTCGCGGATGTTTGACTGCCGCAGCGGCGTCGGCTCTTGGTCGCCGAAGGTGCTGGCGACCCACTCCTGCCCGGGGCCGATCTCGCCGAGTGCCCAGGGCCGGTCGCGCCGGGCGGCGCGCTTCCGAAGCGCCGGCATGTCGTCGCGGGAGACGTGGAACTGCGTGTCCACTCGAGGGACCGCCCTTCCGTCGTTGTCGTTGGCGAGAACCGGCGGGATGTAACCGCTCGCCTGCGACAGCGCCGGCAGCAGCTCCGCCGCGCGGCTGCTCACGAGCGCGGACCTGCACGTGCGGCGGGTGGCTGTCTCCAGGGCGCGGACCGCCAACGGGTTGGCGGTGACGAGCCCGCACGCGTAGACGTCGCTGAAGTGCCAGATGCTGTACAGCAGATGGGTGGCGGCGCGCGACCGGCGGAACGTCTCGTGGACGACGAGCTGGGTCACCCATGCGACGAGGCGCCCGCCGTCGAGCTCCAGCCGGAGGGCGGCGGCGTAGCCGACGAGCTGATCCTGGTGGCGGGCGGTCGCGAGATGTGCTTCGGGATGGTCGAGAAGCGCGGCGACGAGCTTGGCGGAGCGCTTGACGCGCTTGCCCGGCTGGGGCCCGTCGTGCCCCCAGGTGCCGTAGTGCGCCGAGAACAAGCCCGCGCACTCCTGCATGAGCGTTTCGTTCGCCGCCGCCTCGATGCCGTCCGTCCACTCGTACGCGAACGTCCAGAGAGCCTCTTGCGTCGCGGCGGATCTGCTCACCGGCAGGACGGTAGTAGCGCGCCGGTACCGGCAGAGGCCGTCGGCCGTCATCGACAGCGGCCGCGCCGGTGGCACCACGAGCCTCTCGCGAGGACGGGCCGTCCCGGCGCGGGGCCGGCGCGCTCCCGCGGCGGGCGACCGTTCTCGTCGTGGACGGCGCCGGCTGGCCCAAGGCGGAAAGGCAGCCGCGCGGGGTACACATAGGGCAATGGGCATCGGCAGGGACGACCCGGTGCTCCTCAAGGTTGACCATGTCTTGGCGGACAGCCGCGAGCTCATCAGCGGCACGAAGCGTGTGGTGGCGGAGACGCAGCAGGTCGTCCGCGCCAGCGCCGCGCTGATCGCGGCGGCGCGGGCCGTGCGCAACGGCTCCCTGCGGTGAGGCCGGGCAGCGACGCGCACGTCGCTGTTTCTGCCGCGGCGGCTGGTGCCGCTGTCGTCCGATCGGCGTACGGCGGCGAACTTGTCAGGTACGCGAAGGGGGGCCTCGACTTCGCGACGCAGGTGGATCTGGAGTCGGAGAGCGCGGTCCTGGCGGTGATCGCGCAGTCGCGGCCGGACGACGGGAGAGTGGGCGAGGAGTCCGGTCGTCACGGGGGCCGTGGCGCACGGCGCTGGCTCGTCGACCCGCTGTGCGGGACCATGAACTTCGCGGCCGGGACGCCGCTGCTGTCCGTGAACGTGGCGTTGCTGGACGCCGGGAAGAACGTCGCGTGCGCGTCAGCCGACCCGCTCGCCGGCGAGGTGTTCTGGAGCGACGGTGTCACGGCGGCCGTACGGACGGGGGATGTCGACCGCCGGCTGCAGCCGTCGTCGCTGTCGGGGCTGGTCGACGTCAACTGCGACGGGCCGCTCGACCGGCCGTTCGTGGGCGGTCAGCTCGTCGCGGACCCGCTTTTCAGAGCCGCCTTCGGGCCCCGCGTCCTGTCGACGACGCTCGCGCTCGCGTGGACGGCGGCCGGCCGGCGCGCGGGGTACGTGACCGACGGGGCGGGGTTCGCCGACAACGTCCACTTCGCCGCTGGCCTCGCTCTGTGCGTGGCCGCCGGGTGTGTTGTCACGGATCTGCAGGGCTCCCCGTCGCAGGCGGGGCGTGGGTTGCTCGTGGGCGCCGATCCGGAGACGCACTCGCGGCTCGTCGACCTCGTGCGGCCGCACCTCCTCGCCGTCGGATAATGCCGTCGGCCGGCGGTCGCGGGCGGCATCCCGGCGTCGGTAGCGCGAACAGGCCTAGACGGCGTTCGGGTGCGTCGGTCGGGTGCGTTACGGCCGGGCGGTTCCGGCGCACAGCGTCTGCACCACCTTTTCGCGTCCTGCGGCCCCCGGGCGGAGCGCGCCGACAAGAGGCGCTAGCACTTGTAAAGCGATAGCGCTATAGTTGTGTACGTGAGCGAGATGACGGTGACGCAGGCGGCGCAGCACCTCGGGGTGAACGCCGCACGCGTGCGCGCCCTGGTGAGCTCCGGCGCGCTCGCCGGGCGCCGGATCGGATCGCAGTGGGTCGTGGACCGCGGCGCCATCGAACGCCGCGGGCAGATCGTCGGCGCCGGGGGCCGCAGCCGCTCGATGTCGGCCCGTGTCGCCTGGGCGGCGGCGGACCTCCTCGACGGGGGCAACGCGGCGTGGCTCGCGACGAGCGAACGGGCCCGTCTGCGGTCGAGGCTGGCCGCGCACGGCGCCGCCGGCTGGCAGACGTACAGCCGGTGGCTCGCCTCCCGCCAGACGAGCGCCGACAGGTACCGCGTCGGGGACGGCGACATCGCCGCTGTGCTCGCCGCCGACGGCGTCGTCGCCACCGGCGCGAGCGCCGCCAGCGCGTACGGCCTCGGGCTCAGCGCGGCGGGGCAGGCAGAGGCCTACGCCGACAGCGCGACCGCCGCCGGTCTCGTCGACGAGTTCTTCCTTATCCGCAGCACCAGCGGGAACCTGCTCCTGCGGACAGTCGACGGCGACTGGCACCGGCGGACCGCCGCAGCCGAGCAGGGCCGGGCGACCGCAGCACGGCTGATGGTCGCCGTCGACCTGCTCGACGCCGACGACACCCGTTCGCGCTCCGCCGGGCGGGGCCTGCTCGCGGGCCTGCTCGCGGGCGGCGCCCGTGCCGTGTGACCGGCTCCCCGGCAACGACGAGGCCCTCGACGCGATCAGCGCGATCACGGGACGGTCCCGCTCCGACCTTGTCGACGAGTTCCACGCCCTGTCCGCGGGCGGCGACACGACCAGCGCCGACCCCGCCCGCGTCGAGCGGGCGCTGCGCGGACTCGTCAACCGGGTCCGGCTCGCGCCCGCGTTGCCGCGCGACCGCAAGGCGGTCCTGCAGGACACCCTCACCGAGATGCTGCCGGAGCCGCCGTCACGGAGCAACGCACACGTCGACGCGTGGCAGCACCTGATCCGCCACTACCCGGAGCCGATCCGCACGCTCGACCGCCCGCCTCTCGTCCTCCCGGTCATGGACGGGCCCCAGGAGGCCGCCTGGCACGCGCTCATGGACTTCGACGACGAGCTCGACGAGTCGTGGGTGCTCGTCGGCGGCCAGATGACCATGATCCACTGCCTCGAGAACGGCGTCCCCGGCTACCGCGCCACCGACGACGGCGACGTCGTCCTCGGTGTCTGGACCCGACGGGACGCCCTGGCGACGGCCGCACGGCTCCTCGTCGACCGCGACTTCGCGCAGGCCGACACCGCGGACGGCTTCGCCTACCGGTACACCCGCGGCGCCACGAAGATCGACCTCATGCTCCCGGACAACCTCGAAAGGCAGCACAACAGCCCCGGGTCCTGGGCGGCAAGCCGGGCCTGCCGATCGCGGGCGGCAACAAGGCGCTCATCCGCGCGGAACGCCTCCCCGTCCGGCTCGGCGGCCGCGACGGCCACGTCCGGCGGCCAGACCTCCTCGGCGCGCTCGTCTCCAAGTCAGCGGCCCTCGGCGCCGACCAGCGCGACCAAGACCGGCACCGCGAGGACGTCGCGCTGCTCGGCCAGTGCGCCTACCTGTCAGGCATGCGAACCCTGAACCAGCAGGCGACGGCGCACGACCGGCAGCGGCTTCGCCGGGCACTCGCGCTGATGCCGCCAGAGCATCCCGCTTGGAGACGCATCGCGGACCCGGCCGAGGTGAGGAACGGCCTCGAACGGCTCTCCGAACCGCGACCCGGACGCCGGCCGGGGCCAGCAGCCGGCTAGGCATAGCCGCCGCGTGTCGCGCGTTCGACCGGTTCTGCTGCACGTCAGGCCGTCTCGCCGGGAGGGCCGCTCCCGGCATCCGTCCGGTCCTCGAGGCCGGCGACGGTAGGCCGTCAGGCCGGCGCAGTTCCGGCTGCAGGCAGCGCCGACGCGAAATCAGCGGTGGTCCTGTCCGCGGCGACGGGCTGACCGTCCAGCCACAGGCCGTGTGCCTGCGGTGCGTGGCTGGACGGGCAGGCCGATGACAAGAACACGGGCCCGCTAGGGCGGGCACGTCTACTGAGAGGAAGAACAGCATGTTGAGGACAGCGGCAGGACAGCCCGACATGGTCGTGCTGACCGGGACTGTCGACGAGGACCTGCGCATCGACGGCGAGCCGACCGAGGTCACGTACGTGCTCGAGCTCGATCCTGCGGCCGCGGCTTTGGTGGCGGACGGACTCGTGCGGCAGCACCCGGGAGTCCGGCTCTACGGTGCGTGCGGGAACGTCGGGCCAGTCGACGGGGCCGTCGAAGAAGTGCTCGAGGTCGGGACCTGCTGGGCGACCGGGGGAGCGGAGCTCATCGTCACGATCCGGCAGTCGAATCGTCCGGACCCGTTCGCGCGGCTCGTGGTGGAGGCGTGCGAGCCAGAGCAGGCTGCGGCGGCGAAGACGCTGCTCGCCAGCGCGCTCGGGGAGGCGCGCCGGCGCGGTGACGCGGATCGGTGATAGCCGCCGGATCCCGGCCGCCCCGCCGCGCGGTAGGCCGACGATATGCCGAACGCTCGCCGCGCCGACTGCTATGGCGCCGCTGTCCTGTCCGAGCCAGAGACCGCCCTATGGCACAGTCCTCCGGCCGGCGTCGGTCCGCAGGCTCCGCACGGCCGTACGGCGGCGAGTACCCGAACTGCGTCAGCTCGGCGGCTCGCCGGCGTCCGTCGGGTCACGGAAGCGGTGACTCCGCCGGGTCAGGTGGTGTCGACGCACCTTCGCCAGCAACTAACGCTGCCTCCGCACCAAGCTCCGGGTGACCCAGGCGCCTACTTGCCGTGCAAGCCGCGACGCCCCCGCCCGAGGTGCGACAGTAGGGGACCAGAGCGGACGCGATCATCACGGGAGCGGCGTGTACGACTTCTCGACGCTCTCGCCGGTGGACTTCGAGCACCTGGTCCGTGATCTGCTCGGGCTGGAGCACGGCTGGCAGCTGAAGGCGTTCGGCGCGGGCGCCGACGGAGGTGTCGACTTGTGCTGCGGCGTCGGCAAGAACAAGGTCGTGGTCCAGTGCAAGCACTACGCCGGCTCGACGTTCCCCCAGCTCAAGCGCAGCCTGCTGGCCGAGAAACCGAAGATGGTCGCGGAGAAGCCCGGCCGGTACCTCGTCGCGACGAGCCGCGAGCTCGCGAAGACCCAGCACGACGCGTTGAGCGAGGCCCTCTCGCCGCCCCTGGGCTCCTCGGATGACCTGCTGCACCGCAGCGACCTGAACGCCCTGCTGGCCCGCTGGCCGGAGGTCGAGCAGCGGCACTTCAAGCTGTGGCTCGCGTCGACGGAGGTGCTGGGCCGGATCGTCCAGAGCGGCATCTGGGCGCGGAGCGAGGCCATGCTGGAGGACATCCAGAGCCGGGTCCGGCTATACGTCGCCCACGCCGGCTACGACCGGGCCCGCGCGATCCTCGACACCCACCGCGTCGTCGTGATCGCGGGCTCGCCCGGCGTAGGCAAGTCGATGCTCGCCGAGATGCTGCTGCTCACCCACTTCCGCGAGGCCTGGCAGGTCGTACAGGTCGGCGCGGACATCGAGGAGGCCTGGGCGGCCTGGCGGCCACAGGGCAAGCAGATCTTCCTCTACGACGACTTCCTGGGCCAGACGAACGCCGGCGAGGCGCTGGCGAAGAACGAGGACGCCCGGATCGCGAAGTTCACCCACCTGGTGTCGACCCGCGTCGACAAGCGGTTCGTGCTCACGACCCGCACGCAGGTGCTCCGGCAGGCGCAGGACGTCCGCGAGCCGCTGCGCCGTGCCGCAGTCGACCTGAACACGTGCGTGGTGGCACTCGGGGACTACAGCCGCCTCAACCGCGCGCGCATCGTCTACAACCACCTGTACTTCAGCGACCTCCCCCGCCGCGTCGTGCGCGACTACGCGGCGCGCGGCGACTTCTCCGCCGTCATCGACCACCCGAACTTCAGCCCGCGCATCGTGGAGCAGGTACTGCTCCGGCCGCACACCGAAATGGACGGGTTGGCCGGAGAGCTCCAGCAGGCCCTTGACCGGCCGGTCGACCTGTGGGGCCCGAGCTTCGAGCACGGCCTGTCGGATCTGGCCCGCGAGCTCTTGCTCACGCTCGTCAGCTTCCCGCCCGCGGGCGCCGGCCGAAGGACGCTGCTGGCCGCCTGCGCGATCAGCGGCGGCTCGCTGCCGACCACCCAGGCCTTGAAGGCGCTTGAGGGAACATGGATCCGGATGGCCGGCGCGGGATCCGACCTTCAAGTGAGCTTCGCCGACCCGAGCTGCCGCGACTACGTCCTCGCCTACCTCGACGGCAGTCCCGACGAGGCGGTCCGGCTGCTGCTGCACGCCGCGACGCTCGACCAGGCGCTGCTGCTCCTGCGGTACGCGGTCTCCGACATCCCCGGCCAGCGGTCGAGGCCGACCTACCCGGGGGTGCGCTCCGCTGTCGCAGCCGCCGGTACCGACGTCCTCGCGCACCTGGACCTGTTGTACACGCGGATGCTGGAGCAGGTACGGCACTACGGCACCGCCGAGGCCGCGCTTGAGACCGCCCTGTCGGCGCTCGACCTCCTCGGACCCGATGCGCCGCAGTGGCTGGAACGGCAGGTCGTCGGGCTCGAACACCTGCGGCCCGGTGTGACCTTCCACAACGTCTCGGCGGTGGCCGATCTGCTGCTGCGCTTCGCCGGACCGCGCCACGGCGCGGCGCGCGAGCTCCCGGGCCGGGCCCGCCTCGCCCGCGCGGTCCGGTGGCTGACGGCCGGCGTCGCTGCGGAAGCGACCACCGAAGAGGAGTTCGCCGACGTGCTGCGCATCGTCGAGGACCCGATCGTCGGACCGCTGGCCCACGTAGACACAGCCAGCACCCTCGCGGAGCAGGTGCTCGAGTTTGTACGGCGCGACCTGAACGGGCTGACCGAGCAGTACGAGGACCCGTCCGACATGCGCACCCGGGTGGCAGAGCTGCATGCCCTGGCAGCAGTCCACGGGGTCAGCAGCGAGGCCGCCGGCGACCTTGCGGAGGCAGAGGAGACGATCAGCGGGTACGAGTCCTACAAGCCCGATCAGGACGACCTGTCGCCGACCGACGCAGGCCGCGCCTTCGCCTCCGAACGGCAGGGCTCCGAACGTCGGAGCCCCGCAGCGGTCCGCGCTGCCGAGGACAGGCAGATCAGCACCCTGTTCCGCAACCTGTCCTGACGAAGACCCACGCCGACGCCAGAGGACCAGCCAGCACGGGAACGGGTGGGTGGCGCCGGTCGCGCTGCTGAACGGTCGGTCACGGCGCCCGGTCGTCCGCTCGACGGGTTGGAGGCGTGCTGCCCGGCGCACCAGCAGGCCCGCGGCGACGCGCGCGACCGGACGGCCAAGGACGACTAACCGCAACGAGATGGGACGCGAGGCCCGCTCACTCCGCCGTGCTCAAGTGGCTCGACGCGAACAGCGACGACCTGCCGTACTGGGGCCCTGTCCCCCTGCAGCCAGTTCGGGACCACCTGCGGAGGGGCTGACAACGACGGCAACGTCACCGCCGCCCGGACGCGGAGCTGCGACCGCGCGTAGGGCCGTCACCGCGCGGGACGCCGGGGCGGGCGGCTCATCGGGTGCGGGACCGCCTCGGTTGCGTTGGCGGCGGCGGCGGTCGCGGGCTGCATTGCCCGGCCCGGCCCGGCCCGGCACAAGGACAGCGGGCGAGGTCGCGCCGCGCCGCCCTCCAGTGGGGGCATAACTTTCCGGGCATCGGGCCCGCTGCCGTCTCGCGTCGGGCCGTCGCGGCGTTTCGGCCGGTATCAGCCCCGGCGGGGGGCGTCGACGGGCTCGCCTCCGGGCCTCGCGACGAGTTGAGCGGTCGTTCCCGAACCGTCGCTGGTGGTCACGACGCCAGCGCGACCGAGGGCACGATCGACCGGCCGGCGGACAGCCGTGAGCAACAAACGGCACCCCGTTGCTTCGGGCTGACACGGCCGGTGCGTCCCCGACGCGTCGCACGCGGCGCGGGCGTGCGTGTGAGGCCTTATGCCGTGCGACTGCTGGCGTAGCAGGCGGCTACCAGCGAGCGGTAGGGGCGACATGACCGGACGGCAAGGTGCCGCAGAGCCGGCGTCGCCGGACCGCGCCATCGGAACGGTCAGCCTGGAGCTGCGGGAGCTCGAAGCGTTCGTTGCCGTGGCCGAGGACCGCAGCTTTGCGTCTGCTGCACGCAGGCTCGGGTACGACGCGTCGACCGTGTCGAAGCATGTGCGACGGCTCGAGCGCGATGTCGGCCTCGTGCTGTTGACACGGACAGCACGCCATGTGGAGCTGACGGCTCATGGCGGCCGCTTCCTGCCGCACGCCCGGCGGACTGCGAATGCCGCACGCCGCGCTGCCGCGTTCGCTGCTTTCCTGTCCTCCGGCAGTGGAACGCCGGGCGGCTGATGCAGGCCCGCCTGCTACGGGAACGGCCGGAAGGAGCCTGATGTGCTGCCGGCTTGCCAGCGAAGCTCGCACCGGACGATGTCCTCGGCCGTCTCCACGGTGAACTCAACCTCGTGCCGCACCGCCCCGGCTGCCAGATCCAGGCCTCTGGCGTGCCTCATGGGAACGTCAAGGTCTCCGACCCGCAGGGTCCACCGAGGCGCTGCCGAGGGCGTGAGCGTGCCGACGCTGATGTAGTTCAGCTGCGCCGACGCGGCATAGACCTCGAAGGAGACGAGCGCTACTCCAGGCACCCTGTGCCGGTCCAGGGCTGCCAGCCGCACGAGCAGAGGGGCGGCGGTGCTGGCCGCCGACGGGCCGTGCAGTGGCGGGTCGCCTGGCACGGCATGCGCGACAGCCACGGCCGGCGAGTCTCCCGACGACTGGCCGTTCAGGGCATCCATCTGCGACGTCCCGATGACGCCGGCCGCCCGCCACGCGTTGGCGGCTGCTCGTGTCACGTAGGGCACGAGCAGTGAACGCAGGGCGGGCGGCAGGTCGTCGGGCAGGGTCGCGATCAAGACCGTCGGCAACGCCTTCTCGGCCTCGAACTCGGCCATGCCCTTCTCCGATCAGATGCTGATGACTGGCCCGGGCCGGACCAGCGACGACGACTTGCACTCCAGCGTCGATGCGATCTCATAGTCGGACACGACGCAGCCAGGTCCCGGCACCAGCAGGTTCTCCGGGTTGGAGAAGGTGATGATCGTGTCGCCGAGCGTCTGGAACGCCCCTTCGCAGCTTGGTGTTCCCAGACCGAGGGTGTTGCAGAGCCCGCCGACGCTGGCGAATGACTCGTAGTCGTTGGACCTCCGGTCGGGGTAGCCGACCTTGTCGTAGACGACCGGCGTCCGGTCGGCGAGCACCGTCGCGGAGCGAACGGTCGCGGTGTTCTGAATCTGCAACACGGAGGCGTTGCAGACGACGTCGACGCTGCCGGTCACCCTGTAGTGCTGGTAGTCGTAGTACGAGAACGACGGCTGGTAGGCGGTGACGCTGCAGACCGTGTATGTCGGAGCTGCGGCTGACACCGGCGACGTCCGTACCGCGAAGCATGCGGGGGCCGCGCCGGAGCCCGACGGCAGCACCGAACCGTCGGGCGCGGGGCAGTGCCCTGACTGCAGCATCGCCGCGACGGCATCGAAGGTCATCCCGGCAGCGTCTGCCTGCGCAGCAGGCGCAACCGCGAGAAGAGAGGCAAGGAAGGCCAGTGAGCAGGCCGCTGCTACAAGAGGCCGTCTCAGCATAGCTGCGACCCGGTCGGCGTCCCCGCGAAGTCGACCGTGACGGTGCGGCATATCCGAGCCACCGCACCTGTGTTGCTCGTGAGCGTGCTGATGAACGTGAACTTGACCTTCGGGCCAGGTTCGGAAGTAACCGGTATGTCTTGGCTGGCGGTGGCGACTACAGGTCCTTGGCCAGCACCCGTCACTGTGCCGGAGTCAGCGGTGCGCTGAATAACGCCGAGATCTTCGACGATGACCCTCGACGTGACCTTGGGTGCCAGGGTGGCGTCGCAGTCGCTGGTCGTCACGTTGCGCCCGTTCTCGGACACCGACCCGAGCGTGGTGCTCAACCCGGCGTCGCCGGACGGCGTCTGAGTCATCGTGCAGGTCCCCGTCGCGCCCGCGGCGAGCACCTGCACCGACAACGGCGCGAGCAGCTCCTCGGAGGCTCCCGCCGCCGAGCCGGCGCCGACCGCCGCGAACGCTGCGGCAGTCACCGACGCGATGGTGAGCAGACGGATCGGTCGCCGTCGGGCCCGGTGCCCGGCCCGGCCATCGCTGAAGTGGCTTCTATCTGGCGAACTGACGACTGACAATGGAGTTCCTTCCGACGGTCCGGGCCGACGCGGCCTCGGCTGTGGCGAAGGTGCGCCCTATTCGGGCCGCCATGAATGGTGCGAACGGGCCATGGACGCGAGGTTCCGGTCGCTCTGTCGCGCGCCGGGGTCCGCGCGCCGTGTCTTGTTTCGGCCGTTCGAAGGGACGTATGGGTGCGCGTTATGCGGGGTCGGGCGTGAGCGTGCGCCCGCGTTCGTCTTCGCCGCGGCGCGCGGTAGATGACGAATCGTCAGCCACGGCTGGCGTAGGCGAGCGGTCCTACCGGCGCATAACGGGGCAGACGAGGACGCCGGAGGCGCAGCCCGAGCAGCAGCTCCTCACAACGCGGCCGGCCCAGTATCCCGAGCACGGCGATGAGACAGGATCGCGTCGTCGCCTGCGGTCGGGCGCTGCGGCGGCGAGCGCTTCGCTGCCTGCGCTCGAGCTGGCTGCGCCAGCCGGGTGCTGGCCTGCTTGGCCGATCGCCCTGACCGGCACGCCCTGTCGGTACTCAGCTGGCCCGAAGGGCAGAGGCCAGGGTCCGGTGTGCGCCTGCCTGGCGCGTTCCGAGGCAGGGGCTCGCGGCGCGACGCGTCTGGTCCCTGATGCGCGCGATGGTGCACCTGCCGGGCAGCCGCTGCGATACCGCTGCAGCGCGACCGCTCGGGCGCCGCGCCAGCCGAGGACGTGGTCGCTCCGGAAACCGAACGCAAGAGGAAGCATGACGCAGGACTTGCAGCCGCACGACGAGGACCGCGACGCTCTCGTACAGTGGGAGTACGCGGTGCGGTTCGTCGGCGGGGACCGTGGCGTGCGACCCCGGCGAAGACCCCAGGAGGCGGTGGTCGCTGCCGTGTGCGGGGACGTCGCCGCTGCCGTCGTGTGGAGGCCCGCCGGAACGGACGGCCCTGGGCGGGCCCCGGCAAAGGCGATCACGAGCCCGTCGTGTAGATCCGCTCCCGGCCGGTCGGCGGGATGAACGACCAGCACAGGGCACGGTCCGGGCTTTCGTCGCGCGGATCGGTGGCCCCCCGTCATCGCCGCGGGCTCGCACTCGTCACTGGCGACGCGAGCCTGAAGGGTCGTCCTGTGCCCTTGCGGCCGACGGCCTGCCGCACGAGCCTCGAAACAGCAGCCGATCCGCTTGACGTCAAAGGTCGCGAGCAGTATTGACGCGGTGCCTGACAGAGCCCGCGAACCCGCGCTGCCAGGCTTATTCTTTTGTGTTTCGCTTTGCTGGGCCTGTCGAGGGGCCGTTGTGGCAGGTCAGGGGGTTCCTGGTCGTCGCGCTGCCTTGCACATTTTCCGCTGGGACGGGGTGGTGCCGGGCCGTGTTGTAAGGACCGGCCGCGTCGTCGGCGGAGGTACTTTGCGCTTTGCTCGGCGGCGGCGGCGGCGGCGGGGCGGTGCGTGGGACCTGCAGTGGTTGTGCCGTGAGCGGTTTGTCTAGGGACAGTTGGCCGGTGGGTTGCCGGCCGGCCGTGGGGCTGGTTCCCGATCTTGCCTGGGAGGCCGCGTATGTGGCCGCGGGCGGGGAGCCGGGCCGGCTGCGGCTGAGGTATCCGGCGCATCAGGTCGGGGCCAGGGACGAGGTGCTGCCGGGTCGGCTGTGGTGCGGCATGGCCGACGCGGCGTGGACGGAGACCGGTCTCGGCGGCGCCGACGCGGCGCGGTGGTCGGCGGCGGGCGTTCCGCCGTGCTGCGCGGGCCGGTTTACCAAGTTCGGCCTGGACGGGGAGGAGACCGCCGGCTGGCTCGCGGTCGGCGTGGACGACCCGCGGCGGGCGGCCGAGTGGAAGGCGTGCGGGTTCGCGCCGCCGGCGGCGTCCCCTTGGGCGGCCCGGGGGGTCGGTCCTGGGGCTGCGGCGGTCGCGGCCGGAGCAGGACTGCATGTCCGGTCGTTACTGCCGTGGTCGTGGGTGTGGAGGACACGGCGCGATGGCTCGGCGGATCGGAGGGCCCGCGTCGCCGGGCCGTCGGCCGCCGATGTGGACCAGGTGCTCGCGTGGCAGGCGGCAGGGCTCGGCCCTCGTTCGGCTCGGCTATGGCATCGGGCCGAATACACGCCGCAGGAGGCTCTGTCGTGACCGCCGGGACACCCCGACCGGCCGACGGACGCCACCTTGGGGGTGTTCGTCGCCCTGCGGGCAGAGCAGGACGGGCGGTCCAGTCCTCGATGACGCCTTGCCCATCTCATGGGGTCCTGACCGGCAGCAACCAGCTACTTCGCCAACTGCGGAGCCCCAGGCCTCGCCGGGCAGGCCGGCCGGCCGCGTTCACCGGTTCTGGACGGAACCTGAAACACGGCGCTCCCCGGCGACCCGGTGCTCCCCGGCGACCCGGTGCGGCGGACGGCCGGTCGTCACCGTGCGGCCGTGTCTCCCGCCGCGCACGCGGCGGCGCCCGCCGACTGTGACAACCGCGGCCGCGACGGGACATGGCGGGACGGGGCTGGCGCTTTCCGTGCCGAAGGGGCCCGGCGGCACGGGTCCGGCCCCTCTGGGCGCTGTAGGCGTGGCGGCTCCCGATCGCGGTGCCGACCCCGCTGGCGGACCGTTCGGCGCACAGTAGTCAATGCCGATGTCGCAACGTCCGGCGGTCTCGGCGCTCGGCGTCGTGCTGGAGAATCGTGCCTGCCGCCCTTCCGGGGCGGCTGTGCAGCTATGCGGCGTCCGGAGGTGGTCCTGTGGCCCGCGTGTCGCAGCACGACGCCCTCGGCCGGGCCAGGGTACAGGTTGCGCGCGACGTCGGTCGCGCCGAACGCGTTGAACGTGTACGACCCGTACGCGCCCGAAACACGCAGCCGTGGCTGCGTGGGCTTCGTGACGGACGGAGACACGCAGTTGACGAAGCGGTCCTCGGCGACCGCCGTAGAGGCGAGCAGTTGCTCGATTGGCACCGCCCTCGCGTGTGCCGGCGGCGTGACAGTTGCGGTGATCGGTGGGATCGGCGCCACGATCGCGTGCCTAGGCTGCGGGCCGGAGACAGGTGGCCTGGGCTGCCTCGGTTGCGTGGCAGACGCCTCCGGCGGGGTGGGCGGCGGTGTCATAACAGGCGTCGCATGCTCGGAATGCCTAGCCCCGTCAACAACACAAGCGCAACAGCAGGCTTGTTACGTCGGCCAAACCCTCGGTCAGTACACACAGTGCTGCATCGCGCACGGAGGCTGCTCCAAGCGGTGCGACACGTCTCAATGCTTCTGCCCCGGCTTCACCGGAGCCGCCAACTGCACGTCCTATTACGGGGCCGACGGCCACTACTGCGGCTGCGACTGCTGCTGCATCGACTCCTCCATCGTCCGAACCTGTTTAATCATTGTTGATGCGGACTCGATCGCTACGGCTCAAACCTCGGGCGCGGGCCCACGTTCGTCTGGGCAACGGAGGGCATGTCAGGTGAAGCTGCAAGGGTTTGCAACGTCGCCTCTGGGGCGACTTGCAGCAGCGGTGCTGGTGTTCGTCGCCGGCGGATGGTTCGTGGTCCTGGCGCTTGTGACGGGCTCCAGAGCCGCCTACACGGTCGCAGCTCTGTACGCGGTCGGCGGCGCAGCATCACTCGCGCTGTGGCGCCGTCCCGGCCCCAGGTAGCGCCTCCGCTGCGCGTTTCGACCCCTACGCGGCCGGGAGAACCCTCAGCCGACGCCGCTGCCCTGCTTGCGGATGTCGTGGCCGAAGCGGAAGAACAGGACGGCAGAGACGCGGCGAGCGTGGCGCGGAGCGGCGGAAGCACGAGCCGGACATAGCCCGTAGGCCCGCTGCCGCGGCGGCGGCTGGGTCACGACGCTTCTTGAAATGGATGCGTTGCCGGTCCCATGGCCGTGCCGGTGCAGTGCGACGTCTCGCTCGGCGTCGCCGGCTTTGTACCGGCGCGGCCGCCGGAGCGTACTGCGGGCGGCAGTCCCTGCGGCGTGACCCGTCCGGTCCTGGCGGGCGAGGACGCTTCACCTCGTCGGGTGACCGCAGCTATGACGCGGCTGGCCCCGTCGTCCGGGGCGCATGGCCAGCCGATGGCCTGCCCGTCCGAACATCGAGCACAGGAGGAAGACGTGATGCAGATCCCGCAGCCGCAGGACGAGGCCCCCGACGAGCGCGTGGACTGGGAGTACGCGGTCCGCTGCGGCGGGACCGTGGGGTGCGCCGCCGGCGACAACCCCCTGCTGTCCGTCGTCGCAGCCGCGCAGGACGACGTCGCCGCCTTCGTCGTGTGGAGGCCCGAGGGAACGGACGAGCCGTGGCAGGGCCCTGGCGCGGACGGTCACGACGGCGCCGCCTAGCCCCGTGCCCATCGGCCGCTGCCGACAGGGACACGGGGCCTGCCGGCGGTGCCGCGGGACGCTGGCGCGCGAGGACAGGGAGGGTGGATGACGGCCCGGGCCGCGGGGCGGTGCGCGTGCGGGCACGGCGTCCTGCTGGTCAAGGCAGGGACCGTCGTCCGGGTCGCGGTGGGGACCGGCCCTGTGACGGTCTCGATGGAGCTCGACCGGCTCGAGCGGGTCGTGGCGCTGTGCCCGTCGTGCGGCGCGTCGTGCGGCCCGGCGCGCCCCTTCTGGGCCGCGGAGCCGCCGGCGGACGGGGCCGCTGACGAGACCGCCCTGGCTGCGGCGCGCGAGGCCGCGTTCCGGCTGATCGCACAGGGCGAGCAGGTCTCCTACGCCATGCCGTCCGGTGCGGGCGCCGCCGCGCCGGAGCCCGTTCTCTGCGACTGCGGGTGCCGGCGGGGCTGTGCGGTGTTCTACGGCGACGCGTACTTGCGGTTCGACGATGGCGTGCTGACGGGCCGGGTCCTCGCTGCGGCAGGGGCGGCGGCCGACCCGACTCGTTGGGAGTGCGTCGGTATGTCCCCGGGGTGCGGCACGGCGCGGGAACGAACCGCCGCGGCGCGGGCAGAGGCAGCCGCCCGGGCCGCCGGGGCCCTTGCAGGGACGCCCGACATGCAGCTCGGTGCGGCCGGTCTGCCGGCACGGGGGCGGGCGGGGTGGCCCGGCGCGGCGGTGCGGGTCCGGAGCCGCCCCGCGCCGCCGGCGCCGGCCGGGGGCTGGCGGCACCCGCTGGAGGGGCTCGAGAGGGGCACCGGCGACGCCCGGGACGTGCCTTACTCCCGCGTCGTCGCGTATCTGGAGGCCGGGTTCGTGCCCGACCAGCTCGTCCTCCGGCACCCCGAGCACGTGGTGGAGGTCCGGCGCGGCCGAGCGCGGCCGCGGTGCGGCGGCTGGCGCTACGGGATGTGGCTGGAGACGGCGCTGCCGGCCGACGAGGCGGCCATGTGGGCGCGGGAGGGTTTCTCGCCGTGCTGCGCCCGCCGGTTCTCGCTGGAGCGCCTGCACCCTCGGCTCGCGCGGGAGTGGATCGCGGCAGGGTTCGGCGACGCCGCCGACGCGGCGCGCTGGCGCGCCGCCGGGTTCGGACCCTCGACGGCCAGGATCTACACCGACTCAGGAGTCGGCGGCGCCGAGCCCGCCCGGCTGTGGCGGGACGCGGGCCTGGCGCCCGACGACGCGCTGGAGTGGTCGTGGATCTGGAACGGCCGCAGCCGCCGGAGCAACAGGCGGGTCTGCACCCGCGAGCCCGCGGCTGACGACGCCGCGACGGTCTTGGCCTGGCGCCGCGCGGGGCTGCAGGGGTGCGACGCCCGCGTCTGGGCCGCCGCAGGATTCACGGCGGCGGAGGCCGCCGCCTGGCCCGTCGGCCATCGGGACCGCCCGACCATCCACCGGCTGAGGGTGCTCACCGCCCTTCGCGGCTGACCGCCGCAGGACGCCATCCCGAACCTGCGCCGGCGCTCGGCCGCGCCGCGCGTGGCGGCCGACAAGGTGTCCTGCCCAGGCCACGGACGGGCCTGCCTGCGGCGCAAGGTGGCTGATGGCGCAGCCGCCGCGGGCGGCTGTTGCCGAACACGCAAGGTGGGGCCTGCGGGCCCGGCCGCGGCGGGGCGCGGCGCGGTGCGTGGCGGCGGTGGCCCGCCGCGTCTTCCGGGCTGCGCCGGGCCGAGCGCGCGAGTCCCTGCAGACGTTGCGGTGCCGATCGCCGGTCCGCGGGCGGCGGTTGCCGCCGGGAGGCCAGCACCGACCTCGGGCAGCGCCGGCGGGCCCGGCCGCTGCGCCGCGACGGCGGCCGCCGCGATCTACGGGAATCCCGGCGTGTGGGGCCGCCTCTCGCCGCCGCAGAGCGTGCACGCCCAGACGCGGCTCCCCCGGAGGAGGTACGGCTCGTACGAGTGCCGGTGCGGGTGCCCCGGCTCGACGCGCTCGATCGCCATGCAGGTCAGGCAGTACCCGCCGCAGGAGGGGCAGTACGGGCTGGTGGTGCCGTCCCATTCGCATCGCGGGCAGCCGGTCGTGCCGGCGGGAA
>JBHENF010000077.1:0-4104 GCA_046262175.1 Mycobacteriales bacterium
AACGACGACATCGTGGGCAACGGCATCGCGCAGCGGCATCCGAACATCTCGGTCGCTCCCGACGGGCGGGTCGACGTCGTCTGGCACGACCGGCGTCACGGTGTCGGCTCGCCCAAGGACGTGCACACAGGCAACGGTGAAGCACGCCTCGGGGACACCTACTACTCGTTCTCGACCGACGGGGGCAACAGCTTCGCCCCCAACCGCCGGGTCACGGACCGGAGCATCAACGTCGACCTGGGCCTTGACTACAAGTGCTGCACCTACTGGACCTACGGGCCGGTGTCGGTCCCGATCGGCAAGGACCACGTGCTCGTCGCCTGGCCCGACACCCGCGAGGGCAACGTCGACAGCGAGTCCCAGCAGATCTACCTGGGCGATGTCACTCTCGCGCCGGCGGGGGCCGCCAGCGTCGCCCAGCCCTCGCTGCGCGACGGGGTCACGGTCGCCGTGTCGCGGCTCGGTTACCCGGCCGGCGCAGAGGCGGTGCTGGCCAACGGTGGGTTCGCCAACGTGCCGAAGACGCAGGTCGTCGTCGTCGACCCCGCCGACACCGGGTTGGCTCTCGTCGCGTCGGTGCTGGCCCGGGCCGGGTTGGGCACCGTCCTCACCACTGGGCCGACGGGGCTGTCCGCGCCGGTGCTGGCGGAGGTGCGTCGACTCGGCCCGGTCGGCGCGGTGCTGCTCGGATCCGGGCGGGCCGTGCCGGAGTCCGTGCGGCAGCAGCTGGTCGCCGCCGGCGTGCCGTCGGGCGCGATCAGTCGGATCGAAGGCGGCTCGTCGCCCGAGACCGCCGCGAAGGCGGCGTCGTCCCTGGACCGCCGGAGCCAGCAGGACAAGGTCAATGTGCCGGTGGTGCATCCCGCGGCGCGCGCGTTCGACGCCGCCGTGATCGTCAACCCGGCCGCACCGGAGAGTGCCGCAGCCGCCGCGCTTGCGGCCACCTTCCGCTTCCCCGTCCTGCTCGTCGACCGGGACACGGTGCCCGATGCCACAGCCCGAGCGCTGAAGGACCTTGCCATTCCGGCGACGTACGTCATCGGCGGCCCGCAGGCCGTCAGCGCCGCGGTCGTGAACAAGCTTCCGTCGCCGACGCGGCTGGGTGGCGTCGGCGCTGCAGACACCTCGGAGAGCACGCTCAAAGAGGCGCTGCGGCTGGGGGCCCCCAGCAACGTCGTGTACGCGGCCAACGCGGCTCGCCCGCTGGACGGCTCGCTGCTCGGTGCCGCCGTGGCGCGCAGCGGCGGGCTGCTGCTGCTGACACCTGGCAGCGACCCGGTGCAGGCGCGCGCACAGCTCGGCCGGCTTGGCCTGCTGTCCCGCTTGGACCACCTGGTCGTCGTGGGCACGAGCGCAGCGTCACGGCGGGGCGCCGGCCCGGGCCCGCGCGACCGCGAGACCGGGCCGCCGGCGGCCGTACCCGGGCAACTGCCGGCAACAGGCGGGCTGGGCTGGGCCCTGCCCGCACTGCTGCTCCTCGGCGCGTCGCTGGGCGTGCGGCGCGCCCGCTCCTGAGCGTCGTCAGCTGGCGACGGGCGCTGCTCGTCGGCGGGTACGCGGCCCTGACGTCGGCGTGCTGAGCAGGTCCTCGAGCTCGTCGCGGTCGACCGTCTCCTGTCCGAGCAGCCGCTCGGTAAGCCGGTCGAGCGCCGCGCGGCGCTTGGAGATCACCGCGAAGGCACGGGCGTCGGCCTCTTCGAGCAGCCTGCGCACCTCACGGTCCGCCGCTGCTGCCGTCTCCTGCGAGTGTCCGCCCGCGGCCAGCGAGACGGGCCCCAGGTCCGGGCTCATGCCCAGCTCCACGACCAGGTGGCGGGCGAGCGCGGTTGCGCGCGACAGATCTATCTGCGACCCGCTGGACGGGTCGCCGAAGACGACCTCCTCGGCAGCGCGGCCGGCCATGATCGCCGCCAGCTCCTCTTCGTACTGAGCGAGCGTGCGCACCCGCTGGTCCTCGACCGGCAGGCTCCACGTCGTCCCGAGGCTGTGCCCGCGGCTGACGATGGAGACCTTCTCGACGGTGACCATGGAGCCGGTGGCCCACTGCACGACAGCATGGCCGCTCTCGTGCACCGCGATCCGCTGACGGTCGGCGTCCGACAGGATCCGGCCCTGCTTCTCCGGCCCGGCGACGACGCGCTCGACCGCCTCGAGCAGCTCGCGCATCCCGGTCTTGGGCAGGCGCCGTCGTACTGCCAGCGTCGCCGCGTCGTTGAGGGCGGCGGCGATGTCGGCGCCGCTGAGTCCGACCGTACGGCGGGCGAACCGCTCGAGGTCGACGTCGGCAGCCAGCGGCTTGCCGCGCGCGTGCACCTTCGCGATCGCGAGACGGCCGGCGAAGTCCGGGGTGTCGAGCACGATCTGCCGGTCGAAACGACCCTTGCGCACCAAGGCCTCATCGAGGATGTCCGGCCGGTTGGTCGCGGCCATCAGGACGATCCGATGACCGGTGTCGAAGCCGTCGAGCTGCACGAGCAGCTCGTTGAGCGTGGACTCGGTTTCGGCGTTGAAGCCCTCGACGCCCGACCGCGCCCGGCCCACGGCGTCGATCTCGTCGACGAAGATGATCGAGGGACCCGCCTCGCGGGCCTTCTTGAACAGGTCCCGCACCCGGGCCGGCCCGATGCCGACGAGCGACTCGGCGAACTGCGAGCCGGACACCGAGAAGAAGGGAACGCCTGCCTCACCGGCGACCGCCTTGGCGAGCAGCGTCTTGCCACAGCCGGGCGGCCCGATCAGCAGGATGCCGCGGGGCGGCTTCGCGCCGAGCTTGGCGTAGGTGTCGGGCGAGGTGAGGAAGTCCTTGACCTCCTGCAGCTCCTGAACGGCCTCGGCGTTACCTGCGACGTCGGCGAAGGTGACCCGCGTTGCGCCGTCCTCGTAGCGCTTGTCCTGGGAGCGCCCGAGCTTGCTGGTCTCCTTGTTGCCCGTGCCGCGGATCAGCGTGTAGAGGAACAGGAAGCCGACCAGCAGCGTCGCGGACGGCAGCACGAAGTTCGCGCCCTTGTTCAGCAGGTCCTTGGCCGGCTGGGTGTCCACCCGGACCGTCCCGCCGGTCTCCTGGTACCTCTGCACGAGCGCGCTGATCAAGAAGTCGTTGCCGCCGGTTCCGGTCCACCACGGGCCGATGCTGTCCCGACCGACCAGCCGCCGGTCCTGCGCCAGCAGGGTCACCTGCTTGATCTGCCCGGACGACACCCGGGAGGCGAGCTGGTTCAGGCTCAGCTCACGGCCGGGCGTGTGCGGCCGTAGCGCGTTGAGCACGACGACGTACGTGAGCACCAGGAACAGCAGCAGGACCCCGAGCAGCAACGGCTGCCCGTGCGCGCCGGTGAAGCGACGAAGTCGCGGGAACGGCGATGGCTTGGCGGGCGATGGCGGCACGGCGCGACGTTACCGCCGGACGAGCCCCGGTGCCGCGCCGGTCACGCCGAGGTGACTGCCTTGTCGCGCAGGTCGACGCCCTCGCCTGCATCGCTCGGCCCGTCCCCGCGGTTGCGGGCCGGGCGCAGCTCCCACAGTCCCCAGACCGCCAGCAGCGCACCGAATGTGACGCCCTTGAAGACCCATGACGGCGCGTGCCCGTTGTCGTGCAGCAGGATCACGCCGAAGGCGACGGCCATGCCGATGAAGCCCGCCGCGAGACCGATCGTGTAGCGAAGCAGGAGCGACAGAGCGATGCCGATCGCACCGGCGAGCTCGTACGACGCCTTGCTCCCGTGCGTGACGTTGTGCACCCCGAGCAGTACGGCGATCCCCCAGCAGCTCGTGATGATGCCCGGCGCCCACAAGGCCCCCCTGCGGCCCGCCACGGCTGCCGCAGCGAGGTAGGTCAGCCCGACGACAAGCGGCGTGTAGTAGAAGCGCACGGCACCGGTCTGGATGAGGCCGAGCATGGCCGCGGCGCCGACCAGGAGCGCGATCGCGCTGCGGTGCCGAGGCTCGGCGAAGTAGCCGCGGTGGACGGGGGTGGTCGCGACCGTGGTCATGGGTGCTCTCCTCCGGACCGGGTGGCCCTCGCCCTGACAGAACCATGAAAACACCCAAAACGACAGTGTCTAGAAGGTCAGTCCGGCAAGTCGTCGTACATCTCCGCAACGGCTT
>JBHENF010000078.1:0-20704 GCA_046262175.1 Mycobacteriales bacterium
GAGGAGCCCCGATGGACCACGTTCCCGCACCTCGTACGGTCGCCCTGCCCACCCTCGTCCAGCGTACGCAGGCGCTGCTGCAGGCAGGTGTGCCGCTGACGCTGCTCATCGACCTGAGCGAGCCGCAGGGCCCGCACTCGCACGAGCTGTATGCCGCGGAGGACGCGCTGGCCCGTTAGGCGCGGGTCAGCCGCTCGATCAGGAACGGCATCGCTCGTCCGGCGGCGCCGATGTCGTCCCAGCCGTGTCCGGCGTCGCCGACGATCTGCACGTCCAGCGTCGACCCGCCGCGGCAGCCGTCCCAGTGCAGGTACCGCGCGCCACGTCGGTCAGCGGTGGTCCGAGGTCCGCACGCGGCCCGCGCGGTGATCTCGCTGAGGGTCGACAGGACCGGCCGCGGCGTCATCCCGAGGTGGGTAACGCGGATCCCCTTGCTGAGCCCGATGGTGCCGTCCAGGGCGCCGTGCACCGACAGCAGGTCCGGCAGGGTCACCTGGTCCGGGCAGTTCGACTCGAGGCTGCCGCTGACCTCGACGGCGGCCACCAGGTCGGGGTGCCGCTCGCACAGGACGCGGTACGCGAGCATGCCGCCGCCGGAGTAGCCGAGCAGCGCGCGCCGCTGCGGGTCGACCGGCACGCGGCGGCCCACGTCGTCGAGCACGGCGTCCACGAAGGCCACGTCGTCGACCCCTTCGCTCCGCGCGACGCCGCAGCAGCTGCCGGCGTTCCAGGAGCCGCCGACGCCGGCCGGGTAGGCGAGGGTGACGCCCTTACGGCGCAGCGCGTCGAGGCCGAGGCCCTCCGCGACGGCGCGGGCGCTGCCGATGTCCTGGTGCAGGACGACGAGCAGGGCGGCCCGCTGTCCCGACATGCCGAGGGCGGGCAGCAGCAGGTAGCCGCGTTCGCGGTGGCCGACGGTCAGGCGCACGACGCGTGAGTCGCCGGCGGGGGTGCCGGGGCCCTGGTGCAGGGCGATCCCGTTCGGGGTGCTCTGGCCGGGGAGCGCGATGGTGCTGCCGCGGGTCACGACGTCGGGCTGGACGGTCGTGGTGCCGGCGGCGTCGCTGTGGGACACGAGCGGCACGGCGACGAGCAGGGCGACGCAGCAGGTCAGGAGCAGCGTGAGCGCGGGCAGGCCGACGCTGACGAGCTGCTCCCGGCGCCCCGGCGCCCCGGCGCTCACCCGTTCGCCGCCAGCAGCCGCGTACGCAGGAACTCCAGCGTGCGCCGCGACGCGTCGAGGTTGCCCCAGCCATGGCCGGCCTTGGCCACGAGCAGCGCCTCGACGGTGCTGCCGCCGCGGCAGCCCTCCCAGCGACGTACCTCGGCGCCGACGGCCTGCGTCGTGTTGCCGGGGGCGCAGCCGCCGCTCGACGTGAGGATGTCGAGGGTGCTGGCCGCCGGGCGCGGAGCGAGCCCCAGCGCCGTCACGAAGATCGGCCGGGTCAGCCCGACGGTCCCGTCGAGCTTGCCGTGCACGGTCAGCACCTGCGGCACCGCGATGCCGTCGTTGCACGGGCTCTCCAGCGAGCCGCTGACGATGACAGCGACCCTCAGCCGGCCGGGTCGGGCGCAGACGTAGTGGTAGGTCAGCATCCCGCCGCTGGAGTAGCCGACCAGCGCCTCTCGCTTGCGGTCCACGGGCACGCGCTTGGCGGCGTCGGCGAAGACCGCGTCGAGGAATCTGACGTCGTCGATGTTCTGCTTGCTCGGCACGCCGCAGCACTTGCCGGCGTCCCACGAGCCGAGGACGCCCGCCGGGTAGACGAGCGTCGCGCCGGAGCGACGCAGCTCCTGCAGCGCGGTCTCCTTCGCCACCCCCTCGGGCGTGCCGCCCTCCTGGTGGAGCACCACGACGAGCGCCGACGGGTTCCGCCTGGTTGCTCCGTCCGCCGGCTCGAGCAGGTAGTCCCGGTCCCGACCGTCGACGCTCAGCGCGATCCGCCCTGAGGTCTTGCCGCTGTCGGAGGCGCTGGCTCCTGTGCCGCAGGCAGCGAGCAGCAGGCCCAGCAGCAGGGCCAGTGCTGCAGGCGCGACGGTCCGGGAACGAGCGGGCACGGGCGAGGTCTCCAGGTGGTCGAGCGGAACGTCGATGGTCGCATGCAGCGGGTACCGGTCTACCCGTCTCTTCGGCTGATCAGGCCACCGGCGTGAGCCTCCGACGGGACCCGCCGGTGCGAAGCGTGACGCGCTCCGCGGCGACGACGGGCGCGGCGTCGCCCGCGCGCAGGAGCACCACGCCGGCGCCGGCCCGCAACGCGCCGAGCAGCACTGCGGCGCCGTCTGGGTCGGCGGGCTCGAGCGTGGTCAGCACCCGGTCGCTCCCGGAGATGCCGCCGGCCGGCTGCACCGGGCCGGCGGCTGTCACGACCTGGCTGCCCGTGCTGTCTCCTGCGAGCTGGCCGCCGAAGTGGTCGCCGTACGACGGCACCTCCCGCGCGTAGTCCAGGACCATCGCCGGCAGCCCGGTCGCGGGGGCGCCCAGCGGGTGGCCGGACAGGGCGAGGACGTCGTCGACGCCGGCGTCGAGGGCTGCTCCGGCGTCCTCGGCACGGACGAAGGCGACGTCGCAACCGGCCAGCTCGTCGGCAGTGGCGGCGAGCAGCACCGTCGCGCCGGTCGCGGAACCGGCCAGGACCAGCGCGACCGTCTGCCAGTGCAGCGGCAGCAGCAGGCCGATCCGGGCCGGGCTGCCGAAGGCGTCGACCAGCAGGTTCGCCGACTTCGCGACCCAATTGGCCGTCGTGCTGCCCGACAGCTCCACCCGGGCCGGTCCGTCGTACAACGTCAGGAGCGGCGCGGCCGGGTCCCGCTTCCCCGCGAGGCCGCCGGTGAGGTCGGTCAGGCTGCGCAGGGGTCGTCCAGCGCGGTGATGACCTTCGGCGTCGGCGAGGCGCCCGGGGTGGCTGCCGTGGGGCGGCTGATCTTGACGGGCTGGACGCCGGTGTAGCTGGTGCCGACCACCACCTGCAGGACGCGGCCGAGCTCCGGGTCGAGCTGTGTCACGCTGCCCGGAATGGCTGCGGCGAGGGTGCGGGCCGAGTCGGCCCGGTCCGGTCCGTACAGCACCGTTGTCTGCGCCGCGCCGGTGCCGCGCGTCTGCGGCTGGCCGACGGTCTGGAAGCCGAGCGTGGACAGCTCAGCGTCCGCCTTGCGCCCGAGGCCGTTGACGCCCGAGCCGTTGAAGACGCTGACCCGGATCGCGCCGGGGGCGACCGTGAGCGCCTGTACGGCAGCCCCGGTCGGCTTGGGCGTCGGCGTGCCCGGCGGGACGTCCTGCGCGATCTGCTCGAACAGCGCCGCCGCCTTCGGCTGGTCGATGAGCACGACCGACCCGAGCCGCTCGTCGTAGCCGTTGATGGTGCTCACCGGGATCGTCGCGAACACGATGTTGCCGGCGCCCACGTTGCGGAACCGGAAGGCGAGGCTCTGCAGCTGCTTGGGGCTCAGCCCGTCGTCCGCCGTGAGGGAGGAGGTGGCAGCGGCCAGGAAGCCGTTGAGCTTGAACGGGTTGGCGAGGGTTCCGGCCGACAGGACCTTGCGGACCATCGCGCCGATGAACTGCTGCTGGCGCTGGATGCGGTCGAGGTCGCCGTTGGGCAGCTTCTTGCGCTGCCGCACGAACGACAGGGCGACCGCGCCGTTGATGTGGTGCCGGCCGGCGGACAGGTTGATGCCCGAGTCCTTCTCCCGCGCTGCGCGGGACAGGCAGACGTCGACGCCGCCCAGCTTGTCGACCATCGTCTGGAAGCCGTTGAAGTTGATCTGCAGGTAGTGGTCGATCGTCAGCCCGGTCAGGCTCTCGATCGTCGAGATCAGCAGGGGCGGCCCACCGTCGAAGAACGCGGCGTTCAGCTTCGCGCGCTGGGTGGCGTGCGCGCGGCCCTTGGGATCGGTGTACGCCGGGATCTGCACGACCGAATCGCGCGGGAAGCTGACCATCTGCACCTTGTTGCTCCGGCCGCCGTACAGGTGCGCCAGGATCACCGTGTCGGACCGCTGGCCCGTGACGAAGGACGCGCCGCGGCCCTGCGTCCCCTCGCCCGCCTTGAGGCCCTCGCGGCTGTCCGAGCCGACGATGAGGAAGTTCTGCGGCTGGCTCGCCTTCGGCGCGGGCTTCGGTCGCTTCCCGAACACCGAGATGTGGTCGATCTTGCCGTTGTAGTGCATGACGGCGGCGTAGCCGAGGCCCGCGGCGGCCAGAACGCTCACCGACGTCACGACGGCGATCCACGACAGCACGCGAGCCCAGCGACGGGGCTTGCGGACGCGGCCCGCCGGGACCACGTGCCGGGCGCCGCCGGACGCTCGCGGCGCGGGCCGCCGCGGGTCGAGCTCGGGGGGCAGCGGCCGGCGCGGCGGCGGCTGCACAGGGCCGCTCGGGGAGTCGCTCATGCGGTCGCCCACCTCCCGTCCGTACGGCTGACCGGAGGACGTCCGGCGGCGCGCGGAGGTTCCCTTCCGCGTCCGGCCGAGGCTACCGGCGGCCGCACTCCCGCCGGCCCGGGACGCGCGCGTCGCAGGCCCGAGCAGGAGAACCCGTCGCGACGGCGAACTCTCCCGGTCATCCAGCACCTCTTCGACCGGGAGACCCTCGTGTCCGCTGCTCGTCCCCTCCTCGCCCTCGGCGTCTGCGCCGCGCTCGCCGCTGCTACCGGGGTCGCTGCTGCCGCCCCCAAGGCCAAGCCGGTCTGCAACCTGGTCTCCGACGCGAAGGGCGACGGCAGCGTTGCCGGCGTCGCACCGAACGACGGCAACCTCGACCTGCTCTCGGCCGACGTCGCGAGCAACGGCAAGGTCATCACCGCCGTCCTGCGGCTCGCCTCGTTCTCCGCGCAGGACGCGCAGGCGCCGTTCGGGCGGACCTACTACATGGGCTTCTCCGCCCCGGGTGCCGAGAACCAGCTCTACCTGTCCGTCGGCATCGACCCGGTGCTGGGCGAGACCTACGACTTCGGCGACCTGCAGGGGAACCTCTACACCAGCGCGGGTACGGCGACCGGCTCCATCGACGCCGCGAAGGGCATCCTGACGGTGACCGCGCCCGCGGACCTGGGTGGGCTGACGACCCTGAAGAAGGGCGTCAAGATCACCGACCTCGAGGCGAAGACGACCGCGCTCGTGGGCGTCCTGGGTTCCGGCCTGGTGGCCACGGCCGACACCGCCACGGGCAGCAGCTACACCGTCGGCGCGCCGTCCTGCGTGGTGCCCGGCAAGGGCTGACCCGCCGTGACGAAGGCCCCGCACCCGACGGTGCGGGGCCTTCGTCATGTCTCCAGCAGGAGTCGCTCTGCCGACGTCGAACTCTCCGGGCAACCCAGCGTCCCTACCTCGGAGTTCTCCATGACGATCCGTACCGCCGCGGTCCTCGCCCTCTGCGTCAGCGTCGTTGGTGGCGGTGCAGCCGTCGCCGCCCCGAAGGCGAAGCCCAAGCCCGTCCCCGTCTGCAACCTCGTCGCCGACGACAAGGGTGACGCCACCGGCGGCGTCGTCTCTCCGGGCAACGTGCCGGCGTGGGACGTCACGAGCGCCGACATCGCCACCGACGCGAAGACGCTGACCAGCGTCATCCGCGTCGACAAGCTCGCGAAGAGCGTCAACGACAGCCCGCTCGGGAGCCAGTGGCGGATGGACTTCTTCGTGGGCGAGAAGCACCTGTACACGCAGGCGACGAGCACGCCGTTCGGGGACAAGTTCATCTTCGGCTACACGGACACCACGTCCCACCGCGTCGCTGACGCGGGAGCGACCGGCGTCTTCGACCTGGACTTGAACGAGGTCCGCGTCTCGGTTCCGCTCAGCGGCATCGAGAGCCAGGCCAAGATCACGCCTGGCACGAAGCTGACCCAGCTGTCCGCGCAGGCCGGCGACTACATCAACACGGCCGGCGGCAGCCCCAGCCTGTCCAACGCGGCCGACGAGGCCGAGGGCGCGAAGCCGTACGCCGCGGCCACGCCGTCGTGTGTGGCGGTGGGCAAGTAGCCCGGCCGCAACGCCGACGCGGACCCGGTCCGCAGTGACGAGGGCCCTGCACTCCACGGTGCGGGGCCTTCGTCATTTCTCCAAGCAGGAGTCGCCGGCTCTGCGTCGAACTCTCCCCGCAACCCAGCGTCCCTACCTCGGAGTCCCGATGACGATCCGTACCGCCGTTGTCCTCTCACTGGCCGCCACCGTCGTCGCCGGCGGCGCCGCCGTTGCCGCGCCGAAGGCTGCGCCCTCCTGCAACCTCGTGACCGACGCCAAGGGCGACGGCACCGGCTTCCTGCTGACCGACATGAACTACCTGCCGAACGACCGGAACCTCGACCTCGTCTCCGGTGATGTCGCCGCGACGGCCAAGACGATCACCGCCGTCATCCGTACCGACGCCCTCGACCTGAAGGACTCCGACGCGCCGACCGGGCGCGCCTACTACGCCAACTTCACGGTGGACGGGGTCGAGCTGTTCCTGTCGGCCGCGCTCGACGGCGCCGGCGGGGCGACCTACAGCGGCGGCTACATCGAGGGGCGTCGTACGCGTCTCGGCGAGGCGACGGGCGTCCTCGACACCAAGGCGCAGGAGATCCGGATCTCGGCCCCGGTGTCGCTGTTCGCCGAGAAGGCCCCGATCAAGCCGGGCAAGAAGGTCCTCGACCTCAACCTGCTCGCGCAGCGCTACGTCGGCGACCGCAGCGCCGGCGGCGTCACCCCGTCGGCGGACGAGGCGACGGGTGGCAAGGCGTACGTCGTCGGCGCTCCGTCGTGTGCCAAGGTCGGCGCCTGAGCGACTCAGCACCACCCGACGGCCCCGGCGCGCGCAGCGCCGGGGCCGTCGGCATGTCTGGGACACTGGTCGCATGCGAATCCTCGTCACCGGCGGCGCCGGCTTCATCGGAGCGAACTTCGTCCACTGGACCCGGGCGCACCGGCCGGACGTCGAGATCGTCGTCCTCGACGCGCTGACCTACGCCGCGGACGGTTCGAGCCTGGCTCCCTCGCGGGACCAGGTGGAGCTCGTCGAGGGCGACATCGCCGACGCGGACCTGGTCGACGGGCTGGTCAAGAGCAGCGACCTCGTCGTCCACTTCGCGGCCGAGACGCACAACGACAACTCGTTGAGCGACCCCTCGCCGTTCCTGCACAGCAACGTCGTCGGCACGTTCACGCTGCTCGAGGCGGTCCGCCGGCACGGCGTGCGGCTGCACCACATCTCCACGGACGAGGTCTACGGCGACCTCGAGCTCGACGAGCCGACCCGATTCACCGAGGACACGCCGTACAACCCGTCCAGCCCGTACAGCGCCACCAAGGCAGGCAGCGACCTGCTGGTGCGCGCCTGGGTCCGCTCGTTCGGCGTCGAGGCGACCATCAGCAACTGCTCGAACAACTACGGCCCGTACCAGCACGTCGAGAAGTTCATCCCGCGGCAGATCACCAACGTGCTCGAGGGCATCGCGCCGAAGCTGTACGGGGACGGCCTGAACGTCCGCGACTGGATCCACGTCGACGACCACAACGCGGCGGTCTGGACCATCGCGGAGAAGGGGCGCAGCGGCGAGACCTACCTCATCGGCGCCGACGGCGAGCAGACCAACCGTGACGTGGTCGCCGCCGTGCTGCGCGAGCTCGGGCAGCCGGAGGACGCGTTCGAGCTCGTCCGCGACCGGGCCGGGCACGACCGCCGTTACGCGATCGACAGCACCAAGCTGCGCACAGAGCTCGGCTGGACGCCGCAGTACCCGGACTTCGCGTCCGGGCTGAAGGCGACGGTCGCCTGGTACCGCGACAACGAGGACTGGTGGCGGCCGCAGAAGGCGGCGACGGAGGCGAAGTACGCGGCGGTCGGCCAGTAGTGGCGACCGCCCTGCTGGTCACCGGCGCCGGCGGCCAGCTCGGCTCCGACCTGCTCGACCAGGTCCGGTCGACGCGCGAGGTCTTCGCGAGGGGGCTGACCCGCAAGGACCTCGACGTCCGGGATCCGTTCGCGGTCGACGACATGCTGCTCGGGTGGCAGCGGATCGTGCGCTCCGACAGCCCGGACCACCGACTGGTCGTCGTCAACTGCACGGCTTACACCGCCGTGGACGCCGCCGAGGACGACGAGGAGACGGCGTACGCGGTGAACGCCGCCGCACCGGCGCTGTTGGCCACCGCGTGCGCGAAGGTCGGCGCGCGGCTCGTCCACGTCAGCACCGACTACGTCTTCCCCGGTGACGGCACGCGCCCGTACGAAGTGGACGACCCGACGGGGCCGACCGGCGCGTACGGACGGACGAAGCTCGCGGGAGAGCAGGCCGTCCGCGAGATCCTCCCGGCCGCCTCGCACGTGGTGCGGACCGCGTGGCTGTACGGGGCGACCGGGCAGAACTTCGTGAAGACGATGGCCCGGCTGGAGGGCGAGCGGGAGACGGTCAGCGTCGTCGACGACCAGCGCGGCTCGCCGACCTGGTCACGCGACCTGGCGCAGGGGCTGCTGGCGCTGGCGACGTCCGACGTGCCGGCGGGGGTGCTGCACGCGATCAACGCGGGTGACACGACGTGGCACGGCTTCACGCGGGCGATCTTCGAGGAGCTCGGCGCCGACCCGGGCCGGGTGCTGTCGACGACGTCGGACGCCTATCCCCGGCCGGCGCCGCGGCCGGCGTACAGCGTTCTGTCGCCGCGGTCGTGGAACGACGCGGGGCTGCCGCCGCTGCAGCCCTGGCGCGAGGCGCTCGCGGAGGCGTTCCGCACGTCCGGCGGCGCGTTCCGCCCCTGACACACCGGCAACTTCCCCCGCTCAGCGGCGTCCTGAGGTCTAGTAGGACAAATCCCGCGCCACCCCGGAGCTGCTGCCGTGTCCCGACTGCTGTCCTCCCTCGCCGTCGTCGGCCTGCTGACCCCGGCCGTCGTGGGCCTGCCCGTGGTCACGGCGCCGACCGAGAAGCCGCACCCGGTGCCGCCGTCGGTCTCGCACGTGGCGCTGTCCCAGACTCTGTCGTCGTTCGCCCTGCCGGCGCGCGCCACGAAGGACTTCACGACCGTGGGCGTCACGTGGCGGCATGACGACCGCGTTCGCGAGGTCACGGCCGAGGTCCGCTGGCGCAAGGGCGGCACGTGGTCGTCGTGGCGCACCCTGAGCGGTGACCGCGACGACGTGCCGGACGCCGGCACGATCGACACGACGGCCGGCCTTCGCGACGGCACCGCGCCGCTGTGGGTCGGCCGCTCCAACGGCGTGCAGGTGCGGGCGACCGCGAGCGGCCCCGTGCAGCCCGCTGACGTACGGGTCGAGCTGGTCGACCCCGGGACCTCCGCCGCGGACCTGCGGCCGACGCCGCGGGACGTCGCCAGCGCAGCGCAGGAGCAGCCGCCGATCCTGACCCGCGCGGACTGGGGCGCCGACGAGTCGATCCGCCGCGGCTCACCCTCGTACAACGCGACGGTGAAGGTCGGGTTCGTGCACCACACCGACACGGCCAACGGGTACTCGATGGCCGAGGTCCCGGCGATGCTGCGCTCGATCTACGCGTACCACGTGCAGAGCAACGGCTGGAGCGACATCGGCTACAACTACCTGGTCGACCGCTTCGGCCGCGTGTGGGAAGGCCGCTACGGAGGCATCACGCGGGCCGTCATCGGCGCCCACACCGGCGGCTTCAACACCGACTCGTTCGGCACGTCACTGCTGGGCGACTACACGACCGAGGTGCCGTCGGCGGCGACGCTGACGTCGCTGGAGCAGCTGTTCGCGTGGAAGCTCGGCTCCTACTACCGCGACCCGATCGGTCAGGCCACGCTGCGCTCCGCAGGCGGTGGCACCTCGAAGTACCCAGCCGGCACGTACCACACCTTCGACGTCGTCAGCGGTCACCGCGACGCCGGCAACACCAGCTGCCCGGGCAATGCGACGTACGCGCGGATGTCCATGATCCGCGCTGCGATCGACGACTTCGTCGGCGCGTCGTTCGTCGCCCCGGCCGCGAGCACCAAGACGACCTACGTCGGCAGCAGCACGCCGGTGACCGTCAAGGCGCTGACGCGACGGGCGCCCGTCTGGACGCTCGACGTGCTGTCGTCGGCGGGCGTGCCGGTGCGGACGTTCGCGGGCGCCGACCCGTCGGTGGTCGATGTCGCGTGGGACCTGAAGGACGCGTCCGGCGTGCCGGTGCCGCCTGGCGCGTACACACTCCGGCTCAGCGGGACGTCACCCGAGGGGGAGGTGGCGCGGCCGTGGACGGCGCCGGTGACGGTGCGGTTTCCGAGCATCCCGAAGGGCAGCTGGATGAAGCCGAAGCAGTACGTGCAGCGCGGCTAGCTCTTTCCGACGCGGCGCCGTACACCGCGCAGGGCCCGCGCCACCTGCGGGGCGCGCGCGTCCAGGGTCAGCACCAGCGTCCGCTTGAGGCTCGGCGCCTGCGGCGCCCCTGGCGGTCCGGACATCCCGAGGGCGTGTAAGTCGGCGCGCATGTGGCTGGTGTGCAGCTTCAGCGTCTCGACCTCCTGCGTGAGCTGCTGCAGCAGGCTGAGCGGGTAGTACTCGCCGCCGTTCGCGGCCGCGCGCCGCTCACGCTCCTCCTCCTCGCGGCTCCAGGCGTCGAGCCGGCCCTGGTCGGTCAGGACGTCCTTGTTCGGGTGCCCCCAGAAGAAGACGAACAGCGGGTCGTGGTCCTTCGTCCACGCGGCATCCGCGTCGAGGACGTCACGGATGATGCGGTCCTGCTCCGCGCCCTCCGGGTCGGCGTGCAGGCCGGCGTTGTGGCTCAGGACGAGGTACGCGAGGCCGCCGCCGACGGGGTTCAGCTCCTCGAGCCGGAAGTACCGGTCGACGGTCTCGAGGATGAGCTCGGAGTGGATCGCCTCGGTCGGGTCGCCGGCCAGCATCGTCGGCAGGTGCGGGTAGCTGAACGACGAGCGGTACTGCTCGGGCAGCGACGCGTTGAGCGCGCTCGCCGCCTCCCAGTGCTCGTAGCCGTACTGGTTCCGGTGCGGACCGACGTAGTCCACGGAGACGAAGACGCCGTCCTCGGGCAGCACCTCGGCGACCTTGCGCAGCACCTTGTCCAGGTGCGCGATGTGGTGCGCGGCCGCGAAGTTCACGACCAGGTCGTAGTCGCCCTCGGGCAGCTCTGCCGTGTTGATGTCCCCGCCGTAGTAGCGGGCGTTCAGGCCGTGCTCCGCCGCCTCCTTGCGCGCCTGCTCGAGCAGCTCCACGGAGATGTCGGTGCCGACTGCCTCGAGGCACACGCCCTCGCGGAGCAGGTCGCGCTCCACCCAGCCGTTGCCGCAGTTGAGGAACAGCGCCTTGCGGAACGGCTTGTCCCCGTGCACCTGCTTGAGGTGCTGGAACCAGCGGGTCGCGGGCTTGCCGGTCGAGCGACTCTCGATGTAGTCGCGGACCTGTGGCAGGTCGTTCCAGTAGCCCCCGCCGTAGTAGACCGAGGAGTCCTCGGCGATCGTGAAGCTCTGCTGGGCCGCCATGGCGTCGAACCTACCGGGCGAGGGGGCGTCAGCCGAGCGCCAGCAGGTACGCCTCGCGGGTGCGCTCGGCACACCGTCCCCACGTGAACGCCGACGCGTGCGCCCGCCGGAGCTGCCGGTCGCCGGGCTCGTCCAGCACCTGCTCCAGCGCGGCCGCGAAGGACGCCGGCCCACCCGGCTCGGCATACGTCGTGACCGTGCCGCCGACCTCGCGCAGCACCGGCAGGTCGCTTGCGACGACAGGGGTTCCGGCCGCCAGGGCTTCCAGCACCGGGATCCCGAAGCCCTCGTCCCGGCTCGGCAGGACGAGCGCCGCCGCGCCCGCGACGACCGCGCGCAGCCGCTCGTCCTCCAGGTACCCGGTGGTGATGCAGCCGCGAACGTCCACCTGCTCGCCCCAGCCCGGCGGCCCGACCAGCACGAGCGGCGGCGCGTCGACCATGAGCCGGTGCGCGTCCACCAGCGTCCGCAGGTCCTTGCGCGGCTCCAGGGTGCCCACGAAGACGAGGTACGTGGACGGCAGACCGAGCTCGGTGCGCAGCGCGTCGTCGGGTGGTGCCGCGTCGAACCAGCCGGGGTCGACGCCGAGCGGGGTGACCACCACGGGCACCTGCACGTCGTACTCGGCGCGCACGAGCTCGGCGGTCGTGGCACTCGGGGTGACGACCGCCGCCGCCCGCTCCAGCGAGCGCGGCACCAGGGCCCGGTAGCGGGCGCTGGCCGTGGAGACCGTCTCCGGCTGGTGCAGGTAGGACAGGTCGTGGATCGTCACGACACCGCGGGCGCGGCGCAGCGGCGGCAGCACGAAGTTCGTCGCGTGGAAGACGTCGACGTTCCCGCTCAGCAGCTCGACCGGTGGCCACTCGCCGCGGGCCCACAACTCCTGCAACGCCCTGGCGGGTGCCGGGCGGGCGGCGACGCGGACGCCCGGCGGCGGCCGCAGCTGGTCGCGCCCGCGGAAGGTGAACGCGGTGGCGACGAGCTGGTCGTCGTACGCCGTCAGGGCCGTGAGCAACGACAGCGCGTAGCGACCGACGCCGGTGCGGGCGCCGAGCAGCGGCGTCGCGTCCAGGCCGATCCTCATCGCGCCGGACGCTACCGCCGGGGCTGCTGGTCCTAGCCTCTACCCGTGCAGCCGCATGCCGCCGAGCTGGCCGACGTGCACGAGCGGACGGCCGTGGTCGCGTACGCGCACATCTTCGACGCGCCGTTCCCGCGCGAGCTGACGCAGCAGAAGTGGGCGCGTTATCCCGGCGAGGTGCTCGAGCACCGCGAGGACGGCGTTCTCCTGGGGTTCGCCGCCACCGACGAGGGTCGGCTCGACGCGCTGTTCGTCCTGCCGGAGCACGCCGGCCGCGGCATCGGCTCGCGGCTGCTCGAGAGGGCGGCGGGCGTCGATCGGCTGTGGGTGCTCGAGGACAACACACCTGCCCGCGGCTTCTACGAGCGGCGCGGCTGGACGTGCACGCGCGCACGCCGCGACGCCTTCGGGGTTCAGGAGCTGCTGTACGTCAGGGTTGGCGCGCCTGCGCCCGCAGCGCCGCCGCGGTAGCCGCCCGCTGCCGCCGGTCGCGCAGCACCGGGTCGCCCACCGCCGCGGCGCGCGCTCTACGGAGGGCGGCGCCGACCTTGCCGGGTTCCGGGTGCGCGGCGAGGGCAGCGGGCCGCTCACCGGCGAGCACCTCGAGCTCGTACGTCCGCCAGCGCACCACCTTGTCGACCGCTGCCGGGTACGACGTGTCGTCGGGGTCGATGCCGTCGAAGACGCCGCCGGGCGCGTAGTGCTCGAGGAAGCAGTTCTCGAACAGCAGCGCGCCGGGGTCACGCATCGGCTGCCACGTGGACGTGTCGTCGGGCCAGCCGAGCGTGACGTACGCCTCGGGCTCCTCGAAGCGGTCCGGGTGCAGGAAGGGCGCGGCGTTGAAGTACGTCGCCCACTCGTCCAGCGCGTGCCGCTCGGCCGCGACCGCGAACAGCGCCGTGACCTCCGCCAGCAGCGCCTTGTCCACCACCTGCGGCATGTGCGAGGCGTACGCCAGCCGCGGCATCCCGTGCAGCCCGAGAACACCGCGGGACGCGAGCAGGCAGGCGTCGTACGACGTGGCCCGCTGCTCCCAGTCGTCGAGGTGGCCGAAGGCGTAGCGCCGATAGCGACCGTTGCGGACGAACGTCTCGACCGGCAGGTCGACCAGCGGCCTGTTGTCGTCGTCCGCGGCGAGGAACGCGTCGTCGACCTGCGCGCAACTCGCGAGCGCGGCGCGCAGCACGTAGTTGCGGTGCGAGTGATCGGCCGGTCCGGCGCCGCCGAGCAGCTCCTCGTCCGTGACGACGTCGACGCCCAGCGCGGCGACGCCGGCGCGCAGTCGCTCCGGCGTCACCACCAGCACGCGGTCCAGCCAGGGCAGGTGCGCGCGGACGTGCCGCAACGTGCCGGCGAGCATCGGCACGCGGGCACTCAGGACGACCAGCTGCACCTCACACCTCCTCGGCCGGGTCGACCCAGCGTCCCAGCACCGGCAGGTCTCTGTCCGGCACCGCCGACGGTCCGCGCGCCGCGCGCCGGTCCCGCGCCACGGCCGGAGTGAGCCGGGCCGCCCGCGCGAGCGCGCGCACCCGACGCGCCGTCAGCACGGGCTCGGGCAGCCGGCGGTCGCGCACCCGCGCGGCCACGTCGGCACGCAGCTGGCTCCCGACGAGGCGGACGGCGTCCCGCCACGCCGCCGGGACGGCGCCGGCCGGCGCGTTCTTCGTGACGGTGAGCAGCTGATTCCGGGTGTGCTGGACGTCGTACAGCGCGCTGCCGTGCCCGATGGTCGTGGAGTGCGCGTGCGTGACGTGCGCTGCCGGGACGTAGCGGTACCGCCAGCCGCGCAGCAGGCCACGCCACGCCAGGTCGGTGTCCTCGTAGTACAGGAACCACCGCGGGTCGAGCAGCCCGACGTCCTGCAGGTAGCCGCTGCGCAGGAGCACCGCCGCCCCGCACCACGCCGGGACGTCGCACGGGACGGCGAAGCGCGGCCCATCCGGCTGGTGGTAGCCGCGGTTCATGCCGACCCCGTGCGGCCCGATGACCGAGCCGGCGTTCTGCACCACTGCGACGGGCGGGCCGTCGACGGGGACGTCCACCGTCACGGGTCGCCTGCCGACCGGCACCTGCACGCCGCCGAGGCTCAGCGTGCCGGGGGCGTGCCCCCGGACGGTCAGCCGTACGTGATGACCAGTGGTCCGCACGACGCTGCCGTCGCCGACGGTCCACGCGACGCCCCGGTGCCACCGCCGTCGCACCCGCGGCCCGGTCAGGTGCCAGCGGCCGGCACCCTGGACGTCGAGCAGGTCGAGCGACGCCCGCGCCGAGCCGTCCAGCCCGATGCGGACCTCCCGGTAGGCCCCGTCCAGCAGGATCAGCGGGCACGCGGCCCCGACCCCGGGGTCGGCGTCGAGCGCGCAAGCCAGCAACGACACGCAGTCCGGTGCCACGACGGCGTCGGGGTTGACGATCGCGACTGCGTCCACGTCGGTCAGGTCCTGGACCACCTGGTTGATCCCGGGGTACCCGAGGTTGCCCGGCGACCGGTGCACGCGGACATCCGGCAGCTCCGCCTCGACCCGCTCGGGGCTGCCGTCCCAGGAGCCGTTGTCGACCAGCACGACCTCGAGCTCGACGCCGGTCGAGGCGAGCAGCGCGCGCAGGGAGCCGAGGACCTCGTCGCCGCCGTTGTAGTTCACGACGACAGCGCGCACCCTCATCCGCGCAGCAGCTTGTGCTTCTCGACGATCCCGTGCCAGCGGTCCGCGAACGCGTCCTCGCTGAAGGCCTGCGCCCGCTCGACGGCCGAGACCGACAGCCGTCCGCGCAGCTTCTCGTCCTCCGCCAGTCGCACCGTCGCGTCCAGCAGCGACTCCGGTGTCGACCAGCGGAACCCGTCAACGCCTTCGCGGACGATCTCCTTCTGGCCGGCCCGGTCGATGACGACCGGTACGCAGCCGCCGGCCATCGCCTCCACCGTCGTCATCCCGAAGTGCTCGCTGGTCCACGGGCTCTTGTGCTCGTCCTCGCCGAGGCCGGTCGCCGACCAGAAGACCGACGAGGTCGACAGCAGGTGCTCGACCTGGCTGCGCGGCGCGTTGGTGATGACGTCGACTGGGGCACCCGCGCCGGCGTTGCGGACCTGCTCCACGTAGCCCTTCTGCGAGTCCTCCATGCCGCCTACGACGTACATCTTCCAGCCAGGCAACCGGCCGGCCTTCGACGCGCGCGCGAAGAACTCGACCATCTCCTGCTGGCGCTTCGCGTGCCCGAGGCCGGGCGCGAAGAAGCGGCCGACGGTCACGACCGCCTTCTCGCGCTGCGGCGCCGGGTGCAGCCGCTGCACCTGGATCGGCGGGAACAGCACGTCCGCCTCGGTCCGCCAGAGCTTGCTGATCCAGCCGCGGGTGAACTCGCTGTTGGCCATGACGACGTCGTACGACTGCAGGAACGACAGGTCGTTCGGGGCCCGGAGCAGCCAGGGGTAGCGGTGCGCGATCCGCTGCCGCGGGCCGTAGTGGCCGCCCTCGACCCGGATCTTCGACACGGCAACGCCGAGGTCGCGGGTGTCGGCGCCGCCCGGCGTGAACGTGGCGCTGCGGAAGTGCAGCTCGGTGCCCACCGTCGCGGCCGGGACGGTGAAGCGGTGCACCGCGAACCGCGGCGTCACCGCGGTCTCGAAATAGACGCGCCCCTTGTCGTCCTCGACGCGGAGCTCCACCGGGCCGGGCAGGCCCGGTCCCCCCAGCTCCATCCGCAGCGCCCGTTCGGTGCCGCTCGGCGGCATCGTCAGCACGGCGTCGCCGGACGTCCAGTGCCAGCTGCGGCGCCGCCCGCCCTCGGGCGGGAACCACCCGACGCCGAAATCGAGGCCGCCGGCGTGCGCGGCGACGAGGTGGCCCGCCGCCCGTCCCAGCGTCCGCTGCCACGGGGGCAGGTCGGCGTCGAACGGCGTCGGGAAGTAGCAGAGGTAGGCCGCGTGCGCCGAGCGCGGTGCGAGCCGGCTCATGTACGAGCCGTAGACCCACAGGTCGTACTCCTCCGACAGCGCAGCCATCGCGAGGTCGCCCTGGTCGGGCACGATGCGCAGCCGCACCCGCGACAGGTCCAGCCCGAGGTGCGCCGCGAGCTCGTCGCGGTCCACCTCCGTGTGACCGATGAGGTCGACCTCCACGCCGTCGTGCGACAGCACCTGCCCGATCATCCCGGAGTGCCGCTCGCCGCCGCCCTGGCTGTGCCAGAAGCGGTCGTAGATGGCCGCTCTCATCGCCCGACCACCAGCCACTCCTCCAGCTCCGCGCGCGTGCGCGTCGACGTCCGTGCGACGGCCCGGCGTCGCCGCAGCATCACCGGGGTCAGCCGCACCAGCGACCGCAGCACCTTCAGGCGGAACAGCAGCGGTCGCGCCGCCGGCCGGCGCGCGTGAAGCAGCTGACTCAGGACGCGCAGCACCATCTGCGCCGTGTCCGCGAGGAAGCTGACGTACTCGTGCCGGGCCTGCTGCGCGCCCGCGTTCTTGACGAGCATGAGCAGCCGGTTGCGCGTGGTGTGGAACGTGAAGGTGGGTGACCACTCCACAGCGCTGGCGGAGTGCACGTGTCGTACGGCCGCCTTGGGCTCGTACCGGATGGACCAGCCGGCGGCGCGCAGCCGCCACGACAGGTCGGTGTCCTCGTAGTAGAGGAAGAAGTCGTCGTCGAACCAGTCGACCGCGCGACCGGCGTCGGTGCGGAACGCGACGGCGCAGCCGCACAGGGCGAACACGTCTGTCGGCTCGTCGTAGCGTCCGTCGTCGACGTCCTGGTAGCCGCGATCCGCGCCATAGCCGGCCTTCGTGACGATCGACCCGACGTTGTTGACCACGTCCACGGTCGGTACGCCGGCCGGCACCTCGAACACCACGTCGGTCGGGTCCGTTGTCGCCGTCAGCTCGGCCGAGCCGCCCTCCCACGACACCGTCACGGGCTTCGTCGTCTCCGCCGCCATCCGCAGCGTCACCTCGTACGGGCCGGGATGTCCCGCGGGCAGCGGGACCAGCAGCTCCCCGCTCGTCCGGGTCCAGCGGAAGCGTCCCGCTCCGACGCCCTCGGGTCCCCAGGTCAGCTTCTCCATGAGGACCCGGTCGACGCAGCGGACGTCCTCGACGCACACCTCGAACAGGCGGACGCCGAGCTCGCGCGGGTCGCCGCCACCCGGGAAGAAGCCCGGGGTGGCCAGCGACAGGCGCAGGAACGTCGGCTCGAACACGACCTTGCTCGTCACCGCGGCGAGCCGCTCGTTGCCCGGCACGTCGAAGGGCGCCAGGAGCTGACCGAGCCAGTCGGGCTCGGGCGTCGCATCGTTGTTGAGCAGCACGGCGTACGGCGTGCGAATCTGGCGCAGCGCCGTGTTGTTGCCGCCGGCGAAGCCGAGGTTGGCGCCGTTGCGAAGCACCCGCACGTCCGGGTACTCCCGCTCCAGCAGGGCCACCGAGCCGTCGGTGGAGGCGTTGTCCACGACCCACGTCTCGTAGGCGAAGTCGGCCTGCTGGCGGGCCAGGGCGTCCAGGCACGACCTCAGCAGCCGCTCGCCGTTCCAGTTGACGATGACGACGGTTGCACGTGCCGGCTCAGCCACGGCGGGCCACGACGTAGATCTCGTTGCTGGGGTACATGCGCTGCAGCAGGTTGTCGTACGCCCCGCGGAGCTCGCGCAGCTCCTCCTGCGTCCGCTCCAGCCGGCCCATGAGCGAGCTGACGAAGTGGCCCACGGCGTACCAGGGCGAGTCCGGTTCGACCTTGCCCTTGCTCTTCGGGTCGGTGATGCGCTGCAGCGCCACCGCGAGGTCGGGCGTCATGTCGGGATCGACGGTGACCGGATGCGCCCGCGTCTCGGGCGGGGGACCCGGCATGTTCAGCGGGTTGCCGTCGGTCTCGACGACCTCGAGACCGGCCTGCGCGCAGAAGAAGGCCAGCAGCCGCGGCTCGTAGAACCGCACGTGCGTCGGGTCGCGCCAGAAGTCGTGGCCCATCACCGACCAGCAGGCGGCGTTGGGCGTCGCGGCGACGAAGTGCCCGCCGGGCGCCAGGGCCCGCGCCGACTCGCGCACGACCTCGGCCACGACGTCGGGCTGCAGGTGCTCCACGAAGTGGGCGCTGAACACGCCGCCGAGGGTGCCGTCGCCCGCGGCCCGGAGCCCCTCCAGGGCGTCGCCGAGGCGCACGTCCAGGCCCTCGGCGGCCGCCTGCTCGACCATGCCCTCGTCCAGGTCGACGCCGTACGCCTGCACGCCCGCGTCGCGCAGCAGGGAGAGCATCTCGCCGCGTCCGGGCGCCAGCTCGAGCACCGGTCCCTGTGCGAGCCAGGGCAGGTAGTGCCGCAGGCCGCTCAGGGTGTTGTCCCGGTCGTAGCCCATGTAGGCGTAGTAGTCGCTCTCGACCCTGCTCATGGGAGGGGACGCACCTCGCTCGTGAAGGGGACGGTGAGGATGCCGGGCAGGTCGCCGCTCGTGACCCAGAACACGTCGTCGAAGACGCGTACGGAGACAGGGTTTCCGCTGATCGGCTCCTCCACCTGGATCCCGATCCGGTACGCGCCGTTGAGGGCGGGCAGTGCGTCCACGGCGAAGTCGGTGACGTAGCGACCCGGCACCGCCGGGACCACGTCGGACTTCGGCGTCTTCATGGACCACAGGGGGATGTCGCCGGCGCCCATGACGACCGCGTGGACGGCGCCGGCGTACGGGGTGTCGGTCCGTGGCTCGACCTCGAGCTCGACCCGCAGGAACAGCGGTTGACCGGCATCCAGCGCGACGGCCGCCGGACCGCCAGGGGTGGCCGACACGGTCGCCGACAGGATCTGGATGCCGCCCATGTCGGGCACCACCTCGGGCGCGCCCACCGGCCGGTCGGTGCCGAGGATGCGCCGCAGCGTGCCGACGGCGAAGGCGGGGTCGCCGTCGAACTGCACCTTGCCGTGGTCGACGACGACGCCGCGGGTGCACAGCTCCTCGACGAGGTCGAGCGAGTGCGTGACGAACAGGATCGTGCGGCCGGCCTCCTGGAACTCGCGGATCTTCGCGAGGCACTTGCGGGCGAACGCCTCGTCGCCGACGGCGAGCACCTCGTCCACGAGCAGGACGTCGGGGTCGACGTGGACGGCGATGGAGAACGCGAGCTTCACGTACTCGCCGGAGGAGTAGTGCTTCACCGGGTCGTCGATGCGCGGCCCCTGCTCGGAGAACTCGACGATGGAGTCGAAGAGGCCGTCGACCTCCCTGCGCGACAGGCCCAGCAGGGCGGCGTTGAGGTAGACGTTCTCGCGGCCGGACAGCTCGCCGTTGAAGCCGGCTCCGAGCTCGAGCAGCGAGGCGATCCGGCCCTGCACCTCGACCTCGCCCGTCGTCGGCCGCAGGATGCCGGCGAGGATCTTCAGCAGAGTCGACTTGCCGGCGCCGTTCGGGCCGATGAGGCCGACCGTCTCGCCCTCGCCCACCACGATGTCGACGTCGGTCAGGGCGTGGAACGTCTCGGTGCCCATGCCGCGGCCGCGTACGACCCGCTCCTTGAGCTGGGTCGCCTTGCTCTTGTGCGTCAGGTAGCTCTTGCTCACGCCCCGGGCCACGATGACCGGCCGCCGGACCCCCGTCACAGCTCTTCCGCGAAGTCCGCCTGCAGCCGGTTGAACACAGCCCGGGCGAGCAGCAGCAGCAGGCCAGCGAGGACGAAGCCGATCGCCAGGTTGCGGACGTAGAACGCGTAGCCCGGGTCCGCGAGTGCGAGCTCGGCGTTGCCCTCGCGCGTGTAGAAGGGCTGGTTGTAGATGGCCCGCTGCATGGTCGTCACGACGGTCGCCATGGGGTTGAGGAAGTACGCCCAGTAGGCGTCGTGCTTGTCGAGGACCGTCTTCACGAGCCCGGCCGGGTAGAGGATCGGGTTGGCCCAGAACCAGACCAGCATCGCGATCTCGACGAAGTGGCTGGTGTCGCGGTAGCGGACGTTCAGCGCGCTGACCAGGATGCCGAGCGCGGTGCTGAACAGCACCAGCAATGCCAGCGCGGGGACCATGAACAGCAGCTCGGGCCCGAGCCGCCCCGGGCTGAACACGACGACGACGACGAGCAGCACGCCGAGCTGGAGCAGGAACTGGACGAGGGCGAAGCCCACGGACGACAGCGGCAGCACCAGGCGCGGGAAGCTGACCTTGCGGACCAGCTGGTTGAGCAGCTCCCAGCGAATCCGGCCCTGCGCCGAGGCACGA
>JBHENF010000079.1:0-13359 GCA_046262175.1 Mycobacteriales bacterium
TCCGGCCGGGCGCCCAAGTCAGCCTCAGGCGCCGCGTCCCGCACGCCCGCCGCCGCACCCCGGTAGATCATCTCGGACATGGCCACGTCCCCTTCGCCCAACGAGCTGCGCGAGGATCAGGTCGTCGACTCCTTCGTCAGCTACCTCGGCAGCGAAGGCGTCACGGTCGGCGTGCTGGAACGCCCAGACCGGGTCGCATCCGCAGAGCGCCGACACCGCCACCTCACCACGGACGTGGTCATCGGCATCGGGACAACGCGCGCCTGGTCGTGCGACGTCATGGCGCTGGCAGCTCCTGCCAGCCATGCCGCACTTCCCATGATCGTCCGCGACGAGCTGGAGTCGCTTGCCCAGCGGCACCATGTGGACATCATCGTCACCGGCGCCATGCCGGACCGGGCGGCGGTCAAAGCACTGACGCGCCGGGTCACCGAAGCACTGACCAGCGGCGCCGCCGGCCCGACCAGCCACGGCGGCGGCACCGCGTCATGGCGAACGAGCACCGGACCCGGCAGCGTGCAACTGGCCATCGAGCTGCCCGCACCCAGCGCCCTCCTGTCCGACCAGCTCGCAGCAACCCTGCGGGACCCGCTGCTCAAGAAGGCGACCAAGCAGGCCGCACCGGCCAGGCTGGCAGGTCTCAACACCGCCGTGCTCCTCGACGGCGTCGGCGCCAGCAACCTCCGGCAGCGGACGCACTGGCTGCACGAGAGCGCCGACACCGTCGCCCGCGCGGTCGGGCTCGTGCTGGCGGACGTCGACCATCAGCTCGACACCGTGTACTACATGCACCGGGACGGTTCCTGGCATCTCGTGCACGGCCAGCCCATCAGCTAGTCCGAACGGCGGTACCGCGCCGGCGGCATCACGACAGACTGGACGCAGTCCAGCCACGCGATCAGGAGGACCGCCAGAGGAGAGTCAGCCGCACGACGTCACGCCGCCCCCCGGTTACTTCGGGGCAGGGGCGCCGGTGAGCACCGGGACAACGCCCACACGGCGCGCGCGATGCTGACGATCTGAAATCCACGCCCCTCCCAACGCCCGTTGAGAGCGCACAAGAAAATCATCCCGGCCGTCTGTAGGCGCTCAGGCTGCACAAAGTCATCCCCGACTGACCTCCGTGTCCCGACCTGCCGATGTTCCAGTCATGGACGAGACGAGCTGGACCTGCCGGCGGGGCCACCAGTGCAACGCCGAGATGACGGTGGTGGTGAAGCGCACGAGGGCCGGCGGCGAGGTCTGGCTGCAGCGCCGATGCCGGACGTGCTGGCGGGCTTCGTGCAGGTCTTCATCGCGGCGCTACTACGACCGTTTGGCGGCAGCGCAGGGCCGAGTGCCGCAACGTCGGACGACCTGCCGGTGGTGCCGGTGCAGCTTGGCCCCGGCCCCCTGGTCGGGGCGCCCGGCGCTGTACTGCTCCTCATCTTGCCGACAGACTGCTAGCCGGGACAGGCGATCTGCAGCTCGGTACGCGCCGAGCTAGTTCCTGTCTTCTATGTTACTTCACGCACCTCGTGGCCGTTTCGGGCACGAACGTCGCCGTGGTGCTGGGCGCCGCGCTGCTGCTCGCCCGCGCGGCGGGACTCGGGCTGGTGGGCGGGCCGGTCGTCTCGGTGCTCGCGCTGGCCGGGTTCGTCGTGCTCGCCCGCCCGTCGCCGAGCGTCCTGCGGGCGGCGGTCATGGGCGTCATCGGGGTCCTGGCGCTGGTCTCCGGCAGCCGCCGAGCCGCGTTGCCGTCGCTGTCCGCGGCTGTCCTCGTCCTCGTGCTGGTCTCGCCGGACCTGGCTGCCGCGCCCGGCTTCGCGCTCTCGGTGCTGGCCACAGCAGGCCTGCTCGTCCTGGCGCCGCCGTGGCGGGCGTCCCTGGCGCGACGGCTGCCCGGCTGGCTCGCGGATGCGCTGGCCGTACCCGCCGCGGCGCAGGTGGCCTGCGGGCCGGTGATCGTCGCGATCTCCGGCACCCTCGGACTGCTGTCCGTGCCGGCGAACCTGCTCGCGGTGCCCGCGGTCGCGCCGGCGACCGTGCTCGGCGTCGCAGCCGCGCTCGCCGCGCCGGTGTGGATGCCGTTGGCGCAGGGGGTGGCGTGGCTCGCCTACCTGCCCACGGCGTGGCTCGTGCTGGTCGCACGCACCGGTGCCGGCGTGCCCGGCGCCGGGATCGGTTGGCCGATCGGGATGCGCGGCGGACTGCTGCTCGTCGCGGCGACGGTCGGCGCGCTGCTGGTCCTGCGCCGGCCGGCACTGCGCCGGCTGGTCGCGGCGGGTGCCACCGGCTGCATCGTCGCCGTCCTCGGCCTGCGGGCCGCCGCGCCCGGGTGGCCGCCGCCCGGGTGGTTCCTGGTCGCGTGCGACGTGGGTCAGGGCGACGCGGTCGTCCTGCGCGCGGGGCCGCACGTCGGCGTGCTCATCGACGCGGGGCCGGACCCGCGAGCGGTCGACGGCTGCCTGCGGCGGCTGCACGTGGACGCCCTGCCGCTGATCGTCCTGACCCACCTGCATGCCGACCATGTGGAGGGGCTGCCGGGCGCGCTGCACGGACGGGTGGTCGGCGAGGTCGAGGTCGGGCCGCTGGACGAGCCGGCCGGCGAGCACGCACGGGTCGTCCGGTGGCTGCGCGGCGTCCGTACCGTCCGCGCCGGGCTGACGGAGGTGCGTTCGGTCGGCGACCTGACGTGGGAGGTGCTCGCGCCGACGCGCGCGTACCGGGGGACGAACTCCGACCCGAACAACAGCTCCGTGGTGCTGCGGCTGACCGTGCGCGGCATGGTCGTGCTGCTGACCGGCGACGTCGAGCCGGAGGCGCAGCGCGACCTGGTCGCTTCAGGGGCGTTGCTGCACGCGGACGTCCTGAAGGTGCCGCACCACGGCAGCTCCCACCAGGAGCCCGCCTTCCTGGACGCGGTGCGGCCGCGAGTCGCGGTGACGTCCGTTGGTGCGGACAACACCTACGGCCACCCCGCGGCCAAGACCCTGTCCCGGCTGATGGACGGCGGCGCGCGGTCGTACCGCACCGACCACGACGGCGACACCGCTCTGGTCGCGAGCGGCACGGGCGCCCTCCGCGCCGTCGCTGCGGAGGGCACAGGCACGTCGCGTGGACCGCAGGTGCGCGCGGCACCCGTACGCGCGGTCGGGCCTGGCGCGACGCAGTCCGCGGCCGGTACGGCAGCTGCCGTTGTGGGCCGGGCGATCTCGGCGCCCGCGGCCGGGCGTGCGCGACAGCACGCCCCGCCGGCCGGCCGCGCTCGCGCGCCGCCGAGAACGGGCAGCACCGCCGCTGCCGCATGGAACGATGAAGGCGTGCCCGCCGCCCTGCTCTCGCCGCTGACGCTCGTCGTCGGGGACGAGGAGCTGCTGGTGGCGCGGGCCGTGTCGGAGGTGGTGCGCGCGGCCCGCGAGGCCGATCCCGACGTGGACATACGCGACCTCGACGGCGCGGACGTGCAGCTCGGCGACCTCGACGAGGTGCTCAGCCCGTCGCTGTTCGCCGAGCGCCGCGTCCTGGTCGTCCGCGGCGTTCAGGACATGAGCAAGGACGAGGCGGCGGAGCTGCTCGCGTACGCCGCGGCGCCGCTGGACGAGGTCACGCTGGTCGTCGTGCACGCGGGCGGCGCGAAGGGCAAGGCGCTGCTCGCGCCGCTCACGGCCGTGGCGAACCGCACCGTCTCGGCGGCGAAGGTCACCAAGCCGGCGGAGCGACGCGACTTCGTACGCGGGGAGCTGCGCGTCGACGGGCGCCTGGTTGAGGAGGAGGCGGTCGCGCGGCTGCTCGAGGCGGTGGGCAACGACCTGCGCGAGCTGGCCTCGGCCGCCGAGCAGCTGCTCTCCGACACGGACGGGGCGATCACGGCCGAGGTCGTCGCGCGCTACCACCGCGGGCGGGCCGAGGGGAGCGGCTTCGCGGTCGCCGAGCGGGCCGTCGAGGGCGACCTCGCGGGGGCGCTCGAGCTGGTCCGCTGGTGGGGGATGGTCAAGCTCGAGCACGTGCTGGTCACCAGCGCCATGGCCAGCACGCTGCGCGCCATGGCGATGGTCGCCTCTGCCGGCCGCAGCCCCGCTGGCGTGCTCGCCGGCCAGCTCGGCATGCCGTCGTGGAAGGTCGAGAAGACCCAGCGGCAGGTCCGCGGCTGGCGCCCCGAGGCGCTGGTGGCAGCGTTCCAGGCCGTGGCCAAGGCCGATGCAGACGTCAAGGGCGGGGCCGCCGACCAGGACCACGCCGTGGAGCGGATGCTGATCTCGGTCGTGCAGGCACGGGAGACGGGCCGGTGACGACGGAGGAGGCTCGGGCGGTCGATGCCAAGACCAAGCGGCCGCTGTACCCGCGTCTGCTGCGCCTGCAGCACGTCCGCCCCAACGCGTGGCAGCGCGCAGTTCTCGGCGAGGGCGCGCTCGGGATCGCGGTGCTGCTCGTGCTGGCCGACCTCGCCACCGCGTGGACCCTGGTCGTGCTGCCGCTGGCGGTGGCCGTGGTGGTCAAGGCGCACGACCTGCTGGCCGGAGTGCTGGGCGCCGGCCGGGCGCGTCCGCCGGGCACCTGACGCCCGGCACCTGACACGGCAGCGGCGCCGGTCTCTGAGGACCAGCGCCGCGCGTACGTGCAGGAAGTACTAGCTCTGCGGCGTGCCCGTCAGCTGCGCCGTCCGCTTCGCGAGCGCGCTCTTGCGGTTCGCCGCCTGGTTGGCGTGGATGACGCCCTTGCTGGCGGCCTTGTCGAGCGCCTTGTTGGCGTCGCGCATCAGCGTCGTGGCCGTCGCGACGTCACCGGCGTCGGCGGCCTCGCGGAACTTGCGGACGGCCGTCTTCAGGGAGGACTTGACCGACTTGTTGCGCAGGCGCGCCTTCTCGTTCGTCTTGATGCGCTTGATCTGCGACTTGATGTTGGCCACGGTGGAGCGTCCTCGTTCTGTCGGTCCGGGGGAGGCGCACCGCGAACAGCGGAGGCGCACGTGCGGACCACGGTAGCAAAGATCAACCCCAGGCCAGCCGCTCGGCGAGCCAACGCAGCCCGACCTGCCCCTGCCGCGCCTGGAACTCCCGCACCGTCGGGATCCCGGGCGGCGGCGGCTGACGCATCCGGTGCTGCATCAGTCCGGTGTAGGCCGCGACCATGGCGTCGACCGCCTCCGGCGCGGCCGCCCGCCCCACGGCGCACGCCCGCACGACCTCCTCCGCAGGCGGCCCGCCGCCGAGCTCCACCGTCGGCGCGAACATCACCACGTCCACCGCGGCCGCACCCCGCCTCGCCCACGGCCAGTCCACGAGCACCGCGTCACCCGCCGGCGTGATCAGCACGTTGTCGGCGCGTACGTCGTTGTGCAGCAGCGTCTCGCCCAGCGCCGCCGACGCCCATGACCGCTCCAGCGTCACCAGCTGGTCCAGGTGCGCCGCCTCCACCGGGCTCAACGGCACGTCCGAGGCCGCCAGCATCTGCCAGCCCGTCCACGCGAACGCGCGCTCGTCCACGAGCTGCCCCACGTCCAGCGGCGACGGCGTCAGCTCGACCGCGAGCCGGTCGAGCAGTCGCAGGACGGCGTCCAGCTCAGAGCGCACCCACGGCTGCGCCGGCGGCCGGCCGTCGACCTCCTCGAAGACGAGCGCGACCCAGGTGCCGTCGTCGTAGCTCCCGAGCAGCGCGGGCGACCCGACGGACGCGGGGAGCCCCCCCGCGACCCGAGCTTCGCGCCGGTGCAGGTCGGGGCTGTCCGGGTTCACCAGCCCGGACACCGCCTTCACGAACGCGCGGCGGCCGGACGAGCACGCGACCCGCGCCGCCACGCCGGGGGAGAAGCCGCCGGACTCCGAGGACGAGCCCACCACCGGCGACGCCAGTACCTCGCCCACCCACTGCTGCACGGCCTCCGGCAGCGACGCGTACGGCGGGCGGCTCACCGGCAGAGGGTCGCAGAGCGCGCCCGGTGCGAGAATGGGACGTGCCCACGACGGATCCGGCGATCATCCGGAACTTCTGCATCATCGCCCACATCGACCACGGCAAGTCGACGCTGGCCGACCGGATGCTGCAGCTCACCGGCGTCGTCGACGCCAGGCAGATGCGCGCGCAGTACCTCGACAAGATGGACATCGAGCGCGAGCGCGGCATCACCATCAAGGCGCAGAACGTCCGCCTGCCGTGGACGGCCGACGACGGCAAGAACTACGTCCTGCACATGATCGACACCCCCGGGCACGTCGACTTCACGTACGAGGTCAGCCGCAGCCTGGCCGCCTGCGAGGGCACCCTGCTGCTCGTCGATGCGGCGCAGGGCATCGAGGCGCAGACGCTGGCGAACCTCTACCTGGCGCTCGAGAACGACCTGCACATCATCCCGGTGCTCAACAAGATCGACCTGCCCGCGGCGCAGCCGGACAAGTACGCCGAGGAGCTCGCGAAGATCATCGGCTGCGAGCCCGACGACGTGCTGCGGATCAGCGCCAAGACCGGCGAGGGCGTGCCTGACGTCCTCAACACGATCGTGCGCGACATCCCCGCGCCCATCGGCAGCGTCGACAGCCCGGCCCGCGCCATGATCTTCGACAGCGTGTACGACAGCTACCGCGGCGTCATCACGTACGTCCGCGTCTTCGACGGCCAGCTGTCGACCAAGGACCGCGGGCTGATGATGTCCACGCAGAACGCGCACGAGATCCTCGAGGTCGGCGTCGTCAGCCCGGACATGAAGCCGACGGAGTTCCTCTCGGCGGGCGAGGTGGGCTACGTCATCCCCGGCGTGAAGAACGTCCGGCAGGCGCGCGTGGGCGACACCCTCACGACCGTCCGCAACCCCGCGACCGAGTCGCTCGGCGGCTACCAGGACGCCAAGCCGATGGTGTTCTCCGGCCTGTATCCCGTCGAGGGCAGCGAGTACCCGGCGCTGCGCGAGGCGCTCGACAAGCTGCGACTCAACGACGCGGCGCTGACGTACGAGCCGGAGACCTCGCTCGCCCTCGGGTTCGGCTTCCGCGTCGGCTTCCTCGGCCTGCTGCACCTGGAGATCGTGCGCGAGCGGCTGGAGCGCGAGGCCAACCTGGCGCTCATCTCGACCGCGCCCAACGTCGTCTACAAGGTGGTCCTGGAGAACGGCGAGGAGATCGTCGTGACGAACCCCAGCGACTGGCCCAACACCGGCAAGATCGCCGAGATCTACGAGCCGGTCGCGAAGGCGATGGTGCTGCTGCCGAGCGACTACGTCGGCACCGTCATGGAGCTGTGCCAGAACCGGCGCGGCCAGCTGCAGGGCATGGACTACCTGAGCGAGGACCGCGTCGAGCTGCGCTACCTGCTGCCGATGGGCGAGATCATCTTCGACTTCTTCGACCAGCTGAAGTCGCGCACCAAGGGCTATGCGTCGCTCGACTACGAGCTGGCCGGCGAGCAGGTGAGCGACCTGGTGAAGGTCGACATCCTGTTGCAGGGCGAGCCCGTCGACGCGTTCAGCGCGATCGTGCACAAGGACAAGGCGTACGCGTACGGGACGAGCATGACGAGCAAGCTGCGCGAGCTCATCCCGCGGCAGAACTTCGAGGTGCCCATCCAGGCGGCGATCGGCGCCCGCGTCATCGCCCGCGAGAACATCCGCGCGATCCGCAAGGACGTCCTGGCCAAGTGCTACGGCGGTGACATCACCCGCAAGCGCAAGCTGCTCGAGAAGCAGAAGGAGGGCAAGAAGCGGATGAAGATGGTCGGGCGCGTCGAGGTGCCGCAGGAGGCGTTCATCGCAGCGCTGTCGACGGGCGAAGAGACAGCGAAGAAGTAGCCGGGGCCTGCCATGAGCGACGACATCCTCGACCAGCTGCTGAACGCCTCTCTCGAGGCCGCGATGCGCCTGCTCGGCGTGGACGGCGAGTTCTACCCGTTCGCGGTCGCGATGACGGTCGACGGCGAGCTCGTGGCGCCGTCCGTCGACCCCGGCGAGGAGCAGCCCACCGCCGACCGGGTCGTGGAGCTGCTGGTGGCCGAGCTGCGGTCGGCGCGCGACGGACTCACGGCGACGGCGCTCGTCAGCGACGTGACGATCGCCGGCGACGAGGACCAGCAGCGCGACGCCATCCGCGTCGACCTCGAGCCGCGCGACGGCGACCCCGTCCTGATCGTTGTCCCGTACCGCGAGGGGCCGGTGCTGGACGAGCCGTTCGGCGTCGCCAGCACGCGAAAGGTGTTCGGTTCCTAGCCGGAGCAGACGCCTCGCCCCGCTTGAGCCGGGGTGTCCGCTTTCCCCGTCGAGTTCGTGGCCGTCGGGTCTGGTCAGGGGTCTACCGCAGCGCTAGCGTCCGGCCGAGCGGCGGGGGCGGCTATGAGTTCGGCTACGGGTTCCACGATCGGCACAGCGTCGGTGGCGCAGGCGGGCACGCGGGGCGAGGCACCGCCGTCGGGTCGCCTGCTCGTTCTCGGGCTGCTGGGGATCTCCGCGGCGTGCTGGTGGGTGACGGTGCGGGCCGAGATGTCGATGGGGGCGGGCGCGCCCGCGTTCCTCCTCGGCTGGCTGACGATGATGACGGCGATGATGCTGCCGGCGGTGCTGCCTGCCGTACGGCTGTACGCGCGCGCCAGCAAGCGCACGGCAGCGCCGACGCCGTTCTTCCTCGCCGGGTACCTGCTCGTCTGGGGAGCGCTCGGGGTGCCGGCGTACCTGGCCTGGCGCGCGCTGGCACCTGCCGTCATGGACGGCGAGCTGTGGGTCGGGCGGCTCGCCGGCGGCGCGCTGCTGCTGGCCGCGCTGTACCAGGTCACCCCCTACAAGGACGCCTGCCTGTCCCGGTGCCGCACGCCGCTCGGCATGTTCCTGCGCGTGCAGGGCAGCCTGCGGCGTCCTGCCACGGCCGTCCGGCTCGGCGCGCAGCACGGGACGTACTGCGTCGGCTGCTGCTGGGCGTTCATGGTCGTCCTGGTCGCGGTGGGCGTGATGGAACCGCTCTGGATGGTCGCCGTCGCCGCGCTCGTGTTCGTCGAGAAGGCCCTTCCGGCCGGGGAGCGCGCGGTGCGACCCATCGCCCTGCTGCTCGCGGTCGCCGGGGCCGTACTGCTGCTGACACCGCAGCACCTGTCCGCTCTCACCTCTGCCTGAAGGGCTCCGCCATGACCGCTACCGCACTCGACAGCACCGTGCGGACGAGCTACCGCTTGTCCGGCATCGGCTACGAGTTCTGCAACTGCAGCCCCGGCTGCACCTGCAACTTCAACGGCTTCCCGTCGTCGTCCGACGGCAGTTGCAAGGCCTTGGTCGCCAACGTCATCAAGGAGGGTCGCTCCGGCGACGTGGACCTCAGCGGGGTCACCGCAGTTGCCCTGCTCGACTGGCCGAAGGCGATCCACGACGGCGGCGGCCGCGCGGTGTTCGTCGTACCGCCGGAGACGACGGACGAGCAGGTCGCGGAGCTGTCGAACATCTACACCGGTGCGTACGGCGGGATGCCTTGGGAGATCCTCGGGACCACGTTCGAGGTCACTGGGCTCGTCAAGGCACCGATCACGATCGAGGCGGAGGGGCTCCGCGCGACCGTGCGGGTCGAGGGCGTCGGCGAGGCCACCGGCGACTACTTCGCGAACCCGGTCACCGGCGAGCGGCACGAGGCGCACATCGTGCTGCCGGACGGCTTCATCTGGACGAAGGGCGAGTGCGGCGTAGGCAGCTACAACGCCTCGGCCGCTGGGGTGGACCTCGCCTTCCAGGACAGCAACTGGATCCTGTACGACTTCGACTGGTCCAACGGCTGACCGCTACAGCAGGTCGCGGACGTGGCCGGTCTCGTTGAGGCTGACTACGCCGCGGCGGCCGGTCCGCCCGGCCGCGATCCGGGTGAGGGAGCAGTACGCCGGACCGAACCAGATGTGCCGCTCCTGCCCGAGCACGTGCCCGGCGTACGCGTTGATCGCGCCGCTGTGCGTGAACAGGACGGCCCGGCCGCCGGGGTGCGTTGCGGCGATCCGCTCGACCGCCGCAACGACGCGGGCGCGGAAGGCGACGGGGTCGACGCCGGCGCTGTAGAGGTCGCCCCGCGCGAGCAGCTCCCACCGCGGGTCGCCGCTGGCCTTGAGCTCCTCCACCGGCACGTACGAGGGGTCGTCGACGTCGAACTCCGCGATGCCCGGCTCGACGTTCAGGTCGGCGCCGAGTGCCTGCACGAGAGGCGCAGCCGTCTCCAGCGCCCGCCGTGACGGTGAGCTGTAGACGGCCGGAACGTCGTCCATCTCGAGCGCAGCCGGCAGACGTGCGGCCTGCTCCACACCTCGCGCCGCAAGGCCCGGATCAGCAGGTCCGCCGTCGGGGGACGCGTCGACCCGTACCGGCAGCGCGTGCCGGACGAGGATGAGCTCCACTAGCTGATGCTCCGGTACTTGCGGACGGCAAGCGTCGAGAACACGGCCGTGATCGCGACCAGCCAGCAGACGCTGATGAGCAGTGGCCGCGCTGTCGGGCCGCCGTTGACGAGCGCCCGTACGGCGTCGACCGTCGGCGTCACGGGAGTTGCCTTCGCGAACGCCTGCAGCCAGCCGGGCATGGTGCTGACCGGCGCGAACGCCGACGACGCGAACGTCAGCGGGAACAGCCAGACGAAGCCGGCGAGGTTCGCGGTCTCGACGCTCTTCACCGACAGGCCGATCCACGCGCTGATCCAGGTGAAGGCGAAGCCGAAGAAGGCCACCAGCGCCAGCGCGGCCAGCGCCTTTGCGAAGCCCTGGTGGAACCGCAGCCCGACCGCGACGCCGACGACGACCATGACGAGCACCGTGAACAGGATCCGCAGCAGGTCCGAGATGGACCGGCCCGCGAGCACCGCCGACCGCGCCATGGGCAGCGAGCGGAACCGGTCGATGATGCCCTTGGTCAGGTCGTCGGCGAGGGCGACGCCGGTCGCCGTGGAGGCGAATGCCGTCGTCTGCACGAAGATCCCCGGCATCAGGAAGTCGACGTAGCTCAGTCCCGGGATCTTGATGGCGCCACCGAAGACGTACCGGAACAGCAGCACGAAGATGACCGGCTGGACGGTGGAGAAGAACAGCAGCTCCGGCTCGCGCCGCACCCGGCGCAGGTTGCGGCCGGTCAGCGCCAGCGCGTCGCTGAACGCGGCGGTCATGCCGCCCCCTCCTCGTCCTCGGCCGCGTGGCCGGTCAGCGACAGGAACACGTCGTCGAGCGTCGGCCGGCGCAGCCCGAGGTCGGTGACCTCCACGCCCGCCTTGCCGAGCGCCGTCGCCGCCTTCCGCACCAGCGCGATCGAACCGCCCTGCACCTGCAGCTCGCCGCCGGGAGTGTCGGCGACTTCGCCGTAGCGGGACAACGTCTCGCGGGCCAGCTCCACCTGCGCGGGGTCGGCGGTGCGTACGACGAGCACCGACCCCCCGACCTCGTCCTTGAGCGAGTCCGAGGTCCCTTCGGCGATGACCTTGCCGCGGTCGATGACGACGATGCGGTCCGCGAGCCGATCGGCCTCCTCGAGGTACTGCGTCGTGAGCAGCAGCGTCGTGCCGTCCGCAACGAGGTCCTCGAGCACCTCCCACAGCCCGAGCCGGCTGCGCGGGTCGAGACCGGTCGTCGGCTCGTCGAGGAAGAGCACCCGCGGCCGGTTCACCAGCGCCGCGGCCAGGTCGAGCCGGCGCCGCATGCCGCCGGAGTAGGTCTTCACGACGCGGTCGGCGGCTTCGGCGAGGTCGAACCGGGCGAGCAGCTCGTCCGCCCGCACGGTGACCGCGTTCTTCGGCAGGTGGTACAGCCGGCCGACCAGCCGCAGGTTCTCCGCGCCGGTGAGCTTCTCGTCGACGGCGGCGTACTGGCCGGCCAGCCCGATCGTCCGGCGCACTGCCGCCGGGTCCGCCAGCACGTCGATGCCGGCCACGGTCGCGGAGCCGCTGTCCGGCCGCAGCAGCGTCGTCAGCACCCGCACAGCGGTCGTCTTGCCGGCACCGTTCGGCCCGAGCAGGCCGAGCACCGTTCCCTCCGGCACGGTGAGGGAGACGCCGTCCAGGGCGCGCGTCGTGCCGTACGTCTTCACCAGGTCCTGCACGACCACCGCGTCCACGCCGGGCACCCTAGACAATGGAGCCATGCCCAGCGCACTGCCCGACGGCGAGCCCGTCCCGGCCTCCGGTGCGCTGCCCGGGCCCGCTCTGGCCGAACTGGGCGAGCGGCCGTTCGGGATGTACGTGCACGTCCCGTTCTGCGTCACCCGCTGCGGCTACTGCGACTTCAACACCTACACCGACCTCGGCGGCCTGCAGGGCACGTACGCGCACACGGCGGTCGAGGAGGTCCGGCTCGCCCGCCGGGTGCTGGGGGAGCGGGCCCCGGCGGTGGAGACCGTGTTCGTCGGAGGCGGCACGCCGACCCTGCTGCCGCCCGACGACCTCGCGGGGGTGCTGCAGGCGGTGCAGGACGAGTTCGGGTTGGCCGAGGGGGCCGAGGTCACGACCGAGGCCAATCCCGACTCGGTCGACGCCAGGTCACTCGAGCAGCTGCGGGCCGCCGGCTTCACGCGCATCTCGTTCGGCATGCAGTCGGCGGTACCGCACGTGCTGCAGGTGCTGGACCGGACGCACACGCCTGGCCGGCCCCAGCAGGCCGTGGCGGAGGCGCACGCGGCCGGGTTCGAGCAGGTGTCGCTGGACCTCATCTACGGCGCGCCTGGTGAGAGCGACGTCGACTGGAAGACCTCGCTGGACGCGGCGCTGCAGGCGGGCCCGACGCACGTGTCGGCGTACGCGCTCATCGTCGAGGACGGCCCCCGGCTCGGGCGGCAGGTGGCTCGCGGAGAGCTACCCGCCCCGGACGACGACGCGCTCGCCGACAGGTACCTCATGGCCGAGGAGGCGCTCGATCCCCTTGGCTGGTACGAGGTGTCGAACTGGGGCGCACCCTGCCGGCACAACCTCGGCTACTGGCGCGGCGGCGACTGGTGGGGTGTCGGGCCGGGCGCGCACTCGCACGTCGGCGGCGTGCGGTGGTGGAACGTCAAGCACCCAGCGGCGTACGCCGCGCGCCTCACGGCGCGCGAGTCACCCGGCGCAGGCCGCGAGCTGCTGACCGCTGAGGACCGCCGCGTCGAGCGGGTGCTCCTGGAGGTGCGGCTGCGCGACGGGCTGGACCTGGACGTGCTCAGACCCGCGGGTCGTGCGGCGGCGGAGCGCTTCGCACGTGACGGCCTGCTGCAGCTGACCGGCGACCGGGCCGTCCTGACGCTGCGCGGCCGGCTGCTCGCCGACGCGGTGGTCCGCGAGCTGGTGGACTAGATCAGGCCGCCGCGGGCGAGTCCGATGGCGAGCGCCATGGCGCCGGCCGTCGCGCCCGCGATGTTCTCGAACCGCTCAGGGCGGGTGCGCGAGATCAGCTGCGACCAGCCCCCGAGGAAGACGGTGAGCAGCCCGA
>JBHENF010000080.1:0-10772 GCA_046262175.1 Mycobacteriales bacterium
GAGAAGCTGAGCGTCGTCAAGCTCAACATCGACGAGAACCCGGGCGCCGCCCGCGACTACCAGATCATGTCGATCCCGACGATGGCCGTCTTCTCCGGTGGCCAGATGGTCAAGTCGATCGTCGGCGCGAAGCCGAAGGCCGCGATCCTGCGCGACCTCGAGGCCTACCTGTAGGTCCCGCGCCTCCGGCCGGTCTCCCCTCGGGAGGCCGGCCGTTCGCGTTCTAGGGTGTCGGGATGCAGCTGATCCGCCGGGGCGACACCGGCCCCGCGGTGGCAGAGGTGCAGGCCGCGCTGGTCGCCCTCGCGCTGCTGCCGGCCCCGCCCCAGGACCCCGTCTACGACGAGGCGACCGACCGGGCGGTGCGCACTTTCCAGCAGCGCCGGGGCCTGTCCGTGGACGGCATCGTCGGCGCCGAGACGTACCGCGCGATCAACGCGGCGAGGTTCAAGCTGGGCGACCGGCTGCTGTCGCTGTCCAGCCACCCGTTCATCGGCGACGACGTCGCCACGCTGCAGGACCGGCTGCTCGAGCTGGGCTTCGACGCCGGTCGGGTCGACGGCATCTTCGGCCCGCGGACCGAGGCGGCGCTGAAGTCGTTCCAGCGCGAGTACGGGATGCTCGCCGACGGCTCGTGCGGACCGGGCACGCTGCGGGCGCTGCGCCAGCTGGGCCGGCTCGTCGTCGGCGGTCGGCCGCAGCAGCTGCGTGAGAGCGAGGCGCTGCACCGGTCGGGTTCGTCGCTGACGGGCAAGGTCGTCGTCATCGATCCGGGCCACGGCGACGGCGACCGCGGGGCGAGCGCGCACGGGCTGGACGAGGCGGCCGTCGTCGAGCAGCTGGCTGCGCGGTTCGACGGCCGGCTGCAGGCCTCCGGCGTACGGACGCTGCTGACCCGCGGCCCGGACACCAACCCGACGGACGCCGAGCGGGCCACCTTGGCCAACGACGCGGGCGCCGACCTGCTGGTGTCGCTGCACTGCGACCGCTCCGACAGCGAGCTGCCGAACGGGCTGTCCACCTATCACTTCGGCACCGGCACGGGCACCACCTCGACCGTCGGCGAGCATCTGGCGTCGCTCGTCCAGCGGGAGGTCGCGTCCCGCACCGACCTGCTCGACTGCGGGGTGCACGCCAAGACATGGGAGCTGCTGCGGCTCACCCGCATGCCGGCCGTACGGGTGGAGCTGGGTCACCTTACGTCGCCGCGCGACGCCGCGCGGATGGCCGACCCGGCGTTCCTCGACACGGTGGCCGAGGCGCTGCTCGTCGCGGTGCAGCGGCTGTACCTGCCGGCGGAGCTCGATCCGCCCACCGGCGTGCTGCGGCTCGCCGACATGGCCTCGCTGTAGCCGTACTGACCACGGACATCCCCGCCGCACTGCACGCTCGCGCGTCAGCGCACACAGACTGATCGTTGCAGTGGCGGCACGCCGTGCCCCCTGCCGTACGTGATCAGAGTGTGTGCGTTCTGGGGCAGGTGCGGTGCAGGAGGTCGGGTCGGCGGGATCGGCAGCGGCGCGGCGAGGCGTCAGGCGCAGATCCGGTCCAGCGCCGCGGTCCACGCCCGCGCCAGCTCGGCGATCTCGGTCTCGACCGCGACGGTTTCGCTAAGGCCGTCGTCGCCGCGCAGGTGCAGCAGAACGCCGGGCGGCACCTCGTCCGGCTGCGCCGGGCCACGCCGGATCCGCGTCTGCGGGCAGCCCGCCGGCCGCGCTTCCACCAGCACGTCGACGGACGCGCCGGCCGGCACCGCGACCGGAAGGCTCGGACTGCGCAGGCCCACGCCAGATCCGATCAGGTCGAGCACCTCGAACGGCCGCCGCGACGGGTTCGACACCTGCAGGGTGAACGAGACGCCGTATGCGCGCGCCGTCACGTCGGTGACCTCGATCCGCGCCGATCGCGCGGGGTCGGCCAGACCGCACGCCGTCCGCGCCGGACCCAGCACGGCGTCGACGCCCAGCGGCACGGTTGTCGTCGCCGACCCCCCGGCTCCGGCGCGGACCGGCAGCTGCACCGCACCGGCCCGGCCGGCGGAGACGTCGGCGCAGTCGACCGCCAGCCGCAGCAGGACGTTGCCCGTCCCACCGACTGGCACGTCTTCGGCGCCGTCGATGCTGCGCACGTCGAACAGCTCGCCGGACAACAGCGGCGCTCCCAGCCGAACCGGCCGTCCCCCGTCGTTGCGGACCGTCACCGTGACCAGCAGGCTTCCGTCGCCCTGCGCCGTGCCGAAGACCGTGGTCACCACGGCCACCCGGTCGTCGCGCGCCTGCTGCCGCTGCTGCGCCCGGCGCGTCGTGACGGCGTTGACGCCGGCCAGGACCAGCAGGACGACGAGCAGGACCACCCACGGCGTGCGGCTGCGGCGCGCCGGCACGGGCTGCTGCGGCGGGGGGGCGCCGGCCAGGGTGACCGCCGGCCGGGCCGGCTCAGACAGGGCGCAGCACCGGGTCCGGACTCATCGAGCCGAGCAGCCGCTCGAGGGCCACCTCGACGTCCTCGCGCCAGGACACGGCCGACTTCAGCTCGAGCCGCAGCCGCGGGAACCGGTGGTGCGGCCGCACGGTCTTGAACCCGACCGAGCGCAGGTACTCGGCCGGCACGATGCACTTCGCCGACTCCCACTGCTCGTCGCCGAACGCCTCGATCGCCCGCACGTTGCGCCGGATGAGGTCCTTCGCGACGCCCTGCACCAGCATCCGCGCGAGCCCGCCGCCCTGGAACTCCGGCAGCACGTGCGCCGTCATGAGCAGCACCGCGTCGGCGCTCACCGGCGAGGTGGGGAAGGCGACAGACCGCGGGACGTACGCGGGCGGTGCGTACATGACGTAGCCGGCAGGGACGCCGTCGACGTACACGATCTTCCCGCAGGAGCCCCACTCGAGCAGCGTCGCGGAGACCCACGACTCCTTCTCGAACTCGGTGTCGCCCGCGTCGATCGCGCGCTCGAGGCCGACCGGGTCGAGGTGCCAGAACACGCAGGCGCGGCAGCGGCCCGGCAGGTCGTCGAGGTTGTCGAGCGTGATGTTGACCGCGCGCCGGCTCATGGCCGTCTCGGTGCCTTGAGCAGCCCGGCGAGCCAGCCGCCGACGGCGCCGAGGAGCAGGCCGAGGCTGGTGCGGCGTACCGCACGAGGGCTCGGTCGACGGCTCACGCCTGGAGCGTAACGACGGCTGCTCCAAACGAGAAGCGCTCGTGGGTAGCCTCGCGGAATGGACGGCCGCACGCTCGACGCGTTCACGGGACGCTATGCCGACCGCACCGCCGGCATGACCGCCTCCGAGATCCGCGCTCTGTTCGCGGTCGCGTCCCGGCCCGAGGTCGTCAGCCTCGCCGGCGGCATGCCGTACACGACCGCCCTCCCGCTCGACGCGGTCGGCAAGCTCATGAGCGACCTGCTCGCGACGCGCGGTGCACAGGCGCTGCAGTACGGCAGCGGCCAGGGCGACCCGGTGCTGCGCGAGCTGATCTGCGAGGTCATGTCGCTCGAGGGCGTCACGGCGTCGCCGGACGACGTCGTGGTGACGGTCGGGTCGCAGCAGGCGCTCGACCTGGTGACGCGGGTCTTCTGCAACCCCGGCGACGTGGTTCTCGCGGAGGCGCCGTCGTACGTCGGGGCGCTCGGCACGTTCGCGGCGTACCAGGCCGAGGTCGTGCACGTGACGATGGACGCCGACGGGCTGGTGCCCGCGGCCCTGCGCGAGGCGCTCGCGGCGGTCAAGGCGGCCGGCAGGACAGCGAAGTTCCTGTACACGATCCCCAACTTCCACAACCCCGCCGGCGTCTCGCTGTCCGAGCCGCGGCGCGACGAGGTCCTCGCCATCTGCCAGGAGCACGGGCTGCTCGTACTGGAGGACAACCCGTACGGGCTGCTCGGCTTCGACGGGCCGCCGACGCCGGCGATCCGGGCACGCTCCGGCGAGGACGACGTCGTCTACCTCGGCTCGTTCTCGAAGACGTTCGCACCGGGGCTGCGCGTCGGCTGGGTGCTGGCGCCGCATGCCGTACGGGAGAAGCTCGTCCTGGCCAGCGAGGCGACCGTGCTGTGTCCGCCGCAGCTGAACCAGCTCGTCGTCGTCGACTACCTGACGACACAGGACTGGCGCGGGCAGATCGAGGTCTTCAAAGAGCTGTACTGCGAGCGGCGGGACGCCACGCTCGACGCGCTGACGCAGCTGATGCCGACCGGCACGACGTGGACGAAGCCGACCGGCGGGTTCTACGTCTGGCTGACGCTGCCGGAAGGCCTGGACAGCAAGGTGATGCAGCCGCGCGCGCTGTCGGCTCGGATCGCCTACGTGCCCGGCGTCGGCTTCTACGCGGACGGGCAGGGTGGGCGGGATCTGCGGCTGTCGTACTGCTACCCCGAACCCGACCGGATCCGCGAAGGGGTGCGCCGGCTGGCCGGCGTGTTGGAGCAGGAGCTCGAGCTGCTGGAGACGTTCGGCCCGACCACGCAGCCGCTGCGCACGCAGTCGGCCGCGACGCCCGCCCCGGACCTCGCATGACGTGGCTGGTGCTCGCGGGTGGGCTCTCGCACGAGCGGGACGTGTCGCTGCGCTCGGGTCGTCGGTGCGCCGACGCGCTGCGAGCCGCGGGTCAGGAGGTGGACCTCGCCGATGCCGATTCCGCCTTGCTGGCAATGCTTTCTGCCTCGTCGTACGACGCCGTGCTCATCGCCCTGCACGGCGGGGCCGGCGAGGACGGCGCGCTGCGGCAGGTGCTCGACCTGGTCGACGTGCCCTACGTCGGCTCGACGCCCGACGCCTGCCGCGCGGCATGGGACAAGCCGGCCGCGAAGGCGGTGCTGGCGCGAGCCGGCCTGCTGACACCGGCGTCCGTGACACTGCCGCACGCGGCCTTCCGCGAGCTCGGCGCCACCGCCGTCCTCGACCGGATCGTCGGCCACCTCGGCCTGCCGCTGATGGTGAAGCCGGCCCGGGGCGGCTCAGCTCTCGGCGCGACCGCGGTCGACAAGGCGGACGAGCTGCCGCCGGCGATGGTGCAGTGCTTCTCGTACGGCGAGGACGCTCTCGTCGAGCAGTTCGTGACGGGTACGGAGCTGGCGGTCACGGTGCTCGACGGGCCGGACGGGCCGCGCGCGCTGCCGGCCGTCGAGATCGTGCCGGTGTCGGGCGTCTACGACTACGCGGCCCGGTACACCGCGGGGCAGACCGAGTTCTTCACGCCGGCCCGGCTGTCGGCGGCTGTGGCCTCCGAGGTGGCGCGGGTCGCGGTGGCGGCGCACGAGGCGCTCGGCCTGCGCGACCTGTCGCGGGTCGACCTGGTGGTCGACAGCGCCGGCGTCGCGCACCTGCTGGAGGTCAACGTCGCACCGGGCATGACCGAGACGTCGCTGCTGCCGATGGCGGTGGAGGCGGACGGGCTGGAGCTCGGTGCGGTGCTGGCCGAGCTGCTGGAGCGCGCCGCCACCCGCTGATCGTCTTCAGCCGCGCTTCAGCCCTCGGGGGTGGCCGGTTCCACGCCCATCACGTCGACGATGCGCTGCAGGTCTTCCAGGCCGGCGAACTCGATGACGACCCGCCCGCGCCCCCGCGACCCGCCGTCCACCTTCACCCGCGTCTCGAACCGCTCCGAGAGCCGGTCCGCCACCACCCCGAACTCCGCCGGCGACTCCCGCCGACGTCGGGGAGAACGCGGCGCCTCCTCAGGCCCCGCCACCGCAACGGCCTCCTCGACCGCGCGTACGGACATGCCCTCCGCGACGATCCGCTCGGCCATCCGCTCCTGCGCGTCGGCGGAACCGAGCCCGAGCAGCGCGCGCGCATGCCCGGCCGAGAGCACGCCGACGGCCACCCGCCGCTGCACGGGAGCCGGCAGCTGCAGCAGCCGCAGGGTGTTCGAGATCTGCGGCCGCGACCGGCCGATCCGTGTCGCCAGCTCCTCGTGCGTCGCGCCGAAGTCCTCGAGCAGCTGCGCGTACGCGGCCGCCTCCTCCAGCGGGTTGAGCTGCTGGCGGTGCAGGTTCTCGAGCAGCGCGTCGCGCAGCATGACGTCGTCACCGGTCTCGCGGACGATCGCGGGGAGCCGGTCCAGCCCGGCCGCCTTGGACGCGCGCAGACGCCGCTCGCCCATGACCAGCTCGTACGCGCCGGGCGCGGTCTCCCGTACGACCACCGGCTGCAGCAGCCCGACCTCGCGGATCGAGTGCACCAGCTCGGCCAGCGCCTCCTCGTCGAAGTGCGTGCGCGGCTGCACCCGGTTCGGCGTGATCGCGTCGAGCGGGATCTCCTCGAACCGCGCACCCGCCGGCACCTCGACCGCCGGCGCGGACGGGATCAGGGCTCCGAGGCCGCGGCCGAGGCCGCCTCCAGGACGGGTCACAGCGCCTCAGCTCCTCGTACGGCGATCTCGCGGGCGGCTTCGACGTACGCCACCGCGCCGCGCGATCCCGGGTCGTAGGTCACAACCGACTGGCCGTAGCCCGGCGCCTCGGAGACGCGCACGCTGCGCGGGATCATCGTCGAAAGCACGGTCCCGCCGAAGTGGGTGCGCACCTCCGCGGCGACCTGGTCGGCGAGCCGCGTGCGCGCGTCGTACATCGTCAGCAGGATCGTCGAGACCGCGAGCCGAGGGTTGAGGTTGGCCTTCACCAGCTCGATCGTCTTGAGCAGCTGACCGAGCCCCTCCAGCGCGTAGTACTCGCACTGGATCGGGATCAGCACCTCCTCGGTCGCGACCATCGCGTTCAGCGTCAGCAGGCCGAGCGAGGGCGGGCAGTCGACGAGCACGACGTCGACGTCCGAGCCAGGACCTTCGACGTACGCGGTGATGGCCCGCTGCAGCCGCGACTCCCGAGCCACGACGGAGACCAGTTCGATCTCCGCGCCGGCCAGGTCGATCGTCGCCGGCACCGTCCGCAGCGACGGGATGTCGGCGGACACCTGGACGACGTCGGCGATCGGCACGTTGTCGAGCAGGACCTCGTAGATGCTCGGCGTGCCGGAGGTGTGCGGCGCGCCCAGCCCGGTCGAGGCGTTGCCCTGCGGGTCGAGGTCGATGACGAGCACCGTGCAGCCGTGCAGCGCGAGCGCGGCGGCGAGGTTGACGGTCGACGTGGTCTTGCCGACGCCGCCCTTCTGGTTCGCCACCGTGAGGATCCGGCGGCGGACCGGCTTCGGGAAGTCGTGCCGGCCGGACGGGTTCATGACGCGTACGGCGGCGGCCGCGGCCTGCCCGATCGGGGTGTCGCTGCTCTCGTCGCGCAGCGCCTGGCGGATCCGGTCGACGGGCTCGGCGGGCGACGGTGACAGCGCATCGAGCGGCGGCGTCCACTCGACCGGCTCCGCGGGCGCCGGCGGGAGCGACTCGACCGCGAGGTCGACCGGCCGGTAGTCGAGGGGGGCGGGCGCCGGCTGCTCGCGCGGCCAGCCCAGCGGCTCGGCGTCGCTGGTGGTGGTGCTGGGCCAGCCGAGGTCGCTCATCGCCGACCTCGTACGGCGCCACGCTCGACGACCACGGCGCGCGCCTGCGTCTGCTGGTCGACGCTGCCGACCTCCACGACCTGCCAGGCCACGGCGCCGGCCTTGCGCAGCCCGGGGGCGGCGGCGTTCAGCTCGGCCTCGGCCTGCTCGCCCTTCAGCGCGATCAGCCGTCCACCCCCGCGCAGCAGCGGGAGCGACCAGCCGGCCAGGCGGGCGAGCGGCGCGACCGCGCGCGCGGTGACGACGTCGACCTCGACCTTCTTCGCCAGCTCCTCCCCGCGGGCCCGGCGCACGGTGACGTTCGGCAGGCCCAGCTCCTCGACCGCCTCGGACAGGAACGTGGCGCGGCGCAGCAGCGCCTCGACCAGCACGACCGAGACATCCGGCCGCCGGATCGCCAGCGGGATCCCGGGCAGACCGGCACCCGAGCCGAGGTCGAGCACGGTCTCGTCCGGAGCCAGCAGCTCAGCCATGCCGACGCAGTTCAGGACGTGCCGCTCCCACAGCCGCGGCGTCTCGCGCGGACCCATCAGCCCACGCTCGGTACCCGGGCCGGCGAGCAGCTCGACGTACCGCTCGGCCAGCGGGAGCCGGTCGCCGAAGACGGCGGCCGCCGCGGAGGGCGCCGCCGGAAGAGCAGGTGCGGGGCTGGTCATCAGGCTGTCATCAGCCCCTGAGCACGACCACGCGGCGCTCGGGCTCGATGCCCTCGGATTCGCTGACCACCCCGTCCACCGCGGCGATCGCGTCGTGCACGATCTTGCGCTCGAACGGCGTCATCGGCGCGAGCGACACCGGCTCGCCCGACTCGAGCACGCGCTGCGCCGCCTTGGTGCCGACCTCGGTGAGGTCCTCCTTGCGCTTCGCGCGCCAGCCGCCGATGTCGAGCATGAGCCGGCTGCGTACGCCGGTCTGCTGGACCACGGCAAGCCGGGTGAGCTCCTGCAGCGCGTCGAGCGTCGCGCCGTTCGGGCCGACCAGCGCGTCGAGGCCCTCGCCGACGATCGCGACGACGGCGCGGTCGCCCTCGACGTCCATGTCGATGTCGCCGTCGACGTCGGCGATGTCGAGCAGCCGCTCGAGGTAGTCGCCGGCGATGTCGCCCTCCTGGACGAGCAGGTCGTCAGGGGTCTCAGCCGTGGTCTCGGTCATGGTCGTGCCCTTCGGTACGCGGGTCGTGCAGGTCTGAGGAGCAGCTCTGACGCACGGCGTCAGCGCTTGCCCTTCTTCTTGTTCTTGCGGCTGCCGGCGTTGCGGCGCGCGCCCGGCTGTGACGACGGCCCAGCAGGTCGCGGCGCGGTCAGCACGGCGGTCGTGCCAGGTGCGGCCGCGGGCTGCTCGGCGGCGGGTGCCGGCGGGACGGTCTTGGCGGCAGCGGCGGCCGGCTTGGCCGCTGCCCCGGCCACGACCGGCGGCATCCGCTTGATGACGTAGTGCTGCTGGCCCATGGACCAGATGTTGGTCGTCAGCCAGTAGAGCAGGACGCCGACCGGGAAGGTGAAGCCGAAGATCGCGAACGAGAACGGCAGCACGTACAGCATGAACTTCTGGATCTGCTGCTGCTGAGGGTCGGTCACGGTGCCACCGCGGGCCATCATCTGGCGCTGCGTCCAGAACGTGGACGCGCCCATCAGCACGATCATCGTCGCGGCGACGACCTTCACCACGGTCGCGTTGCCGTCGAGCTTGCCGAGCAGGTCGGCGCTGCTGTTGAAGGCGGCGGAGATCGGCGCGCCGAAGACCTTCGCCTTGCCGCCCTCGAGCAGCTGGTCGGACGTCAGGCCGTACTTGGCGCCGGCGCCCGGCTTGAACTCGCGGATGACGCTGAACAGCGCGAAGAAGACCGGCAGCTGCAGCACCAGCGGCAGGCAGCCGCTGATCGGATTGGCGTTGTTGTCCTTGTAGAGCTTCATCAGCTCCGTGTTGAGCGTCTCGCGGTCGCCCTTGTGCCGCGCCTGCAGCTCCTTGATCTTCGGCGCGAGCTCCTGCATGCGGCGCTGGCTCTTGATCTGCTTGACGAACAGCGGGAAGAGCACCAGGCGGACGCAGACCGTCAGCAGCACGATCGACAGGCCCCAGGCGGGCCCGCTGCCGGGCGCGAGGAAGGTCGACAGGAGCGCGTGGATCCCGCGCAGCACCGTGGCGACCGGCGTGGCGATGATGTCGATCACGAGGGGGCTCCTGTGCTGCGGGTCAAGGGGGAGAACTCCATGGTCGCAGAACGTCCGGGCGGCACCGGGTCGTGCCCGCCGGCGTTGAACGGGTGGCAGCGGCCGATCCGGCGCAGCGCGAGCCAGCCGCCGCGGGCGGCGCCGTGGACGGTGAGCGCCTCGAGCGCGTACGCGCTGCAGCTCGGCGCGAACCGGCAGCGCGGGCCGAGCAGCGGGGAGACGAACCTGCGGTACGCCGTGACGAGCGCCACGAGCAGCCGGGTCATGCGGCGTGCCCGAGCCGTCTCAGGGCGGCGCGCAGGTCGACCCCGAGTGCGGCGCTGTCGGCCGCGGCGGCGGCGGGCGCGGCGCGTACGACCAGGCGGCAGCCGGCCGGCAGGGCCGGGACGAGCTCGCGCAGCTGGTGGCGCAGCCGGCGGGACACCCGCGTGCGCACGACCGAGCCGCCGACCGCCTTGCTGACGACGAGCCCGGCGCGGACGCCGTCGTCGGCGCCGCTCAGCAGGTGGATCGTCAGGGTGGGGCGGGACGCGCGACGGCCGCGACGTACGACGTCGGAGAACTCGGACCGGCGGCGCAGGCGGTGCTCGGGGGACAGCACGGGCCGGTCCTCGCGCAGGGGGCCGCGGGGCGGCCGGGGAGTGGGGAGCCTGATCAGGCGGACAGCTCGCCGCGGCCCTTGCGGCGGCGGGCGGCGAGGATGGCGCGGCCGGCGCGGGTCTGCATGCGCAGCCGGAAACCGTGCGTCTTGGCGCGGCGGCGGTTGTTCGGCTGGAAGGTGCGCTTGCTCACGGGTCTCCCGGGTCGCGCAGGCGCGACCGTGTCGTCAGTCAGGTGGAGCGCGCGCCCGTCGGGCACACGACCTTCTCAAGGTACGGACGGCGTCGCAGGGGGTCAAACGGGCCCACGGCGGCCACCTCCCCGACCAGCCCCCTACACCCTCCGGGCGGTTGTGGACAACTCCTTGCGCGGCGCGTCGCCAGGCTGTTAGCGTCCGCCTCGCCGGACTCCCCCCGCGTCCCCTCGCAGCACCGAAAGGCCTGCTGCGCAAGGGATCTCGCGAACCGGCACCGCTCACGGACCTCTGCTCACCGCCTCGGCCCCGCCCGGCGCGCTCGGCCCTTCGACAGCGCGTCCGACAGCCTCCGGC
>JBHENF010000081.1:0-10431 GCA_046262175.1 Mycobacteriales bacterium
CGGGATCCACCTGGCGATGGAGTACCTCAAGCCGGCCAACGAGGTGCAGGAGGGCTCGCGCGACAGCTGGCCGATCACGGCCGAGGGCAAGGACGTGGTCATCATCGGCGGCGGCGACACGGGCGCCGACTGCCTCGGCACGGCTCATCGCCAGGGCGCGCGCAGCGTCTCGCAGCTCGAGATCATGCCGCAGCCGCCGCAGACCCGGGCCGCTTCGACACCGTGGCCGACGTGGCCGCTGATGCTGCGTACGAGCAGCGCGCACGAGGAGGGCGGCGACCGGCTGTTCTCGGTCAACACGGTGCGCTTCGTGGGCGAGGAGCAGGTCGAGGGGCTCGAGCTGGTCGACGTCGAGATGGTCGACGGCAGGTTCGAGCCGGTCGCCGGCTCCGAGCGGGTCCTGCCGGCGCAGCTCGTCCTGCTCGCGATGGGGTTCGTCGGACCGCAGCGCGAAGGGCTGCTCGAGCGGCTCGGGGTCGACCTCGACCCGCGCGGGAACGTTGCGCGCGACGACCGCTGGGCGACCAGCGTCGCGAACGTCTTCGTCTGCGGTGACATGGGGCGCGGGCAGTCGCTGATCGTGTGGGCGATCGCCGAGGGGCGCTCGGCCGCCGCAGCGGTCGACCGGCACCTGTGCGGAGCCACCCGGCTCCCGTCCCCGGTGCTGCCTACCAGTCGGTAACCCGCAGCAGGAGTTCGGGCACCGGCGGCGAAAAGCGAGGGACAGTCGCGTCTGCCGCAGGAGCCCGCCATGCCCCGCCCCTCCTTCACACTCCGCTCACTGCTGTGCGCCTCAGCCGTCGCGGCCACCGCGCTGGGTACGGGTGCGCTCGCCGCGCCGAAGGCACCGGCCACTGGCGCGCCGGCCGCGAAGACGCAGTTCTCGCTCGTAAAGGACAGGGACGTCAACGACCGGCTCGCGCAGCCGGAGGACCGCTACGCCGCTGCGGGCGGCTGCTACACGATCGAGGCTCCCGGTCAGGGCTACCTCGCCGAGAACGCCGGAACGCTCACGGTCGCGAAGACGGCCGCGGCCGCGACCCCGCTGCACTTCCAGCCGACGAAGCTCGGCGAGTACCTGCTCGCCACCAACCGCGGCCGGGACACCTCCGTCGCCGGCGCGTGGTGGGACAAGCGCGGCTACGTCGCCGGCGCCACGACGGACGGCGTGGCCAGGGGCTCCGGCGTGGCCGTCGCGGACGCGCCCAGCGAGGACGCGGAGTGGCGGCTCGTCGCAGCCGGGAAGAAGGCCGACGCGAAGAACCCGAAGGGCCAGTCGTACCTGCTCTCGGTGCCCGCCCGCAGCGCCGGCCTGACGGTCAAGGACGGCGTCGTGTCCCTCCAGGGCGCCGGAACGCCTGTCCGCCTGCACCACGTCGCCGACGACAACCCGCGCGACACCGACGTCAACGGCACGCGCTGCGCCTCCTGGCCCGAGATCAGCGCCGGCGCGAGCGGCCGCCCGGCCGCCGTCCAGGGCAAGCCGTCGGACAAGGTCAAGGGCTTCTTCGAGGCGCACGTGCACGGCATGGCGTTCGAGTTCCTCGGCGGCGAGCTGCGCTGCGGCCGGCCGTGGCACAAGTACGGCGTCGAGTACGCGCTCGGCGACTGCAAGAAGGAGAACAACCCCCTCAACGGGGTGCTCGAGGTGCCGCTGGGCGGCAACGCGCCGGAGTACGCCGCCACGTACGACTCCGTCGGGTGGCCGACGTTCAAGAGCTGGCCGAAGAACCGGACGCTCACGCACGAGCAGTTCTACTGGCGCTGGCTCGAGCGGGCCCATGCCGGTGGGCTGCGCCTGCTCACCAACCTGCTGGTCGACAACTCCGTGCTGTGCCAGGAGTACCCGATCAAGCGCAACTCCTGCAACGAGATGGACAGCGTCCGCCTGCAGGCCAAGCGGCTGTTCGAGCTGCAGGACTACATCGATGCGCAGTACGGCGGTCCGGGTGAGGGCTGGCTGCGGATCGTCACGACGCCGGCGCAGGCTAGGCAGGCGATCAACGCCGGACGGCTGGCTCTCGTGCTCGGCGTCGAGGTCTCCGAGCTGTTCGACTGCCGCGAGGTGCTCGACATGCCGCAGTGCACGACCGCGGAGATCGACGAGCGCCTCCAGGAGGTGTTCGACATGGGCGTACGGCAGATGGAGCTGGTCAACAAGTTCGACAACGCGCTGTCGGGCGTCACCGGCGACAACGGCACCACCGGCGCTGTCGTCAACTCCGGCAACCGGCAGGTGACCGGCCACTACTGGGACATGCAGACCTGTCCGAAGGAGGCCCCGCACAGCCACGGTGACCAGGAGCCGGGTGAGCAGCACGACCGCACTCACTCGAACGTCGGTGACGCCACCCCGGGCGACGGCGAGGGCGTCGACGCGTTGGCCGGCCGGGTGCTCGACGCCTTCGGCGGCACGACAAAGGGCTACGTCGCCCCCACCTACGGCCCGGGGCCGCACTGCAACTCGCGCGGCCTGACGGCGCTGGGCAAGCACCTCATCCGCGCCATGGTCAAGAAGGGCATGATCTTCGACCCGGACCACATGAGCGCGTCGGCGCAGCGCGAGGCCCTCGACATCATCGAGGACATGGAGACGGTGGAGACGGCCAAGGCCAAGAAGGAGCACCGCGCCGCGGTCCTGCCGGCCGTCATGTCCAGCCACAGCTGGGCCAACGACGTGATCTACCAGCGCGTGTACGAGCTCGACGGCGTCGTGGCGCCGCGCACTGATGACGCCGCCTCGTTCGTGAAGGACTGGCAGCGGCACCGGGCTTGGGCGGCCGCGCAGGCGCCGAAGGGCTACGACTTCGGCATGGGCTACGGCGCCGACACCAACGGCCTGGGCGGTCAGCCCGGCCCGCGGAGCAAGGCGAAGACCAGGCTCGACTACAGCAAGCCGTTCACCGCGCCGATCGGCGGCGTGACGCTCACCCAGCAGAAGAGCGGCGTGCGCACGTTCGACATCAACAAGGAGGGCGTGTCGGAGTACGGCATGTTCGCCGACTGGTTCCAGGAGCTGCGGCTCGCGGCCGACGAGGTGAAGCCCGGGCTCGGCGCGCAGATCACCAGCGACATGCTCAACGGCGCCGAGACGTACCTCGGGCTCTGGGAGCGCGCGGTCTACGGCGGCAACAGCTGCGTCAAGGACGGCTCCCGCCTGCAGGTCGAGGACGTGCACGCGGCGCTCGGCCGGAACATGGAGGGCTTCCTCGACGCCATCGGGCAGCCGGCGGACCGCAGCGACGACGCGTACGTCTACTGCGCCACCACCCGCAGCGGCAAGACGGTGGTCCTTGACGTGCACTTCGACGCCGGCGGCAAGGCCGCCTCCGTCGGCCCGAGCCGCACCTCGCTCGCCGCGCTCGGCCGCTAGCCCGCCCCCGTCCCCCTGTTGATCAATCGGTCTCGAGGAGACTTGCAACTGGAGCTGCAGGTTCCCTATACTCTGAGCAGCAGCCCGTGGAAGGGCCCGGGCTGACGTACCGCCTGGAGGTGTTCTCGATGCGAGCAGTTGCTGACCCGTTCCTGGCCGAGTTCGACCGACTCGCGCAGCAGGTCTTCGGCACCGCCGAGGGAGCGGGCATGCCGGTCGACGTGACGCGGCGCGGCGACGAGCTGGTCGTCCGGTTCGACGTCCCTGGCGTCCGGGGCGACGCGATCTCGCTGAGCCTGGAGAACCACGTGCTCACGGTCACGGCGACGCGGCACGCGGAGTACGGCGAGGACGAGAGGGTCCTCGTCCAGGAGCGGTTCGACGGCACGATGACGCGCCGGATCCGGGTGCCCGAGTGGGTCGACGCGGAGCGCGTCGCCGCCGAGCACGCGGATGGCGTTCTCACGGTCGTGCTGCCGGTCGCGGAGCAGGCGAAGCCGCGCCGGATCGAGATCCGTACGCAGTCCAAGCAGCAGTCGATCCCGGCTGCCTGATCCGCCGACGGGGGTGGCGCGGTCGGCCCGCGTCACCCCCGCGCTGGAGCGCCCATGGCCCTGCCTTTCGACGACGCGTCGGCGCCGCTGTTCTCCGTCGGCCAGGTCGCCGACCTGCTCGGCGTGCAGCAGGCGTTCCTGCGCCGGCTCGACCGCGAGGACGTCGTCAGCCCGGCGCGGTCCGGCGGCCAGCAGCGCCGCTACAGCCGGGACGACGTGTCGCAGGTGCAGGAGGCGCTCACGCTCATCGGTGACGGGCTGACGCTGACCGGTGTGCGCCGGGTGCTCGACCTGCAGCAGCAGGTGCGCGACCTCGAGGCGGAGCTCGCCGAGGAGCGCCTCCGGCGCACCTAGGCTGGCCGGGTGAAGCGCCGCGCCAAGATCGTCTGCACCCTCGGTCCGGCCACCGCGTCGTACGAAGGCGTCCGCGCGCTCGTCTACGCGGGCATGGACGTCGCCCGGCTGAACTTCTCGCACGGCACGCACGAGCAGCACCGGCAGGCCTACCTCTGGGTCCGGCAGGCGTCTGACGAGTCCGGTCGTGGCGTCGGCGTGCTCGCCGACCTGCAGGGCCCGAAGATCCGGCTCGGCCGCTTCGCGGAAGGTCCGACGACCTGGGCGACCGGCGGGACGGTCACGATCACGACCGAGGCCGTCGCGGGCAGCCACGACCGCGTCTCGACCACCTACGCCGGCCTCGCCGCTGACGTGCAGCCCGGGGACCGCGTCCTCGTCGACGACGGGCGCGTCGCGCTGAAGGTGCTCGGGGTCGACGGCCCCGAGGTACGACTGCTCGTCACCGAGGGCGGGCCGGTGTCCGACAACAAGGGCCTGTCGCTGCCGGGGGTCGGCGTCAGCGTTCCGGCCCTCTCGGACAAGGACGTCGAGGACCTCCGCTTCGCGCTCGGACTGCGCGTGGACCTGATCGCCTTGTCGTTCGTCCGGTCGCCCGTCGACATCGTCGACGTGCACAAGATCATGGACGAGCGGTCCACCCGGCTGCCGGTCCTCGCCAAGATCGAGAAGCCGCAGGCGGTGGACAACCTCGAGGCGATCGTCGACGCGTTCGACGGGATCATGGTCGCGCGCGGCGACCTCGGCGTGGAGATGCCGCTCGAGCGGGTGCCGCTGGTGCAGAAGCGGGCTGTCCAGGCCGCCCGCGAGCAGGCGAAGCCGGTCATCGTCGCCACGCAGATGCTCGACTCGATGATGCACGCCAGCCGCCCGACCCGCGCGGAGGCCAGCGACGTGGCCAACGCCGTCCTGGACGGTGCCGACGCCGTGATGCTGTCCGGCGAGACCAGCGTCGGCCTGTACCCCGTCGAGTCGGTCGCGACGATGGCCCGGATCGTCGTCGCTGCCGAGGAGGAGCTGGGCAAGGTGCCGGCGGTGCACAGCGTCCCCACGACCGTCAGCGCCGCGATCGCCAAGGCCGCGGCCGAGGTGGGGCGCAGCGTCGGGGCGTCCGCTCTGGTCGCCTTCACCCAGTCCGGCGACACCGCCCGGCTGCTCGCCGAGCACCGGTCGCCGATCCCGTTGCTGGCCTTCACCCCGACGGCCGACGTGCGCAGTCAGCTCGCCCTGACGTGGGGCGTCGAGACGTTCCTCGTGCCGTCCGTGAAGCACACGGACGAGATGGTCAAGCAGGTCGACAGCGCGATGCTCGACCTCGGCCGGATGCAGAAGGGCGAGCTCATCACGATCGTCGCGGGCAGCCCGCCGCAGCAGAGCGGTTCGACCAACGCGATGCGGGTGCACCGCCTCGGCGGCTGGGTCTCTCCGCCCGCTGATCCGGCTGCTGATCCGGTGGGGCCTCAGCCGACGCCGTAGTAGATGTACCGCGGCGCTCTCAGTCGGCTCGCGGAGTAGCTGCGGCTGCCGGTCATGTTGTACTGCTCGACCACCACCGAGCCGTCGCCGTTCACCTGCTTCACCCACCCGACGTGGCCGTACGGGCCGGCCGTCAGGGTGCCGTTCGCGGTCGCGGAACCCGAGGCCCACCAGGGGGAGCGTTCGCCGGCGTTCCACTGCGCGATGGCGCCGACCACAGGTCGCGTGCTGACGCGGAACCCCAGTCGGGCCGCTGTCTCGTCCCAGGCCAGCGCGCTGCCCCAGTGCTGGGTCGCGTTGTTGAGCGAGTGCCGGGCCTGTGCCTCGCGCCACGCCACGAAGCTGACGCACTGGCGCTGCGTGAAGCCCCACCGGTCGTTCGCGCCGGTCGTGGAGGTGCGGTACGGGTAGTCGTCACCGGCCGCTGACGCAGGGGCGACCAGCAGGCCACTCGTGGCGAGGAGGGACAGCAGCAGGACGACGAGACGGCGAGCCAGGCGCAAGGGGTTCCAGACGGACGGGGACAGGGTCGGTGCACCCGGCTCCGGACTCCGGACGGGCGTGCAGCCACCGAACCACACCACCTCCCCGCACACCAGCCATGCGGACGTCGTCGCGCGGTGCCCCCGGTGGGATTCGAACCCACACTGTCGGTGGTTTGAGCACCGTGCGTCTGCCGGTTGCGCGACGGGGGCGAGGATGCGGAGCGGGACGAGCGTACGGCGAGCCATAGGGTCGGCGGCGTGACGACAGCCACCCGCGTGCTGATCGCGGAGGACGAGGCGCTCATCCGGCTCGACCTGCGGGAGATGCTGCAGGAGGAGGGCTATGAGGTCTGCGGCGAGGCAGGCGACGGCGCGTCCGCCGTCCGTCTCGCGCAGGAGCTGCGGCCGTCGCTCGTCGTGCTGGACGTGAAGATGCCTGTCCTGGACGGGATCTCGGCCGCCGAGCAGATCGTCGCGGAGCGGATCGCGCCCGTCGTCATGCTCACGGCGTTCAGCCAGCGTGACCTCGTGGAGCGCGCCCGTGAGGCCGGCGCCATGGCCTACCTGGTCAAGCCGTTCCAGAAGAAGGACCTCGTCCCGGCCATCGAGATGGCGCTGTCGAGGTTCGCCGAGTTGGTGGCGCTGGAGAAGGAGGTCGGCGATCTTTCCGGTCGGCTCGAGGCCCGCAAGCTGGTCGACCGAGCCAAAAGCGTGCTGCAGACCGAGCACGACCTGCCGGAGCCGGACGCGTTCCGCTGGATCCAGCGCACCTCCATGGACCACAGGCTCTCGATGCGCGCCGTGGCGCAGGCGGTGCTCGATGGTACGAAGCGCCCCGAACCGCCCTGCTGAAGCCCCGCGGGCTGATGTCACGGTCCGGCAACAGGTTCGCGCGCCGCGTCGAAGGGTGCTTGCCTCAGCCGTCTTCGTGACTAGGTTGGCGGCGCTGATCACGCCGAGGCCCGGACATCCCGGGTCCTCTCCTGCTGGAGGTCGCACGTGCACCCACCCCGTCTTCTCCGACTGACCGCACCCCTGCTCATCGGTGCCCTCGCGCTGACCGCCTGCGGCTCCGACAAGGAGTCGTCGTCCGGCGGCGAGGGCGGTGGCAGCAGCAAGACCCTGACCATCGGCGTCGTTGCGCCCCTCACCGGTGACCTCGCCGCGATCGGCCAGGGCATCAAGAACGGCGTTGACCTGGCCGTCAAGCAGGCCAACGAGAAGAAGACCGTCAAGGGCGTCACCCTGAAGCTCGACGCGCAGGACGACACGGCCAAGGCCGACGTCGGCGCGACGGTGGCCGCGAAGCTCGTCGCCGACAGCACGGTCGTCGGCGTCGTCGGACCGCTGAACTCCAGCGTCGCCAAGTCCGTCGCTCCCGTGATGGCTCAGGCCAACCTCACCGAGATCTCGCCCTCGAACTCCAACGTCGACCTCACCGGGCGCGGCGCGCTGGCGACGGGCGGCACACAGACCCGTCCGTACAAGAGCTACTTCCGCGTCGTCGCGACAGACGACATCCAAGGCCCGTTCGCCGCGCAGTTCGCGGTGAAGACGCTGAGCAAGAAGACGATCGCGATCGTGCACGACAAGAAGGCCTATGGGCAGGGCCTCGCTGAGGCGTTCGCGAAGGAGGCCGCCAAGGACGGTGCGAAGGTCCTCAAGACCGAGACCATCAACCCCGGCGACAAGGACTTCAGCGCCACCGTCACCAAGCTCAAGGTGCAGAAGCCGGACTTCCTGTTCTACGGCGGCGAGTACCCCGAGGCCTCGCTGCTCACCAAGCAGATGAAGGCGGGCGGGCTCAACATCCCGCTCATGGGCGGTGACGGCGTCCAGGCCGACGACTACATCAAGATCGGTGGCGCGGCGGCTGAGGGCGACTACGCCACCGCGCTCGGTGCGCCGCCGGAGTCGCTCGACTCCGCGAAGCAGTTCCTGACGGACTACGCCGCGCAGAGCTACGCCGACCCGATCGGCCCGTACGGCGCCTACGCGTACGACGCGGCCAACGTGATCATCAACGCGCTGGCGAAGGCTGTCGCGGACGGCAAGACCGGCCAGGAGCTGCGCGACGAGGTGACCAAGGAGGTCGGCGACGTCGACTTCACCGGAGCCACCGGCAGCATCTCCTTCGACCAGTTCGGCGACACCAACAGCAAGGTCCTGACGGCCTACCAGGTCAAGGGCGGCAAGTTCGTCGCCGCCAAGACCGACACCTTCAAGTAGTCGACCCGGAGGGGCGGCGACCGGGCAACCGGCGCCGCCCCTCCGTCGTACCGTTCGCACGAACAGGAGGCCGCGTGGACCTTTTCCTGCAGCAGCTGGTCAACGGGCTCGTGCTCGGGGCCACGTACGGCCTGATCGCCCTCGGCTACACCATGGTCTACGGCATCGTGCAGTTGATCAACTTCGCGCACGGCGAGATCTTCATGCTCGGCGGCTTCGGCGCCCTCACCACCTATCTGGCGCTGCCGTCCGGCACGCCCGCGGGGCTGGCGCTCCCGCTCATGCTGCTCGGGGGGATGGCGGTCAGCATCACGGCGGGCGTCCTCATGGAGCGCTTCGCGTACCGGCCGCTGCGCGGGGCGCCTCGGCTCGCGCCGCTGATCACCGCCCTCGGCGTGTCCATCGGGCTGCAGGAGCTGGTGCGCAACTTCTACCCGCGCGCCAAGTCGGCGCGGAACTTCCCGCAGCTGGTCAACCCCGACAGGCGCTTCGGCCTTGGCGGGGACGTGTCGATCAGCGCGCCCAACCTGCTGACCGTCGTCGTGGCGGTCATCGGGATGGTGGCGCTGTCGGCGTTCGTCCGCCGCAGCCGCACCGGCCGCGCCATGCAGGCCACCGCGCAGGACCCGGACACCGCACGTCTCATGGGCATCGACACCGACCGCATCATCGTGACCGCCTTCGTCCTCGGTGCCGCACTGGCCGCGGTCGCCGGTGTCGCCCAGGGGCTGCGCTTCGGGCAGGTCGACTTCCGCATGGGGTTCCTCACCGGCATCAAGGCGTTCACCGCGGCGGTTCTCGGCGGCATCGGCAACATCTCGGGCGCGGTGCTCGGCGGGTTCACCCTCGGCCTGGTGGAGGTCATGGCCACGCAGTACGCACCCGAGCCGTTCGCCGGCGGCGCCTGGAAGGATGCGTGGGCGTTCGTGGTCCTCATCATCGTGCTCGTCTTCCGGCCCACGGGGCTGCTGGGCGAGCGCGTCGGAGCCCGCGCATGAGCCGGATCGAGCCGGCACGTGCCCGCGCCGGCGCTCTCGTCTCACCCGTGGCCCGTCCGCTGGGACTGGCCGGCGCGGCCGTCCTCGCGATCGCCTGCTTCCTGCCGTGGTCCACCTATGCCGGCTTCCCGGGCAAGATGCTGAACAGCACGCCCGGCGGCGCCCGGCTGTACGCCCTCGTGCTCGCCCTGGCCGCGGTGCTGTTCGTGCGCGACTGGCCCGGGCGCCGCCGGGCACTGCGGAGCGCGGCCACCTTCGCCTTCGCCATCACGCTGCTCACGTTCCTGTTCATCGGCTACGCGGGCGGCGGTCTCGTCAACTGCGCCGCAGGGTCGTACGCAGCGCTGGTCGGCGCGCTGCTCTACATGGTCGGCGCGCGTTCGCTGCCGGCCGACGAGCGCGTCGCGCCGGTCAGGTCGCTCCCGGACGCGTCGTGGCGCACGTTGGTCGAGACCGTGCTGTGCGTCGCCGCAGCGGCCACCGCGCTGCTCGTCTTCGTGGTCGGCCTGGGCATCCCGACAGCCTCGGTCGCCTCAGGCCCGGACCACCGCATCGGTGGCGCCATCTCGCTGAACGACCTGACCAACGAGAGCCAGTTCCTGTCCTTCCTGCTGCTCGTCAGCGCGCTGATGCTCGTGCTGTCCCGGATGGGGATGGTCGCCAGCCTCGGTCTCGTCACCAAGCGGCACTCGAAGGTGCTCGTCGCGGCCGGACTCATGGCTGCCGTCGTCTTCCCCTTCACGCAGGGCGGTGACGGCTACTCGCTCCGTATCGCCGCCAGCATCGGGGTGTTCGCCGCCGCGGCCGTCGGGCTGAACATCGTCGTCGGCCTGGCGGGCCTGCTCGACCTCGGGTATATCGCCTTCTTCGGAGTCGGCGCCTACTTCGCCGCGATTGTCAGTGGCAGCATCACCAGCGTCATCGACGTGCATCTGCCGTTCGGTCTCGTCATCCTCCTGAGC
>JBHENF010000082.1:0-18130 GCA_046262175.1 Mycobacteriales bacterium
GCCGACGACGGGGCTGCCGTACGCGCTGCCGCTCGTCGCCCTGCTGGCCATCTTCTGCGCGCTGGCAGTGCGCAGGCGGGCTGCCTAGGAGTTCTCGCTGAGCGCGACGCCGAGGTAGAGCGCGACCAGCGCGGAGACCGCGGTGAGGGCGCCGAAGACGGCGAGGCCGGTCTTGCTCGACGCCTTGCTGTGCGCGTACGCGGTGACGCCCGAGACGACGACGGCAGTCAGCTTCGCCATGAGCAGGCCGCTGCCGGGGTCGCTCTCGTACAGGTTCCAGATCCCGGTCAGCACCAAGACGCCGAAGGCCGGCCACGCGACCCGGTTGAACTGCCGGGCGGCCGCGCGCGGCGCGTCGGGGGACAGGCGCTTGAGCACCGGCACCAGCGCGGCCAGCACGAGCTGACCGCCAACCCAGACGGTGGCCGCCAGCACGTGCAGGAACAGTCGGAGCTCGTCCACCTAGGCGCCCGGGTAGGAGCGCTCCGCGGGGCCGGTGTACACCTGCCGCGGACGGCCGATCTTGGTGGCCGGGTCGTTCATCATCTCGCGCCACTGGGCGATCCAGCCGGGCAGCCGACCGAGCGCGAACAGCACCGTGAACATCCGGGTCGGGAAGCCCATCGCCCGGTAGATGACGCCCGTGTAGAAGTCGACGTTCGGGTAGAGCTTGCGCTCGACGAAGTACTCGTCGGCCAGCGCCGCCTCCTCGAGCTGCACGGCGAGGTCGAGCAGCGGGTCCGGCTTGTTCAGCTGCGCCAGCACGTCGGCCGCGACCTTCTTCACGATCGTCGCGCGCGGGTCGTAGTTCTTGTAGACGCGGTGACCGAAGCCCATGAGCTTCACGCCGGGCTCCTTGTTCTTCACCCGCTGGACGAACTGCGCCACGTCACCGCCGTCGGCGGCGATGCCCTCGAGCATCTCGAGCACGGCCTGGTTGGCGCCGCCGTGCAGCGGACCGAACAGCGCTGCGACCCCGGCGCTCACGGAGACGAACAGGTTGGCGTTGCTGGAGCCGACGAGCCGGACGGTCGACGTGGAGCAGTTCTGCTCGTGGTCGGCGTGCAGCAGGAACAGCAGGTTGAGCGCCTTGCTCATGGTCGGGTCGATCTCGTACGGCTCCGCCGGGACGCCGAAGGTCATGCGCAGGAAGTTGTCGACGTAGCCGAGGCTGTTGTCCGGGTAGAGGAACGGCTGGCCCACCGACTTCTTGTACGCGTACGCCGCGATCGTCGGCATCTTGGCCAGCAGCCGGATGGTCGACTGCTCGACGTGCTCGGGGTCGTGCGGGTCCAGGCTGTCCTGGTAGAAGGTGCTCAGGGCGCTGACGGCGCTGGACAGGACCGCCATCGGGTGCGCATCGGTCGGGAAGCCCTGGAAGAACTCGCGGAAGTCCTCGTGCAGCATCGTGTGCTTGCGGATCTTGGACTTGAAGGTGCTGAGCTCGTCCTCGGTCGGCAGCTCGCCGTAGATGAGCAGCCAGGCGACCTCGAGGAAGCTCGCCTTCTCAGCCAGCTCCTCGATGGGGTAGCCGCGGTAGCGCAGGATCCCGGCGTCGCCGTCGATGTAGGTGATCGCGGACGAGCACGCCGCGGTGTTGACGAAGCCCGGGTCGTACGTCACCGTCCCGGTGGTGCTCAGCAGCTTCGAGATGTCCAGGCCCGCCGGGGCCTCGGTGCCCTCGACCTGGTTGAGCGGCAGCGTTCCGCCCGGGTGGACGAGCTCGGTGTCCGACATGGTGCTCCTCGTGTCTGGTGCTCTGCGCCTACCCTCTCAGGCGTGCGTCTGACCGAGTTCTGGGCCCGGATGTCGGGGCTGCTCGGGGCGACGTACGCCGACTCGTACGCCCGCGACCAGGTGCTCGCGACGCTCGGTGGGCGAACCGTGGTGGAGGCGCTCGCGGACGGCGACGACGCCAAGTCGGTGTGGCGCGCGGTGGTCGCGGCCCAGGAGCACGCCAGCCGCTGAGCTCCGGCGTGTCGAAGAGCTTCGAACACGTGTTCGGTCTAGCGTCCACAGTCGTCCGGGTGGTCCACAGGCCGGCGTACGACGACCTTTCTGTCGTACGTCGTTCCTAGCGTCACCGTCGATCGGACAGCCGCACGAGCCGCTCGCTCGTCCAACCTCAGGAGACCCCATGGCAGGACCGGACCGCGAGAAGGCGCTCGAGATGGCCCTCGCGCAGATCGACAAGAACTTCGGCAAGGGGTCGGTGATGCGGCTCGGCGACGAGGTGCGCGTCCCGATCGGCGTCATCCCCACCGGCTCGATCGCGCTCGACGTGGCCCTGGGCATCGGCGGTCTCCCGCGCGGACGCGTCGTGGAGATCTACGGCCCGGAGTCCTCCGGCAAGACGACGGTCGCGCTGCACGCGGTCGCCAACGCGCAGAAGGCCGGCGGCATCGCGGCGTTCATCGACGCCGAGCACGCGCTCGACCCGGAGTACGCGAAGGCGCTCGGCGTCGACACCGACGCACTGCTCGTCTCGCAGCCCGACACGGGGGAGCAGGCGCTCGAGATCGCCGACATGCTCGTCCGCTCCGGCGCGCTCGACATCATCGTCATCGACTCGGTCGCCGCCCTCGTGCCGCGCGCCGAGATCGAGGGCGAGATGGGCGACAGCCACGTCGGCCTGCAGGCGCGCCTCATGAGCCAGGCGCTGCGCAAGATGACCGGAGCGCTCTCCAACACCGGCACGACCGCGATCTTCATCAACCAGCTGCGCGAGAAGATCGGTGTCATGTTCGGCTCGCCCGAGACGACGACCGGCGGCAAGGCGCTGAAGTTCTACGCCTCCGTGCGCATCGACGTCCGTCGGATCGAGACGCTCAAGGACGGCGGCGACGCGGTCGGCAACCGGACCCGGGCGAAGATCGTCAAGAACAAGGTCGCCCCGCCGTTCAAGCAGGCCGAGTTCGACATCGTCTACGGCGTGGGCATCAGCCGCGAGGGCTCGCTCATCGACGTCGGCGTCGAGCAGGGCATCGTCCGCAAGTCGGGTGCCTGGTACACGTACGAGGGCGACCAGCTCGGCCAGGGCAAGGAGAACGCCCGCGCCTTCCTGCGCGACAACCCCGACCTGGCGGACGAGATCGAGAAGCGCATCAAGGAGAAGCTCGGCGTCGGTGCGGTGCTCGATGCCGAGATCGACCTGGACATGGTCGCGCCGGTCCCGGTCGACCTGTAGGTGAGCTCGTTCGGCTCCCGGTCCGCAGCTGCTGCGGACCGGGACCCCGACCAGGACCCCGTCGAGCGGGCCCGGCAGATCTGCCTGAACCAGCTCGAGTACGCGCCGAGGACCAGAGCGGAGCTGGCCGCGACGCTGCGCAAGAAGGGCGTCGAGGCCGACGTCGCCGAGCAGGTGCTCAGCCGGTTCACCGACGTCGGGATGATCGACGACGCGCTGTTCGCGCAGATGTGGGTCACCTCCCGCCACCGCGGCAAGGGGATGGCCGGCCGGGCGCTGACCCAGGAGCTGCGCCGCAAGGGCGTGGCCGAGCCGGCGATCAGCGACGCGGTCGGCGAGCTCGATCCAGACGTTGAGCTGGCCACGGCTCGTGCCCTCGTCCAGCGCCGGCTCGCCGCCACCCGCGGCCTGACGGTCGATGCCCGCGTGCGCCGGCTCGCGGGGATGCTTGCCCGCAAGGGCTACCCCGCCGGCACCGCCTTCCGGGTGGTGCGCGAGGCGCTGGCCGAGGAGGGGCAGGAGGCCAGGCTGGGGTTCGACGAGCTGCAGGCGCTCGAGGAGTAGCGCCGGGCGGCTCGGGCAGGAGCCTCGCGTGACCCCCGACGGCAGTACCCGGCTGCCCGACGCCCTCCAGGCGCTGCGGGACCGGGTGGCCGCCGTGGACCTGGGGCTCGGCACGCCCGGTCGCGACGCAGCCCGCAAGGGTGCCCGCGCGGTGGCGGACCAGGTGGACGACTACCTGCTGCCGCGCCTGCGCGACCTCGACGCGCCGCTGCTCGCCGTCGTTGGCGGCTCCACCGGTGCCGGTAAGAGCACGCTGGTCAACAGCATCCTCGGCAGCACCGTCACCACTGCCGGCGTGCTGCGCCCCACCACGCGCGCCCCCGTCCTCGTCACCGCGCCGGCCGACCGGGCGTACTTCAGCGACGACCGCGTGCTGCCCGGGCTCGCCCGCGCCACCGGCAGCGAGGCCGGGCCCGGCTCGCTCCGGCTCGTCGTCCAGGACGACCTGCCGGCCGGCCTCGCCCTGCTCGACGCGCCCGACGTCGACTCCGTCGTCGAGGCCAACCGCGAGCTCGCCGGCCAGCTGCTGGCCGCCGCGGACCTGTGGGTCTTCGTCACCACCGCGGCCCGGTACGCCGACGCCGTCCCGTGGGACCTGCTGCGCACCGCCGAGGAGCGCGGCACCGCGCTCGCCGTCGTGCTCGACCGCGTGCCCCCGGAGGCGGTCCAGGAGGTGCGCGACGACCTGGCCGGGATGCTGGAGCGAGCCGGGCTGAAGCAGACCCGGCTGTTCGTCGTCGAGGAGCGGCCGCTGACCGACGGGTTCCTCCCGCAGGACCAGGTGGCGCCGATCCGCGACTGGCTGCACGCCCTCGCGCAGGACAAGGAGCAGCGCACGGCCGTCGTACGCCAGACCCTTGCCGGCGCCCTCGACAGTCTCGACGCCCGCGTCACGGCGCTCGTCGACGAGGTCGAGCAGCAGGTCGCCGCCGCCACGGCGCTGCTCGCCGCCGCGGACGCGTCGTACGACAGCGCCCGGCACGGCGTGGACGAGGGCGTCCGCAGCGGCACGCTGCTGCGCGGGGAGGTGCTCGCCCGCTGGCAGGAGTTCGTCGGCACCGGGGAGTGGATGCGCAGCCTGCAGGCCCAGGTCGGCCGGCTGCGGGACCGGCTGACGGCAACGCACACCGGCCGGCAGACGCCCGCGGACGACCTCAAGGTCGCGCTCGAGTCCAGCGTCGAGCAGCTGCTCCGGGTCGAGGCGGACCGCGCCGCCGACCGCACCGTCACCGCCTGGCGCGCGCTGCCGGCCGGGGCAGCCCTCGTACAAGGCCGCGAGCGCGAGCTGGAGACCGTCAGCGCCGACTTCGCCGAGGCCGCGACCGACGAGGTCCGCGCCTGGCAGGGTCACGTCCTGGACCTCGTACGCAGCGAGGGAGCCGGCAAGCGCTCCACTGCCCGGGTCCTGAGCTTCGGCGTCAACGGCGCCGGCCTCGTCGTCATGGTCGTCGTGTTCGCCCACACCGGCGGGCTCACCGGCGGCGAGGTCGCCGTCGCCGGCGGCACCAGCGCCCTCGGCCAGCGGCTGCTCGAGGCGGTCTTCGGCGACGCGGCCGTACGCAGCCTGGCCGCCAGCGCCCGCGACGACCTGCGGATCCGCGCCGACCGGCTGCTGCGCTCGGAGGAGGTCCGCTTCGCCGAGCTCGTCAGCGCGCAGGCTCCGTCCGAGGGGGCAGCAGCCGAGCTGCGCGGCGGGCTGTCGGCGCTCAAGCAGGCGCGGCAGTGAGCAGGCACAGGTGAGCCGCAAGGAGCTGCCGCTCTCCGAGCGGTTGGCCGCGCTGCGGGAGGCCGTCGAGGTCGCCGAGGACCGGCTGCACGTCCCCGAGGTGGGCACAGCCCGGGCACTGCTCGCCAAGGCGGGCGCGCGCGAGGCCCTGGGCGACGCGACCGTCGTCGCCCTCGCCGGTTCGACCGGCAGCGGCAAGTCCACCCTGTTCAACGCCCTCGCCGGCACCGAGCTCAGCAGCCCCGGCGTCCGCCGCCCGACCACCGGCGTGGCGCACGCCTGCGTCTGGGGCGAGCCGGCGGACCGGCTCCTCGACTGGCTGGAGGTGCCGCGCCGGCACCGCCAGGAGCAGCCGGACCCGGCACTCGACGGCCTGGTGCTGCTCGACCTGCCGGACCACGACAGCACCCGGCTGGAGAACCGGCTCGAGGTGGACCGCCTCGTGCAGCTCGTCGACGTCCTCGTCTGGGTGCTGGACCCGCAGAAGTACGCCGACGCCGCCGTCCACGACCGGTACCTCGCTCCGTACGCCGGGCACGCAGGCGTCCTGCTCGTCGTCCTCAACCAGGTCGACCGCCTCGACGAGCCGGCCGAGAAGGCGTGCCGCACTGATCTGCGCGCCCTGCTCGACAGCGAGGGCCTGCAGAAGACGCCGGTCTACGCAGCATCGGCGCGTACCGGCCAGGGCCTGCCGGAGCTCCGCAAGGAGCTCGCCGGGAAGGTCGCGGCGCGTCGGGCCGCGTCCGATCGCCTCGCGGCCGATGTACGCGCAGCGGGGACGGCGCTTCAGCAGCACTGCGGCAGCGCACCGAAGGCGCTCAAGAAGGACGCCACGCTGACCCGGGCGCTCGGCGACGCCGCCGGTGTCCCCGCCGTCGTCACGGCCGTGGAGGGATCGGCCCGCAGGCGCGGCACCGCACGGACCGGCTGGCCGCTGCTCCGCTGGGCCGGCAAGCTCCGCCCCGACCCGCTGCGCCGCCTCCACCTCGAGAGCCCGGCGAGCCGGACCAGCCTCCCCGCACCCACCAGCACCCAGACCGCCGGGCTGCAGGGCGCCCTGCGCCGGGTCCGCGACAGCGCCGGCGACGGGCTGCCGCAGGCCTGGCGCGACGACCTGCGCCGCACCGTGGAAGCACGCGAGGAGCGGCTGCCCGACCGGCTCGACCGCGCCATCGCCGGCACCGACCTCGGGCCGGACAAGGCGCCCGGGTGGACCGCCCTGGTCGGCGGGCTGCAGTGGCTGCTGCTCGCCACCGCTCTTGTCGGGGCGCTCTGGCTGCTGGCGCTGGTCGTCCTCGGCTACCTGCAGCTCGACGACGTCCTGCCGCTGCCGCGCACCGAGGGCATCCCGCTGCCCACGCTGCTCCTCGTCGCGGGCCTGCTCGCCGGCCTGCTGCTCGCCGTGCTGACGCGTCCGTTCGTCCGGGCCGGCGCCCGCAGGCGGGGCAGACACGCCCGCAAGCGGCTCGACCACGCCGTGGCGGAGGTCGTACGGGCCGAGCTGCTCGAGCCCGTGGAGGCGGGCCGCGCCGCGCACGACCGCTTCTGCGCGGCGCTGTCCCGGGCCGTGCAAGTCTGAGCCGCGTGACCCCCCGCCTCACCCTTGCCGGCCGGCCGCTCAGCGTGGTCGGGAAGGCCCGCATCTACGTGTGCGGCGTCACGCCGTACGACGTGACCCACCTCGGCCACGCCGCCACGTTCGTCTGGGCGGACGCCGCGGACCGGGTCCTGCGCCACCTGGGCGTGCAGACCGAGGTCTGCCGCAACGTCACCGACGTCGACGACGTCCTGTTCGAGGCAGCCAGCCGCGCGGGCGCGCACTACGACCGGTTCGCGGCCGTCCAGCAGTTCCACTTCGAGCGCGACATGGACGCCCTCGGTGTACGTCGGCCGGCGCACGAGCCGCGCGCGCACACCTACGTCCCGCAGGTGATCGAGCTGGCGGCCGCGCTGCTCGACGCGGGCGCTGCGTACGTCAGCGGCGGGGGCGTCTACTTCCGCGGCGCAGGTGTGCTGGAGCGCTCGGGCATGTTCCGCGACGAGGCGGTGCGGCTGCTCGGGGCGAACGGCGGGCGCAACGACGACCCGGCGAAGCAGGACGTCCTCGATCAGGCCGTCTGGCAGCCCAGCGTCGAGGGGGAGCCGGCCTGGCCCAGCCCGTGGGGGCCGGGGCGTCCGGGCTGGCACGCCGAGTGCACCGCCATGGCGCTGTCGACGTACGGACCGGCGCTGGACCTGCACGCCGGCGGCGCCGACCTGCGCTTCCCGCACCACGCGTACGAGGCGGCACAGGCGGAGGCGGCGACCGGCGTGACGCCCTTCGCCCGCGCCTGGCTGCACGCCGGGACGGTCCGGCTCGGCGGCGAGAAGATGGCCAAGAGCACCGGCAACCTGGTCTTCGTCAGCGACCTGCTGGCGCAGGCCGACGGCCGGGTCGTCCGCACCCTGCTGCTCGACCGGCCCTGGGCCACACCCTGGGACTACACCCCCGAGCTGCTGATGCGGGCAGGGGAGCGGCTGGAGGCGCTGCACACGGCCGCCGGCCAGCGCCACACGACCGGGGCCGGCGAGGCCCACGTCCTGGCAGCGCTCGTCACGGACCTCGATGTCCCGCTGGCCGTGGACCGCGCGATCGACGCCGGCGGCTCAGCCGCCCGACAGCTCGTGCAGGTGCTCGCGCTCTGAGCGAACTGCCTGCCGACGACGCGGCCACCTGAGAAGATCGAGCCGTGTCGTCCGGTCCCAGCAGCGCGGACCTTGCGCGCGTGCAGGTGCAGCTCGCCACGGCCGCCGCAGACGCGACGCCGCTGCAGGAGCTGGACGTCACCACCCGCGACCTCACCCGCGTCCAGCCGCTGCTCCAGCAGGTGCTCGCCGCCGTCGCGGAGCTGCTGGGCACCACCCGCGCCGCGCTCTGGGTGATCGACCCGGTGCAGCCCGAGCTCTACCCGGTCGTCTGGACCGGGCTGCCGGACGACTACATCGCGCCGCTGCGGGTGCCCTTCGGTGGCGGGTCGGCCGGCCGCGCCGTTGCCGAGCGCAGGCCGGTGCTGGTCACCGACATGCCCCACGACCCGAGCTACAGCGCGTACGTCGAGGAAGCGCACGCGCACGGCCTGACCTGCGCGTTCAGCATGCCGATGCTCACCCTCACCGGCGAGCCCATGGGCTCGCTGACGGCCTACTACGCGGAGCCGCACGAGCCGGGGGAGCGCGAGGTCGGGCTCGTCGAGCTGTATGCGCGGCAGGCCGCTGAGATCGTCGAGCGCGCGCGCCTGCACGCCGAGGCGCGGATGCTCGCCGACCTCGAGCGGCGGCGGGCGGCACAGCTGCGGGCGCTCGCGACGGCCGCGCTGCAGCTGTCCGCTGCGGACACACTCGACGACCTGCTGCGCATCGTGACGGAATCGGCGCGCTCCATCATCGGCACCCACCAGGGGGTGGCGAGCCGGCTGCCGGACGGCTGGACGAACGCGACGACGTACGTCTCGCTGTCCGAGCAGTACGCGGCGTGGCGTGCGTACGACGTCGTGCCCGAGGGCAAGGGGGTGCTCGAGTACGTCACCCGCGAGAACAAGCCGCTCCGCCTGGACGGCGACCAGCTCCGCGCGCACCCCGAGTTCCGCGGCCTGCGCGACGCGCCAGGGCACCCACCGATGCCCGACTACCTGGCCGCCCCGCTGATCGGACGTACGGGCGTCAACCTCGGGCTGGTCCAGCTCTCGCACAAGCTCGACGAGACGCCGTTCAGTGCCGAGGACGAAGCCATCGTCGTCCAGCTCGCGCAGATGGCCTCCTCCGCGGTAGAGGCGCTCGAGGCGCTTGCCCGGGAGCGGGCCGCGCGGCGTGAGGCCGAGCTGGCCGCGGCCGCGCAGGCTGCGCTGTCGCAGGCGTCGGCGACGTTCGCCGAGCTGCTCGACCCCGAGGAGGTCGGCAGCGCGCTGACCCGCCTCGTCGTCCCGCGTCTGGCCGAGCTCGCGGTGCTGCACCTGATCGGCGACGACGGACGGGTGCGGCTCGCCGCGGTGGAGGCGGTCGACCCGTCCATCCGCGCGGCAGCGCACGCGTTCCTCCGCGACTTCGAGGTCACCCTCGACCAGCCGTACGGAGCGGGACGCGTGCTCGCGACCGGTGAGCCGGATCTGGTGGCGGCGGTGACGCCGGACGTCCTCGCAGCCGTCACCGACGGCGCGGAGCAGGCGGCCGAGCTCGGCGGCTTCGCGGGGCGCAGCGTCCTGACCGTCCCGCTGCTGGCGCGGGGCCGCACCATCGGCTCGCTCGTGCTCTCGCGGACGGAGGAGTACACCGAGCGCGACCTCGCGTACGGCGTCGACCTCGGCCGCCGGGCCGGGCTCGCGATGGACAACGCGAGCCGCTTCTCGTTCGAGCGCGGGCTGGCCGACGCACTGCAGCGCAGCCTGCTCCCGCGCAGCACACCCGACTCGGTGCTCCTCACGACCGCGTCCCGCTACCTCGCCGGCGCCCGCGGCACGCAGATCGGCGGCGACTGGTACGACGTCATCGAGATGAGCCGCGGCCGCCTGATGATCGTCGTCGGTGACGTCATGGGCCGCGGCGTCCAGGCCGCCGCCGTGATGGGGCAGCTGCGTGCGGCCGTCCGCGCCTACGCCATCGAGGGACACGGACCGGCGGCGCTGCTGACGCGGCTGGACCGCGTCGTGCAGAGCCTGGACGACGTCAACTTCACGACGTGCGTCGTCGGAGTGCTCGACCCCGCCAGCCGCCACCTGTGCCTGTCCTCCGCCGGGCACCTGCTGCCGGTGCTCATCTCGCCCGCCGGCGCGGCCGAGTTCCTCGAGCTCGACCCGGGCCTGCCGCTCGGCGTGGGCGAGTGCGAGTTCGTCGACCAGTGGTTCGACCTCGACGCCGGCTCGACCGTGCTGCTCTACACCGACGGCCTGGTGGAGGGGCGGCACCGTTCGCTGGACGACGGCCTGCGGCAGCTGCGCGAGGTGTGCAGCGCCCCGGTGCGCTCGGCCGACGAGCTCTGCGACCGCGCGCTCGCCGGCATGGCCGGTGACGGGGACGACGATGACACTGCGCTGCTGGCGCTGCTGCTCGACGACGCCGACGCCCCCCGCGACCCCCCGCTGCTGCTCGACCTCGCGGCCACGGCGGAGTCCGCGGCCGCCGCGCGCGAGGCGCTGTGCGGGCTGCTCGGCGGCGACGCGGGGGAACCCGGCGAGCTCGCCTGCCTGCTGCTCACCGAGCTCGTCACGAACGCGGTCCGCTACGCCGGCGGGCAGATCTCCGTACGTGCGGGGCTTCGCTCGGGCCTGCTGCTCGTCGAGGTGTGCGACGGCAGCGACCGGATGCCGGTCGTGGTCGACCCGATCCCCGACGCGGAGGGCGGACGCGGGATGCTGCTCGTCGACCGGCTCGCCGACCGCTGGGGCGCCGAGCCGCTCCCTGTGGGCAAGCGCGTCTGGTTCGAGCTCTCACTTCCGTGAGGCGGCCTCTCCTCGCGCTGGTGCTCGTCGCGGCGTGCAGCGCCGACGTGCCGCCACCGGCGCCGACCTCGCTCGCCGTCCCGACGGGTGCGCAGGAGGCGACCGTCGTCCGGCACAGCGACGGCGACACGTTCGTGCTGCGCGGCATCGGCGTCGGCCCGCTGCCGGCCGTGCCGACGAAGGTGCGGCTGCTGGAGGTGGACACGCCGGAGATCCACCCGTCGCCGGTCTGCTTCGGCACCGAGGCCGCCGACCGGACCGCCGAGCTGATCCCGAAGGGCGCGCGGGTGCGGGTCGAGGCGGACCGCGACCTGCGGGACCGGTACGGCCGGCTGCTGCTCTACGTCTGGACCGAGGACGGCGCGAGCCTCGAGGAGGTGCTGCTGCGCGAGGGGTACGCGCGGGTGCTGTACGTCCGGCCGAACGACCGCCACCTGACAGAGCTCCGGCAGATCGAAGCGCGGGCTCGGGGGGCAAAGCGCGGCATGTGGGGTAGGTGCCGGGCGTAGAAGGCCGTGCCCCCGGTGGCCGCGGTGCCCTCCCCCGACGAGAGACGGACCCCGTGACCCTTGCCCGCCCGTCCCGACGTGTACGGCTGCTGACGGCGGCCGCCGCCGCCGCGCTGGCCGCATTGGCGCTGCCGGCGTCGGCCACTACGCCGGCCACTACGCCGGCCGCCGCCGCGCCACCGGAGCCGACGTACCGCAACTACCCGGCGCCTGCCGGGCTGGCGAACGGCGCCGGGGAGCCGTCGATCGGCGCAAACTGGAAGACCGGCGCGGCCCTGTTCCAGTCCAACACCCAGACGCTCCGGGTCACGTTCGACGATGCGGCGCAGCCCCCGAAGGCGACGTGGGAGGACCGCAGCGACCCGCTGGCGGTCCGGAGCCTGGACCCGATCCTGTTCACCGACTCCCCGCTCGGGCGGACCTACACCTCGCAGCTGCTGCTCGCGTGCAGCATCGGCGCCTACACCGACGACGACGGCGGCAGCTACCAGCGCTCCGAGGGCTGCGGCGAGGGCACGGCGGTCGACCACCAGACCGTCGGCGGCGGCCCGTACAGCAAGACCCTCGAGCCGCCGCACACCTACCCGCACGCCTTCTACTACTGCGCTCAGTACATCCTCTCGGAGAACTGCGCCCGCAGCGACGACGGCGGCCGCACCTTCGGGCCGGGTGTGCCCATCTACAACACGCCGGTCAACCCGGGCGCGACGCTGCTGAACTGCGCCGGGCTGAGCGGGCACCTTCGAGTGGCGCCGGACGGCACGGCGTACGTCCCCAACTTCGACTGCGACGGCAAGGCGTCCGTGACGGTGTCGGAGGACAACGGCACGACGTGGCAGGTGCGCAACGTCCCGAGCACCACCCAGGACGAGAGCGACCCGTCGGTGGCGGCTGATGCCGACAACACCCTCTACTTCGGTTGGCAGGAGGGCAAGAAGAACGCCGAAGGCAGCAGGGCCTTCATCGGCGTGTCGCGCGATCGCGGCAAGACCTGGACGAACATCCAGGACGCGGGTGCTGCCCTGGGCATCAAGAACGTGCAGTTCCCGGAGGTCATCGCGGGCTCCAGCGGCCGCGCCGCCTACGCCTTCCTCGGGACGCCGACCGCAGGTGACGACCAGAAGGGCGGCCAGGCCAGCCAGGTGCCGGCGAAGGACGTCTTCCCCGGCGTCTGGCACCTGTACGTCTCGCGCACCTTCGACGCCGGCAAGACCTGGCGCACGGTCGACGTCACGCCGAACGACCCGGTCCAGCGCGGCTGCGTGTGGCTGTCGGGCGGATCGAGCAGCTGCCGCAACCTGCTGGACTTCTACGACATCACGGTCGACAAGCAGGGCCGTGTCCTCGTCGGCTGGGCGGACGGCTGCCTCAACGCCTGCGTGACCAAGCCACTCGGGGCGACGGAGATCTACGACGACCCCGCGCACAAGCCGGACTACCGCGCCAAGCACGGCACGATCACCCGGCAGGTGGGCGGCCTCGGGTTGTTCGCAGCGCAGGACGCGACCGCCGCAGCGCCGGTGTCGGCCCCCGCCGGCAGCTCCCCACAGGCGCCGCCGGCGGGCCGCGAGCGCGCGGCGCGGTCCGCTCTCGCCGCGACCGGCGCGTCGTCAGCGGCGGCACTGCTCGCCGGCGTCCTGCTGCTCTGCGGCCTGCTGCTACGCCGCCGGACCGCCCGGCGCTGACCAGGCGCCGCCGTACGCTGGAGTCCGTGAGCCGGACGTACGAGGTGCGCACCTACGGGTGCCAGATGAACGTCCACGACTCGGAGCGGATCTCCGGCCTGCTGGACCAAGCCGGCTACCTCCCGGTGGCGGACGGCAGCACCCCAGACGTCGTCGTGTTCAACACCTGCGCCGTACGGGAGAACGCGGACAACCGGCTGTACGGCAACCTCGGCCACCTGAAGCCGGTGAAGGACCGCACGCCCGGAATGCAGATCGCCGTCGGCGGTTGCCTGGCGCAGAAGGACCAGGGCCTCATCACCAGCAAGGCGCCGTGGGTGGACGTCGTCTTCGGCACGCACAACGTCGGGTCGCTGCCCGTCCTGCTCGAGCGGGCACGGATCGAGCGGCAGTCGCAGGTCGAGCTGCTCGAGGCGCTCGAGGTGTTCCCCTCCACGCTGCCGGCTCGCCGTGAGTCGAGCTACGCGGCCTGGGTGAGCATCAGCGTCGGCTGCGACAACACCTGCACGTTCTGCATCGTGCCGAGCCTGCGCGGCAAGGAGCAGGACCGGCGGCCTGGCGACGTGCTGCGCGAGGTCGAGCTGCTCGTCGAGCAGGGCGTGCTCGAGGTGACGCTGCTGGGGCAGAACGTGAACTCGTACGGCCGCTCGTTCGGCGAGCGGGACGCGTTCGGCCGGCTGCTGCGCGCGGTGGGGGAGACCGGGCTCGAGCGGATCCGGTTCACCAGCCCGCACCCGCGCGACTTCACCGACGATGTCATCGCCGCGATGGCCGAGACGCCAGCGGTGTGCCCGAGCCTGCACATGCCGCTGCAGTCCGGCTCGGACGCGGTCCTGAAGGCGATGCGCCGCTCGTACCGCAGCGAGCGCTTCCTGGGCATCCTCGACCGGGTTCGCGCGCAGATCCCCGATGCGGCGATCACCACCGACATCATCGTCGGGTTCCCGACCGAGACCGAGGCCGACTTCGCCCAGACGCTCCGCGTCGTGGAGGCGTCCCACTTCGCCGGCGCGTTCACCTTCCAGTACTCACCACGCCCCGGCACGCCGGCCGCCGACCTGCCGCCGCTGCCCAAGGAGGTGGTGCAGGAGCGGTACGAGCGGCTCGTGGCGCTGCAGGAGGGGAGAACGTACGAGGGGATGCAGTCCCAGGTCGGTCGCACGGTCGAGGTGCTGGTCAGCACCGGCGAGGGTCGCAAGGACACGGCCGAGCAGATGACCGGCCGGGCCCGCGACAACCGGCTCGTGCACCTGCCCCGGGTGGCGGGCGTCCGGCCGGGTGACGTGGTCGAGACGGTGATCACGGGGGCGGCGCCGCACTACCTGCGTGCTGAGGGACCGCTGCTGTCCCACCGCCGGACGAAAGCCGGCGACGCGGCCGAGGCGGGCCGTACGCCCAGCACACCGGGGGTCAGTCTCGGCATGCCGACGATCGGGGTGCCTGCGCAGCCCGAGGCCGCCGCTCCCGCCTGCCGCTGACGCTCCTGCACCCGGCGGCGTACGTAGGGCGCGCAATCGCGTACGTGTGACCTACGGTCGGGTCCTGCCCTAGGAGGACACATGAGGCGCACCCCTCGCGCGGTCGGTCTGGCCGCCACCGTCGCCCTGCTGGCCGGGCTCGCCGCGGTCGCGGCGCCCTCGGTGGCGACGACGCCGTCCGGGTTGACGATCCCCTCGAGCCCGGGGCAGAAGGTGACGGCGACCTTCTCCGGCACCATCCCGGCCGGCGTCAACGCCAACAGCGACTGCACGGGTGCTCCGGCCTCGACGATCTCCGAGAACACGATCGCCATCAACGTGCCGGCGGGCGTCTACGACGCCGTCGACGCCGACACCGTCTTCCAGATCACCTGGTCGCCGGTCGTGACCGGGACGACCAGCGACGAGATCCTCACCGTGCTGAAGCCGGACGGCTCCACGCTCGGCTCCAGTGACACCGGCGATCCGACGGAGACCGTCGCGGCGGGCAACCCGGATGCTGGGACGTACAAGATCCAGGCCTGCGGGTTCGCGAACGCGCAGCCGCAGCCCTACAAGGGCACGGTGACGATCACGACCAAGGCGCACGTGGCGTCCGCGCAGCTGCCGCTTGCCGACCCGAAGGGGCTGCAGTTCAGCGCCACCGTCCCGTCCGACCCGCAGCGCGACGAGGGCGAGCCGGCGGTGACCACCGACCGCGCGGGCAACCTCTACACCTGTGGGCCGACGGGCTTCACGACGACCGCCGACTACGCGCAGGTCTCCACTGACGGCGGGGACCAGTTCCACCTGCTCGGGACACCGCCCCGCGGCCAGATCTCCGCCGGTGAGGGCGGCGGCGACTGCGCTCTCGGAACCGGCATCAAGAAGAACGCCAAGGGCAACTACCAGCTCGCGTACGCCGGTCTCGGGCCGCTCACGAACTTCTCCACCGCCACCTCGGCTGACGTCGGCAAGACCCTGGTGGGCTCGTCCATCAGCGAGTCCGTGCCGGGCGTCGACCGCCAGTGGATCGCCTTCAGCGACGACAAGACCGCGTTCCTCACCTACAACCAGCAGGCCCTGAACAAGATCGTGCAGAAGTCGACGGACGGTGGTCTGACCTACAACACGCCGGGCGCGACGGCCGCGAACGAGGGCGGCCGGATCGGCCAGATCCGCGCGTTCCTGCCGCCGGGTGTGACCGACCCGGCGAAGGCGTTCGTCTACCTGCCGTACAGCGCCGGCACGAAGGTCAAGATCGCGCTGTCGCAGGACGGCGGCTCCACGTTCTCGCAGTGCGTCGCCGTCGACGCCGGCGTCGACCCCACCGCGGGCTTCGTCGCGGCCGACAACGACGACCAGGGCAACGTCTACGTGACCTACACCGAGAAGGGCGGCGGCCGCGACACGTACCTCGTCACCGCGCCGTTCTCGGTCTTCAAGAACTGCAAGGGCCCCAACCCGGCCAGCCAGTCCGCGAAGAACGCCACCAACCCCGGCTTCAGCAAGAAGATCCAGCTCAACCGCGGCGGGGTCGAGACGACCGTCATGCCGTGGGTCGCGGCCTCGGGAGTGCCTGGTTCCGTTGCCGTGGCGTACTACGGCACGACCGCGAAGGGCGACCCGAACGTCGGCACCTTCAAGGCTGCCTGGTACGTCTTCGTCAACCAGATCACCGATGCGCTGTCGGCCACGCCGCACGTCGCGCAGGTCCGGGCCACGACGCACCCGAGCCACTACGACTCAATCTGCCTCAACGGGCTGGGCTGCGACATCAACATGGGCGACCGCTCGCTCGTCGACTACTTCACGATGGAGTACAACCGCGGCACGAAGGCTCTGAACATCGTCTACAGCAACGCCGGCAAGAAGCCGGACGAGGCCGAGGGGCACGTGGCCACGCCGTCCGTGATCACGCAGGTGGCCGGCCCGAGCAACGGCGGTGGCACGGTCAGCCGGCCGGGGCGCGCGCCGCTGCGGACGTCGTCGCCGGATCCTGCGGGCGACGCGCTGACGGACTACTCCTTCCTCAACATCGGCGCGGCCGTCGTCACGCCGACCCCGACCAACGTGCCTGCCCTGGACCTCGTCGACAGGGGCGGCCCGGCCGTCGCGGTGACGCCGGAGAACTCCACGCCGCAGAGCGGGTTCGTCGTCACGATGCGGCTCAAGGACCTGTCCGCCGCGGCGCTGCAGTCCGCGCTCACGTCGGGTCAGCTCAGCACGCCCGGCTCGCTCGTCTACGCGTTCCGGTTCGTCGACGGCTACCAGAGTGCCGCTGCCGTCGCGCGGTACGACGCCGTGCAGGGCTGGGAGTTCGGCTACAACGGCTACGCGACGGCCGGAGCAGGCTGCTTGTCCTCGAGCATGGAGAAGTGCCTGATCTACCCGGGCGACGAGAACACCGGCGATGGGCGCGGGGTCACGGGCAAGGTCGACGCTGCGGCCGGCACGATCACGCTGACGGTGCCGCAGCGACTGCTCAAGGCGCTGGGTCCGCCCGACAGCAGCGGCCAGCGGCCGACGGAAGTCGACGCGAAGGCCGGCAGCCGGATCTACGACGCGACGGTGTTCACGTTCCTGAACCCGTCTCCGGTGTCGCAGGAGCAGGGATTCATGACGCAGGTCGACAACGCCCCGGCGTTCGACTTCCTGCTCGCGGCAAACAGCGTGCGAGCGCCGACGACCACGGTGCCGGACACGACGCCAACCAGCCCCGACGCTCCGCCGCCGGGCGGCGGCGGGCTGGCCGCCACCGGCCTCGCGTGGGCGCTGCCGGCCTTCGCGCTGCTGCTCCTCATCGGCGGTGTGGGGATCCGTCGCCGCACCGCTCGGTGATCGGCCCCGCCTAGGGTCCCTCGCGTGCCCCAGGTCCTTGCCGTCGTCGGCCCCACGGCGACCGGGAAGTCCGACCTGGCGGTGGCGCTCGCGCAGGCGGTCGGCGGCGAGGTCGTCAACGCGGACTCCATGCAGCTCTACCGGGGCATGGACGTCGGCACCGCCAAGCTGACGGTGGCCGAGCAGCAGGGCGTCCCGCACCACCTGCTCGACGTGTGGGACGTACGGCACACCGCCACGGCCGCCGAGTACCAGGCGCTGGCACGGGAGCGGATCGACGCGCTGCTCGCGACGGGCAGCCGGCCCGTGCTCGTCGGGGGCTCCGGGCTCTACCTGCGCGCCGCGCTGGACGAGCTGGAGTTCCCCGGCACCGACCCGGTGCTGCGGGCCGAGCTGGAGGCGGAGCTCGCCGAGCGCGGACCGCTCGCGCTGCACGGGCGGCTCGCGACGCTCGACCCGTCGGCGGCGCAGCGGATGGAGCCGACGAACGGCCGGCGCGTCGTGCGCGCCCTGGAGGTCGTGCTGCTGACCGGCGCGATGCCCGGCGCGATGACCGCGTACGACAGCCGGTACGAGACGACGTACCTCGGGCTGGACCGGCCGGACCTGGCCGAGCGCACCGATCGGCGGGTCGACCGCATGTGGGAGCAGGGCCTGGTCGAGGAGGTCCGGCGGCTGGCGGCGGACGGG
>JBHENF010000083.1:0-15812 GCA_046262175.1 Mycobacteriales bacterium
GGCCTGTACTGCTCGCCCCGCGCGGTCGTCGAGATCCTCGACGCCGACCGCAAGCCGATCTCGCTCCCCCGCGACGAGTGCGAGCAGGTGCTCGAACCCAGTGTCGCCGACACGGTGACGTCCGTCCTGCGCGGCGTCATCGACGGGCCCGAGGCCTATCGCACCGGCATCCGGGCCAGCATCGGCCGGCCGGCCGCGGGCAAGACCGGCACGGTCCAGGAGTCCTGGTTCGCGTGGTTCATCGGCTACACGCCGCAGCTGGCCACCTCCGTCTGGATGGGCGTGCCGGGCGAGCTGACGCCGATGAAGCGCGTCACCATCAACGGCCAGTACTACAAGCAGGTGTACGGCGGTGACATCCCTGCGTCGATCTGGCGGCAGGAGATGAGCGCGGCGCACGAAGGCCTGCCGGTACAGGACTTCACGCAGGCCGACGCGACCGTCGTGGCAGGCGAGCAGGTGCCGGTGCCCGACGTCCGAGGGCTCGACTACGACAGCGCCCGCGAGATCCTCAGCGGGGCCGGGTTCGGCGTACGCCGCGGCGGCTACGTCAGCGCCGACTACGTCTCGCGCGGCGAGGTCGCGTACACCTACCCGGCCCGCGAGTCGCTCGCTCCGGCAGGGTCGACCGTCAGCGTCTACATCGCCTCCGGGCGCCGCGCACGCACGGTGCAGCCCTCACCCGCGAGGCTGTTCGTGCCGACGTCGCCGGAGCCGGCCGTGCCGCAGCCGTCGCCGAGCCCGAAGAAGAAGGGTCGCCGCTAGGCGAGCGCGGCGCGGACTGCGGCGGCGACCCGGCCGCCCTCCGCCCGCCCGGCGACCTTCGGGTTGACCAGCTTCATGACGGCGCCCATCGCCTGCGGGCCCGAGGCGCCCGCCTCCGCCACGGCGTGCTGCACCAGCGCGGTCAGCTCCGCATCCGACAGCTGCACCGGCAGGTACGCCTCCAGCACCGTTCCCTCGGCCAGCTCGCGCTCCGCCCGGTCGGGGCGGCCCCCGCTGGTGAACGCCTCAGCCGCCTCGCGGCGCTTCTTCGCCTCGCGGACGATGACCTTCTGGACCTCGTCGTCGGACAGCTCGCGCGCGACCTTGCCCGCGACCTCCTCGTTGCCGACGGCGGTGAGCACCATCCGCAGCGTCGCCGTCGTCAGCTCGTCGCGCGCGCGCATCGAGCTCGTGAGGTCGGCGTGCAGTCGATCCTTGAGGGCTCCCATGCCGGCGAACCTACCTACGCTGCACGCATGCGCCTGCGGACCGCCCTTCTGCTCGCGGGTGCCGCCGGCGCGGCCGGCCCGTTCGTCGAGCCGCTGTTCCCGGTCCTGCGCCGGCTGACCGTGCCGGTGCTGCCGGCTGGCGCTGCACCCGTGAAGGTGCTGCACGTCTCCGACCTGCACCTGCTGCCGCGGCACGGCCGCCGCTCGCGCTGGCTGCAGGACCTGACCCGGCTCGAGCCCGACCTCGTCGTGTCGACGGGCGACCACCTGTCGTCAGCCGCCGCCATCCCGCTGCTCGGGGCGACGCTGGCCGCACTGACGGCGGACGGCACCCCGGGCGTCTTCGTGCCGGGCAACAACGACTACTACTCGCCGGTCCGCCCGTCGCTGCTCGGCTATCTCGCGCCCGGTCCGCCGGTCCGGCGGGGACCGGACCTGCCGTGGGGTCAGGCGGTGCGGGCGCTCGAGGCCGTCGGCTGGACCGACCTCACGCACCGCCGCGTGCAGCTCGAACTGCGCGGGCTGCGGGTGACGCTGACCGGTACCGATGACGCGCACCTGAACCGGGACCGGTACGCGCGGGTCGCCGGGGCCGTCGACGGCTTCGGCATCGGCGTGACGCACACGCCGCAGCGACGGGTCCTCGACGCGTTCGCCCGCGACGGCCACGACCTGCTGCTCGCCGGGCACACGCACGGCGGGCAGATCCGGCTGCCGGGCGTCGGCCCGCTCGTCACCAACTGCGACCTCGAGCGCAGCCGGGCCCGGGGCCTGTCACGGCAGGGCGCGGCGTGGCTGCACGTCAGCCCGGGTCTCGGGACCTCCCCGTACGCGCCGGTGCGTCTGCTGTGCCGGCCCGAGGCCGGCCTGCTCACGCTCGTCGAGTCCGGTAGTCTCGGCAGGTAGCAATCGGGGTGTGGCGCAGCTTGGTAGCGCGCTACGTTCGGGACGTAGAGGCCGCAGGTTCAAATCCTGTCACCCCGACAACTGCACGCGAGGGCCGTCCGATCCGGGCGGCCCTTCGTCGTCTCTAGGGTTGTGTCATGACGCGCACCGTCGCCCTCTTGGGCGCCACCGGCTACACCGGCCGACTGACCGCGGCCGAGCTCACCCGCCGCGGCATCCCGCACCGCCTCGGCGGCCGGTCCGCGGCGCGGCTCGAGGCGGTGCCGTCGACAGCGGAGCGGCACGTCGTGGACCTCGCTTCCGCCTCCTCGCTCGACGCCTTCCTCGACGGCGCGGACGTTCTCATCACCTGCGTCGGCCCGTTCACCCTGCACGGGATGCCGGTCGTCGAGGCAGCTGTGCGCACCGGCACGCCGTACGTCGACTCGACCGGCGAGTTCGGCTTCATGAGCGAGGTGTACGGGCGGTTCCGCGACGCCGCGACCGCCGTGGTGCCGGCCTGCGGGTTCGACTACATCCCGGGCGACCTGGCGGCGGCGGTCGCGGTCGCAGAGCTGGGCGGGACAGCCGACACGGTCGACGTCGTCTACCGGCTGCGGGGCGGCAAGCCCACTCGCGGTACGGCGCTGAGCGCGGCGGCGGCGATGGGGGGCGCGCAGCTGACGCCGGCACGGATCGCCTTCGACGGCCCGGACGGGCCGCTGACGGCCGTCGTCGTGCCCTGGGGCGAGCAGGTCACCGTGCCGCTGCACGTGCCGGGCGCCGCGGTCCGCAGCGGCATCGCGGCCCCCGACCTGCTGACTCGCGCGGCCGCCGCGTCCGCGCCGCTGGCCCCGCTGCTGGCGCCGCTGACGCGGCTCGCCGCGCCGCTCGTCGGCCGGCTCGCCGAGCGGCTGCCGGAGGGTCCCGAGGAGTCGGTGCGCGGCCAGGCGGAGGCGCTCGTCGTCGCGCGAGCCGGCTCCGGTGGCCGCACCGCGACCGTCGCCGTGCGGTGCCGCGACGGGTACGGCCTCACCGCCCGACTGCTCGTCGAAGCGTCGCAGCAGATCGAGGGCACCGGTGCGATGGCAACCGCAGAAGCCGTGCAGGCAAGGGAGTTCCTCGACGCCGTCTCGTACGAGGACGGCAACGGAGCCCTGTCCTGGGAGGTCCTGTGAGCACCGACGTCCCGGTCTGGGAGCAGCGCTACCGGGCGGCCCGCGTCACCCTGCCGGACTGGGCGGAGGAGTCGCCGGACCGCTGCCTGTACGTCGCCAACGCGACCGGCACGTTCGAGCTGTACGCGTGGGACCGCAGCACCGGCGAGCACCGGCAGGTGACGTCGCGGGCCAACGGCACGACCGACGGGATCCTGTCGCCGGACGGTGAGCGCATCTGGTGGTTCGACGACACCGACGGCGACGAGTTCGGGATCTGGCGGGCGCAGCCGTTCGGCGGCGGGCCGGACGTCGCGGCCGCGCCCGGTGTGCCCCCCGGCTACCCGGCCGGCTGCGAGATCGGGCGGACGCTGTCCGTCGTCGGCATCTCCACCGACGACGGCAGCACGGTCTACGTCTCCCGGCCGGACGGCGCCACCGTGCTGTACGCGTCGGAGCACGACGCGGACGTCGCGGGGCTGTCGCGGGACGACCGGCTCGTGCTGATCGAGCACTCCGAGCACGGCGACTCGCGGCACCGCGCGCTGCGCGTCCTCACCGCTGACGGCGAGGTCGTCGGGGACCTGTGGGACGGCGAGGGGCTCGGCCTGTCCGCGGTGGGCTTCTCCCCCACCGGGTCGACCGTCCTGGCGCTGCACGAGCAGGAGGGGCGGCAGCTGCCGCTGCTGTGGGACGCCGAGACCGGGCAGGTCGACCGGCTGCACGTGGACGTCGAGGGCGACCTGTCCGCCGACTGGTACCCGGACGGCTCGGCGCTGCTCGTCGTCGCCGAGGCGCGCGGCCGGACGACCCTGCACCGGGTCGGGCTCGACGGCACCGCCACGCCGCTGGACACCCCGGTCGGCAGCGTCACCGCCGCGACCGCCAGGCCGGACGGGACCGTGGAGTTCTCCTGGTCCTCTGCCGCGTCCCCGACCGTCATCCGCGCGACGACCGGCGACGTCGTCCTCGCCGCGCCCGGCCCGGCCGCGCCGGAGTCCGTGCCCGTGACCGACGCGTTCGTCGAGGGACCGGGCGGGACGATCCACTCGCTCGTCGCCACGCCCGCGGGCGACGGGCCGCACCCGACGGTCTTCGTCGTGCACGGTGGCCCGCACCACCTGCACAGCGACGCCTTCTACAGCGACCGAGCCGCGCTGGTCGACCTCGGCTGCGCGGTCGTCGACGTCAACTTTCGCGGCTCCACCGGCTACGGGTCGGCGTGGCGCGACGCCATCACCGGCCGCCCCGGGCTGACCGAGCTCGAGGACGTCGCGGCCGTCCACGCCTGGGCCGTGGAGTCGGGACTGGCCGACCCCGCGCGCTGCGCGATCAGCGGCGGGTCGTGGGGCGGCTACCTGACCCTGCTCGGGCTGGGCACCCAGCCGGCGCTGTGGGCGGCAGGTGTCGCTGCCGTCCCCGTCGCCGACTACGTCGCCGCGTACGAGGACGAGATGGAGCCGCTCAAGGCCTTCGACGACGCGCTGTTCGGCGGGTCGCCGAAGGACGTCCCGGAGCTGTACGCGCGGTGCTCGCCCCTCACGTACGTCCAGGACCTCGCCGCGCCGGTGCTGGTGCTCGCCGGCGCCAACGACCCGCGCTGCCCGATCCGTCAGATCGACAACTGGCTGGCCGCCGCCGAGGCCGCGGGCAAGGACGTGGAGGTCTACCGGTTCGACGCCGGCCACGGCTCGCTGGTCGTGGACGAGCGGGTACGGCAGGCGCGCGCCGAGCTCGACTTCCTGGCCCGGCGGCTCGGCCTGGACCCGCTGCCCTAGCTGGCGAGCGGGCTGGGCTGGAGGCTGACCTCGACCACCGGGCTCGGAGGGGCCTCGGTCGGCGACGGCCTGGGGCTTTTCTTCGGCTCCTCGGTCGGGGAGGGCTCGGGGCTGGGCTCCGGCGACTCCCGTACCGGCGACGGCGCAGCCGAGGGGGCGACCGGCACCGGCGACGCCGCCGGTTCGAGGCTGTTGGCGTTCGCCATCACCCGACTGGTCAAGGTCTGCAGCGCCTTGGCCTTGCTCAGCGGGATGTCGCCGTTGTTCTTCTGCGCGTTGATGGTCGCGAGCAGCCGACTGCCGGCCGTCCGGACCGCGGCGGGGTCCTTCGCGTTGGCGGCGGACACCAGGTCGTTGACGCCCGCCTGCAGCTCCGCCTCGGGTGAGCGGCCGGCCGAGCAGCCGACCAGCAGCAGCGGCGCGATCACCAGGGCGACCAGGGTGCGCCTCACTTGCGCACCTGCTGCTGCAGCGTCGTCAGGTCGCGGCGGATCTTCGCGGGCACGCTCGTGTCCACCTGCACCGGGTCGGGGACCGCGGTCTCGTTGCTGCGGGTGCCCAGGAACAGCCCGACGAGCGCCAGCACCGCGACCGCCGTCAGCAGGCCGATGGCGACCGGCCAGTTGTTGCGCTGGCGCGGCACGGCTGCGGCCGGACGTGGCTCGGAGCGCACGGGTTGCGCGGGCCGCACCGTGGTCATCGCCCGCGTCCGGTCGATCGCCTGCGTGCGCTCGGCCGCCGGCGGCGGCGTGAAGACGGTGGTGACCTCGCCGCCGGTCGCGATGGCGTGCAGGTCGTCCGCGACCTGATTGCTGGTCGGTCGCCGGGCCGGGTCGCGGTCCGTCATGGCGCTGAGCAGGGCCGGCCAGCCGGTCGGCAGCGTCGACGGCACCTCGGGCTGGCGGGACAGGCGTGCGAGGGCGACCTCGACGGCGCTGCCCGGGTACTCGCGCTTGCCGGTGAGGCACTCGAGCAGCACCAGGCCGAGCGCGTAGACGTCCGCCGGCGGCCCGACGGGCTCGGCGGTGACCTGCTCGGGCGACAGGTACGACGCGGTGCCGACGGTGAGGCCGGTCGCGGTCACCTTGGCGGCGTCGACCAGACGGGCGATGCCGAAGTCGGTCAGGCGTACCCGGCCGTCCTTGCCCAGCAGCACGTTGGCCGGCTTCACGTCGCGGTGCACCAGCCCTTGCTCGTGCACGTACGCGAGCGCGTCGGCGAGCCGGCCGCCGATGCTGGCGACCTGGTCGGGCGGGATGGGGCCACGGCGGATCGGGTCCGCCAGCGTCTCCCCGTCGACAAGCTCCATCACGACGTACGGGGCGCCGATCTCATCCGTGCCCGCGTCGTAGACCGGGACCAGCCCGGGGTGCGACAGCCGGGCCAGCAGGCGGGCCTCGTCGCCGACGCGGTTCGCGTCCTCGCCGCCGGAGCCGGTGACGAGCTTGAGGGCGACCTGCCGTTCGAGCGCCTCGTCCGTGCAGCGCCAGACCTCAGCGGTGCCGCCGCGGCCGAGCAGGCTCTCCATCCGGTACCGGTCCGCGATGACGCGCTGCGGACCGCCCGCGGACATCGCCGCGGTGGGGAGGTCGGTCATCCGCGCGCCACCAGCTCGGCGATCTGCACCGCGTTGAGGGCGGCGCCCTTGCGGAGGTTGTCGTTGCTGACGAACAGCGCGAGCCCGTTCGGCCCGTCCTGCCGGACGCGGCCGACGTATGACGGGTCCTGCCCGGCCGCCTGCAGCGGCGTTGGGATGTCGGTGACCTCGACGCCGGCGGCCTTGCCGAGGAGCTCGAGCGCCTGCGCGACGGAGAGGTCGCGGGCGAACTCGAGGTTGAGGCTGAGCGAGTGGCCGGTGAAGACGGGGACGCGCACGCAGGTGCCGGAGACCCGAAGGTCCGGGATCCCCAGGATCTTGCGGCTCTCGTTGCGCAGCTTCTGCTCCTCGTCGGTCTCGAAGCTGCCGTCGTCGACGACCGAGCCCGCCATCGGCAGCACGTTGAACGCGATCGGCCGGACGTACTTCTGCGGCTGCGGGAAGTCCACCGCGCGCCCGTCGTGGGTGAGCTCGGCGGCGCGGTCGACGACCTCGCGCACCTGCTTGTCCAGCTCGTCCACGCCGGCGGAGCCCGAGCCGCTGACGGCCTGGTAGGTCGCGGCGATCACCCGTACCAGCTGTGCCTCGTCGTGCAGCGGCTTGAGCACCGGCATCGCCGCCATCGTCGTGCAGTTGGGGTTGGCGATGATCCCCTTGCGGGCGTTGCGGATCTCGTCGCCGTTGACCTCGCTGACGACCAGCGGGACGTCGGGGTCCATCCGCCAGGCGGACGAGTTGTCGATGACGAGCGCGCCGGCGGCGGCGTACTTCGGCGCGAGCTCCTTCGACGTGCTGCCGCCGGCCGAGAACAGCGCGAGGTCGAGGCCGGTGACGTCAGCGGTGGAGGCGTCCTCGACAGTGATGCTCGTGCCGTCGAAGTCCAGCGTCGTGCCTGCGGACCGCGCGCTGGCGAACAGGCGGATTCCGTCGATCGGGAACGCGCGCTCGACGAGCAGCCGGCGCATCACGCCACCCACCTGACCGGTCGCGCCGACCACTCCGACCTGCAGCCCCATGCGCGCAGTCTACGGAGAACCGCGACGATCGTGGCGGCGCGCGCGGCGCGTGCACACGACGGCCAGAACTCGCAGCGCCCGCTCCGGCTGAGCGTGCAGCTCAGGCGTGCTGCAGGTCGTGGCCGCCTTCTGCACGCGGTGCCGGCGGAGCTCTGTCCGGAGCGGCCGCTGGCGGGCAGCGGCCAAGAGTCAGCCGCGAGGTCAGCGGCCGGTGCCGGCGTAGACGGTCGCCTCGGTGTCCCCGCCGAGCTCGAAGGCCTCGTGGATGGCCTTCACGGCCTGCGGCACGTCGGTGTCGCGGCAGACGACCGAGATCCGGATCTCGGAGGTGCTGATGGCCTCCGCGTTGATGCTGCCACGGGCCAGCGCCTCGAAGAAGGTCGCCGTCACACCCGGGTGCGACTTCATCCCGGCGCCGACGAGCGACACCTTGCCGATGTGCTCGTCGGACAGCAGCGACTCGAACCCGACCTGCGCCTGCAGCTTCGCCAGCGCCGTCATCGCGGTCGCGAGGTCGCTCTTGGGCAGCGTGAACGAGATGTCGGTGCGGTCGGTCGCGCCCGACACGTTCTGCACGATCATGTCGATGTTGACCTCGGCGTCGGCGACTGCCCGGAAGATCGACGCAGCCTCACCGGGCTTGTCCGGGACGCCGACCACGGTGACGCGGGCCTCCGAGAGGTCGTGCGCGACGCCGCTGATGATGGCCTGCTCCACGGGGGCTTCTCCTGTGATGAGGGTGCCGGGGTTGGTCGAGAACGAGGACCGGACGACGAGCGGGACGTTGTAGCGCCGGGCGTACTCGACGCAGCGCAGGTGCAGGATCTTCGCGCCCGAGGCCGCGAGCTCGAGCATCTCCTCGTACGACACCGTCGGCAGGTGCCGCGCGTCCTTCACCAGGCGCGGGTCGGCGGTGTAGACGCCGTCGACGTCGCTGTAGATCTCACACACCTCGGCACCCAGCGCCGCGGCGAGGGCAACGGCCGTCGTGTCCGAGCCGCCACGGCCGAGGGTGGTGATGTCCTTCGTGTCCTGGCTGACGCCCTGGAACCCCGCGACGATCGCGATGTGCCCCTTGCCGATGGCCTCGGTGATGCGGCCCGGCGTGACGTCGATGATGCGGGCGCGGCCGTGCGAGGAGTCCGTGATGACCCCCGCCTGGGAGCCGGTGAAGGACCGCGCGGACAGGCCGAGGGACTGGATCGCCATGGCCAGCAGGGCCATCGAGATGCGTTCGCCGGCGGTGAGCAGCATGTCGAGCTCGCGGCCGGGCGGCAGCGGCGAGACCTGCTGCGCGAGGTCGAGCAGGTCGTCGGTCGTGTCGCCCATGGCCGACACCACGACGCAGACGTCGTGACCGGCCTTCTTGGTGGCGACGATCCGCTCGGCGACGCGCTTGATGCGCTCGGCGTCCGACACGGACGAACCGCCGTACTTCTGCACGACGAGTCCCATGACCCGCAGAGTAGCGGCGAGGCTCTACGTTGCGGCCCATGACAGACACGCTCGCCCACGCCGGCAGCGGCATCGTGGCCACCGGCGTCAAGCGCACCTTCGGCGACGTCGAGGCGGTGCGGGGCATCGACGTGACCGCTGCGCCCGGCGAGGTGACCGCGCTGGTCGGCCCCAACGGCGCCGGGAAGACGACGCTGCTGCTGGTGCTCGCCACCCTGCTGGTGCCCGACGCCGGTCACGTGCGGGTGGCCGGCTACGACCCGGTCACGGAGCCGGACGCCGTGCGCGCCCGGATGGGCTGGTCGCCGGACGTCTTCGGCCTGTACGACAACCTCACCGGCAGCGAATACCTGACGTTCGTCGGCGAGGCGTACCGGCTGGGGCGGAAGCGGGCGCGCGAGCGAGCCGCCGAGCTGCTGACGCAGATCCGGCTGCCGGAGTACGCGGACCGGCCGGTGCACACCATGTCGCGCGGGCAGAAGCAGCGACTCGGCATGGCGCGCGCGCTCGTGCACGACCCCGAGGTGCTGCTGCTCGACGAGCCGGCGAGCGGGCTCGACCCGCGCAGCCGCGTCGAGCTGCGCGAGCTGCTCCGCGACCTGGCCCGAAGCGGCACGGCGGTCGTGGTCTCCAGCCACCTGCTCGGCGACCTGGAGGAGCTGGCCGACCGCGTGGTCTTCGTCGACCACGGGGCGACCGTCGGCGAGCACCGGCTCGACCAACTCCCGGCGGCCACGGCGGTCCGGCCGTGGCGGCTGCGTGCGCTCGACATGGACGCGCTCGTGGCGGCGCTGGCCCGCAACGGCTACGACGCCGACCCGCCGACTCCCGCGGGCGTGGACGTACGGCTGAGCTCGGACGAGGCCGCGGCCGAGCTCATCGCCGGGCTGGTGCGCGACGGCGTGGCCGTGGTCGCCTGCCAGCCGCTCGGCGGCCAGCTCGAGGCCGCCTACCTGGAGCTGACGACATGACGGGTACCGGGATCGCGACGGTGGCGCGGCAGGAGTTCCGGCTGCGGATCCGGGCCGGCCGCTGGCGGCTGCTGCTGGCCATCTGGTTCGCCGTGCTGCTGCTGTTCACCGTTCTGCTGCGCAGCGCCATCGGCGGCTTCAACGGCAACGGCAACGACATCAGCGACAAGGGCGTCATCATCTACGGCGGGCTGATGCTGTTCGTCCTCGGCCTCGCGCTGCTGGTCGTGCCGGCGCTGGCCGCGCAGTCCGTCAACGGCGACCGCGAGCGGGGCACGCTCGCGACCCTGCAGGTGACCCGGCTGACGGCCGCGGACATCGCGCTCGGGAAGTTCGCCGCCGCTTGGGGCACCTCGCTGGTTTTCCTCGCGCTGACGCTGCCGCTGGTCGCGTACGCGATCACGCAGAAGGGCGTGCCGATCAGCCGCACGCTCGTCGTGACGCTCGTGCTCGCCCTCCTGCTGGGCACCGTCTGCGCGGTCTCCCTCGCCCTGTCCGCGGTCCTGTCCCGGACCACCACGTCGGGCGTCCTGGCGTACCTCGCCGTGTTCGCACTGACCGTCGGGACGCTCATCACCTTCGGGCTGGTCACCGCGACGACGAGCGAGTCGTACACCGAGACCTACACCAACGAGTGCCCGTCGCTGCCGCCCGAGATCCCCGAGCAGCAGCGGACGGAGATCCTGGCCAACTGCGGCAAGCCGCAGACCGTCCAGAGCTCGCGCGTCCGCACGGATCGCACCTGGTGGCTGCTCGCGCCGAACCCGTTCGTCGTACTGGCCGATGCGGCGCCCCGTCTGCCCCCGGAGACGGCGGCGCAGCGACGGGCGCGTCAGGAGCGCGAGGCGCGCGGCCAGTACCAGCAGTCCGCGCGCGACCTCGACCCGCTCGGCTCCATCGGCAACGCGGTCCGCGACCTGCGGCGACCGCCACAGGCCACGAACCGCGGCTCGTTCTCCTACTCCCCGCTCACCCCGAAGGAGCGCAACCGGACGCGGTTGGTCTGGCCGTACGGCCTCGCCTTCGACGTCCTGCTGGGCGTCGCGGCCCTGACGCTCACGACCCGCCGGCTGCGCACACCCAGTCGGGTGCTGCCGCGCGGCCAGCGGGTCGCTTGAGCTGAGGAGCTACTACCGCGCGGTGGCGGTCGCCTCGTTGGACGGCGGGCTGACGCCGACGCTGTTGGCCGCGGTCACGTAGTACGTGTAGGCCGTGCCGGAGGTGACGTTGGAGTCCTTGTACGACAGCGTGGACGCGGGCACCTGCGCCACCGCCTGCGCCGTCGTGCTGCTCGTACGGCGGTAGACGGTGTAGCTGGTCACCGCGCTCCCGCCGTCACTCGCCGGCGCGCTCCAGGCCAGCGAGATGCCGCCCTTGCCGGCGCTCTTGGCCGTCAGGCCCTGCGGCGCGCTCGGTGCGGTGGCTGCCGCCGGCGAGCCGGTCGGCGACGGACTGGCCGCCGGTGAGGGGCTCGTTGCCGGCGCGGGGCTGGTGCTGGTGCTCGTGCCGAACAGCAGCGGCCCGCCCACCTGCCGGGCAATCGTGGCGTCGGCGCCGTAGTTGCTCTTGCCGCCCGCGCCGCACGCGTCGTTGCAGCCGTCGGCGTAGCCGATCACGACGCTGCCGTCCTTCTGCAGCGTGCTGCCCATGAAGTCGAGCAGGTTGCGGCAGGTGTTGCTCCCACCGCCGAGCCAGATGCAGCCCCTCTGCACCGGGTCGCTGTCCGGCGTGACCTTGACGTTGTCCCAGGTCTGCCCGCCGTCGAGGCTCGTGGCGACGTACAGGTGCCAGATGCCGGCGAAGCTGCTGGCCTGGTCGTCGCCGGCCGTGGTGGTGCCGAGGTAGGCGAAGGCGACCCGACCGGCGTCACCGGCGAGCATCCGCGGGAACTGGATGTTCTTGATGGTGCCGGTGCTGTCGACGTTCTTCGGGGCGCTGAACGCGCCGCCGGCGAAGGAGGAGACGTACGGGTAGGTCTCGTTCACGCCCTTGACCGTGGAGGCCTGCTGGAAGCCGAGGTAGGCGGTGCCGGCGTTGTCGATGCCGACCGCGGAGTCCGACTCGTCCTGCGTCGCGCTGCCGGGAACGGTCGCGACGGTCCAGGTGGTGCCGTTGTCCTTGGAGTACGAGAAGCCCTGCTTGCCGCCGCAGTCGGCGTTCGGCACGTAGGCGTAGCCGTTCGGACCGACCATGACGTGCCCGTGCAGGCCGCCGCACTGGGTGGCGTTGTAGATCGGCACGGCCGGGTTGAACGACAGGCCACCGTTGTTGGACAGCGAGCACTGGGCGGTGGCGACGGCCTGTGCGCAGTAGTAGGTGGCGTCCGGGTACGTGACGCCGGAGCCGGTGGCGCCGGCCGCGAAGGGCCCACCCCCGACCGTCTGGTGGTCCGCCCCGGCGGCGAGGCCGCAGCCCACCGGGTTCTGGGTCCAGCTCGCGCCGTCGTTGTCGGTGAAGGCGAGCAGCGAGCAGTCGGCGGACAGCTGCGAGACGAACGTGCGGTTGGTGCGCCGGTCCGTGAACAGGATCGGGTCCAGGCTCGTCGTGGACGTCAGGGTGGAGCTGACGTCGCTCCACGCGTTGGTCGGGCTGATCTTGTACGTACGAAGGCCGGACTGGTACAGGAGGTTGCCGGTGGACCAGTTCGAGCCGACGGAGGGCTCGCCGGCGTCGTTCGAGCCGGCCAGCCCGGTCGGTGCGTGGACGATCTCGTAGCTGGCGGCGGCGGTGGCCGCACTGCTCGGCAGCGCCACGGCGCCGGCCGCCGCGAGGGCGGTCAGCGAGGCAACGGCGAGCGCGCGGCGGGCACGGGAAGGACTGCGCACGGAGATGCTCCTGTCAGCGGGGGGAGACGGAAGGAACGAGCGCTGGGAGCCCGGGGGTACCCGTCTTCCGGAGCATAAACTCGTAACTGTCCCGTGTCATCCCCCTACGTCCGGGTATGTCCGGACTTCTACCGGTCCGGCACCGCGTCCAGTCGGACGTGCGCGACCACGGCCTGCAGCGCCCGCAGCGCCGCGCCCGCGTGGTTGCCCCAGTGGTTCAGGTAGGTGAACTGCCACCACCACAGCGACTCCTCGCCGCGGCCGGCGTCGAAATGGCGCAGCCCGTGCAGCAGGTCGCCGGCGATCTCGGTCAGGTCGTCGGACAGGGAGTAGGCGACGAGCTCCTCCTCGCCGTACGGGTCGAACACCTCGAGGTACTCGTCGACCGGCTTCAGCTCCTCGGCCAGCCGCACCCGCAGGCCGTCCACGTCCGGCATCGACGGCACGACGGGCTCGACGTTGGACTCGAGGATCACGTCGTTCAGGGCACCGAGCTGCGCCCCGGAGACGCAGATGCGGGCCACGTCGAGCAGCAGCAGCGAGATGGCCTGCGAGCCGGCCTCCCCGGACGCGACCGCCTCGAGCGTCTCGAGGAACGACCGCGCGTCGAGTGCCACGTCCTGTGCGAGCTGGATGTCCTCAGACATCGACCTGCCTCCGTCCCTCGAACGCGCGGCCGAGTGTCACCTCGTCGGCGTACTCCAGGTCGCCCCCCACGGGCAGACCGCTTGCCAGCCGCGTCACGCGCAGCCCCATCGGCTTCACCAGGCGGGCGAGGTACGTCGCCGTCGCCTCTCCCTCCAGGTTCGGATCGGTCGCGAGGATCAGCTCGGTGATGCTGCCGTCCTGCAGCCGGATCATCAGCTCGCGCACCCGCAGGTCGTCCGGTCCCACGCCCTCGATCGGGGAGATCGCGCCGCCGAGCACGTGGTAGCGGCCGCGGAACTCGCGCGTCTTCTCGATCGCGACGACGTCCTTGGGCTCCTCGACGACGCAGATGACCGACAGGTCCCGTCGCGGGTCGCGGCACACGCGGCACTCGTCCTGCTCGCTGACGTTGCCGCAGATCTTGCAGAAGCGGACCTTGTCCTTGACCTCGGTCAGGGCGCTGACCAGCCGGCGCACGTCCGCCGGATCCTCCGCGAGCAGGTGGAACGCGATCCGCTGGGCGCTCTTCGGCCCCACGCCGGGGAGCCGGCCGAGCTCGTCGATCAGATCCTGTACCGCGCCCTCATACATGCGGGCACATCTACATCCCGGGCAGCCCGAGGCCGCCCATCCCCTGGGTCAGCGGACCCATCGTCCGCTCGCTCAGCTCGGCGGCCGCGCGGGCGCCGTCGCGCAGGGCCGCGACCACCAGGTCCTCGAGGCTCTCGACGTCGTCGGGGTCGACGGCCTTCGGGTCGATCTTGACGGAGCGGACCTCGCCGGCACCGCTGAGCGTCGCGGTCACGAGCCCGCCGCCGGCCGTGCCGGTCACCTCGGCCTCCGCCAGCTCGGCCTGCGCAGCCAGCATCTGCTGCTGCATCTTCTGCGCCTGCTTCATGAGCTGCTGCATGTTGGGCTGGCCGCCACCTGGTCGCATGAGGCGAACCCTAGAGCCCCGGCTCCCCCAGCGTCTCGACGACCTTCCCCCCGAGCTCGGCCTGGACCAGCGCGAGCGCGACGTCCTCGCCGGAGCGGACGCTCGGCGGTGGTGCAGGCTCGTCCGGGTCGTCCGGCACAGCCTCGTCGCCCGGGGCGAAGTCGTCCGCCACCGGAACGGGCCGCGCGCCCGCCGGCGCCGGCTCGACTCCCTCGAACACGCAGCGGACGGCGAGGTCGACGCCGAGCACGTCGCGCAGCGCGTCGCGCAGGTGGTCGACGTTGGCACCGCCCTGGAAGTTGCGCATCGCGCCCTGGGCGTTGAACGCGAGGACGAGGGTGCCGCCATCGACCCGGGCCACCTGCGCGCTGCCCAGCGCGACGTACGCGGACTTCTTCGCCTCGCGCACGGCGACGAGGACGCGGTCCCACTCACGGCGGATCGCCGCGGCGTCCAGCCCGGGGGTCGCGGCCGGCTCCTGCGACGGCTGCTGCTGCGGCGGGTCCGCCGGCGGGCCCCCCGGCGTGGCCGCCGTCGGCCAGCTCTGCTCCTTGCGCACCGGGGCAGGTGCGGGCGGTACGCGCGCCGGCGCGGCCGCGGCGGGGGGCGGTGCAACCGGTACGGGAGGCCGCGCGGCCTGCGTCGGGGCGCCGTCAGGGGCGACCGTCGGCACGGGCGCCGGAGCGGGCGGCGGCGGCGTGGCGCCGGTGATGTCGAGCCGCCGCTCGAGCCGCTCGACCCGGCTCAGCACCGAGACCGCGTCGGTTGCGGCGGCGGGCAGGAGCACCCGGGCGCAGACGAGCTCGAGCAGCAGCCGCGGAGCGGTCGTACCCCGCATCTCCGTCAGCCCGTCGGCGAACAGGTCCGCGGCGCGGGACAGTCCGGCGGAGCCCATCATCGTCGCCTGCCGGCCCATCCGCTCGAGCTGGTCTGCGGGGCAGTCCAGCAGGCCCTTCGGTCCGGCGTCGGGCACGGCGTCCAGCACGACGAGGTCGCGCAGCCGCTCGAGCACGTCCTGCGCGAAGCGCCGCGGATCGTGCCCGCCCTCCATGACGCGGTCGACGGTGTCGAAGACCGCGGAGCTGTCCCGGGCGGCGAAGGCGTCCACGACGTCGTCGAGCAGCGTGTCCGGCGTGACCCCGAGCAGGCCGGCGGCAACCTCGCGCGTGACGCCGTTCTCGCCGGCGGAGGCCAGCACCTGGTCGAGGATCGAGAGCCCGTCACGGGCGGAGCCGGCCGCGGCGCGTACGACGAGCGGCAGCACCGTCGGGTCCACGGCGATGCCCTCTTTGCCGACGACCTCCTGGAGCAGCTCGGTCAGCTCACGCC
>JBHENF010000084.1:0-5765 GCA_046262175.1 Mycobacteriales bacterium
TGTGGGGGCGTCCGGTGGCTCCTTTCGCGGGGGGTTGTATGGACGACAGGGAGCGGAAGCAGTGAGCGGCGAGCGGGTCGTCATCGTCGGCGCCAGCCTCGCCGGTGCCAGCGCGGCAGTCCGGCTGCGCGGACTCGGCCACGAGGGCGCGATCACGCTCCTCGGTGCCGAGCCGCACCTGCCGTACGAGCGGCCGGGCCTGAGCAAGGGCTACCTGACGGGGTCGCTCCCGCCCGACCGGCTCCTGGTGCATCCGGCCGAGACATACGACGAGCTCGGCGTAGAGCTCCGGCTCGGCCAGGCGGCGAGCGGCATCGACCTCGAGCGCCGGCGTGTCCTGCTCAGCGGCGACGACGTCGAGTTCGACGTGCTGGTGCTCGCCACGGGCAGCTCCAACCTGCGGCCGCCTATCCCGGGCATCGACCTGCCCGGGGTGCATCAGCTGCGCACTCTGGAGGACGCCGATGCGCTGCGCGCTGCCGCCGGCCGCGGCGGCAGCGCCGTCATCGTTGGCACCGGCTTCATCGGCTGCGAGGTTGCCGCGACCCTGCGCGGACTGGGCCTGGACGTCACGGCCGTCGACGGACTGCCCGGCCCGCTGTGGAACGTCCTCGGCCCCGACGTCTCGGCCATCGTCCGCAGCTGGCACGAGGCGAACGGCGTGCGCGTGCTCGGGGACGCACCTGTCGACTCCTTCTCCGGCTCGGGCCGCGTCGAGCAGGTCCTGCTCAAGGACGGCCGCAGCCTGCCCGCTGACCTGGTGGTCGTCGGCGTCGGCGCCCGGCCGGCGCTGGGCTGGCTCGACGACGTTGCGCTGCACAGGGCCGCCGGCGGCATCGGCGTCGACGTGGATGGCCGCACGAGCGCCCCGGGCGTCTACGCCATCGGGGACATGGCGGCGGCCTGGGATGCGCAGGCGGGCGAGCATCATCGGGTCGAGCACTACAGCGCCGCGATCGCCGGCGCCGACGCGGCTGCACGCGCCGTTCTCGGCCGGGAGGCGCCTGCCCGCAAGCCGCCGTGGTTCTGGTCCGACCAGTACGACCACACGCTGCACTACACCGGAAGCCACCGTCCCGACGACGAGACCCTGCTGCGTGCGGACGGGTCCGCAGCGTTCTTCCTGCGCGGGCCCTCCCTCGTCGCCGCCCTCACGATCGACAACGGCCGCGACATGCGCCGCGCCATGCCGCTGCTCGGCAAGGACATCGAGCGGCACGTTCTCGCCGAGCCTGGGCTCGACCTGCGCACCGTCGCCTGACAAGCGGCCCATGAGCCAGCACCAGAAGGGGAACGCATGAAGCCGTTCGACCAGATCGACGACCTCGGGAACGTCCGCACGTTGGACGCCCCCGCTCGTGCGCTCGGCGCCATGTCGGCGGCCCTGCCGGCGGGCAAGGTGCGCGCAGCCCTCGCCGGAGAGCCGCTCGGGCACTCCGCCCACCCCATGCTGGTGCAGATCCCCATAGGGGCCTGGGTGTCCGCCGGGTGGCTCGATTGCCTGCCACGTACGGAGAACTCCGCCGCGGTGCTGACCGGCGTCGGCATCGTCAGCGCCATCCCGGCCATCGCCGCCGGGCTGGTCGACTACGCCGATCTGAGTGAGCGGCAGCGGCGGATTGCCGTGGTGCACGCGACGGCCAACGCGCTCGCACTGGTGTGCCAGGTCGTCTCGCTCCGGGACCGCATGAGCGGGCGGCTGCGGCGTGGTCAGTGGATCGGCTTCGCCGGCACCTCGCTGCTCGCCGTGGGCGGCCTGCTGGGTGGCCACCTCGCGCACGCGCAGACCGCCGCAACGGACTGAGCGAGCTCCCATGACCACGGCACTGGTGCTGTCCGGTGGCGGCAGCCTCGGCGCCGTCCAGGTCGGCATGCTGCGCGCGTTGGCCGACGCCGGCGTGGTGCCGGACTGCCTCGTCGGCACGTCGGTAGGAGCTCTCAACGGCGCCTTCCTGGCCGGACGTGCGTGGCCCGACGGCATCGACCAAGTGGACGCACTGTGGTGCTCGCTGCGGCGCCCCGACGTCTTCCCGACCAGCCCGTTGCTCCTCGCGCTCGCGGCTGCCGGCCGTAGCAACCACCTCGTCCCCGACCGCGGCCTGCGACAGCTCCTGGCCCGCCACCTGCCGTACGAGCTGTTGCAGGACGCCGCCGTACCCGTGGTGGTCGTGGCCACCGAGATCGCGACGGGCCGCGAGGTCGTGCTGCGCCACGGACCCGCAGCCGATGCGGTCCTCGCCAGCGCGAGCCTGCCCGGCATCCTGCCGCCCGTGACCATCGACGGCCACGCGCTCATCGACGGCGGGCTGGTCGACAACACGCCGATCTCGGTCGCCGCCGAGCTGGGTGTCGACAGCATCATCGTCGTCCCGACCGGCTACGCCTGCGCGCTGCCGACCGTCCCCCGCGGCGCGCTCGCGATGGCGCTGCACGCGGTCACGCTCTCCATCCAGCGGCGCCTCATCGATGAGGTCGAACGCCTGCAGCCGACCCTCGACCTGCGGGTCGTGCCCCCGCTGTGCCCGGTGTCGGTGTCGCCCGCCGACTTCGGCCAGGCGCGCCAGCTCATCGACCGCGCGCACAGGCAGACGGCTGCCTGGCTTGCGCGGCCCCGTCGCGAGGACCAAGCCGCCGAGCTCGGCCTGCACGTCCATGGCCCGGTGCCGGCCCCCCGCCCGCACCCGGCCGGCAGCCGCCTCCCCGCGAGCGGACCCGACCACTAGCTACGGAGCACGCATCAGTCAGGCTCAACCGTCCGCACCCGCGGACCTACCCGAGAGGAAACCCGTGAGCAGCTTCGCCACCGACATCCGCCCGCTGTTCCGTGACAAGGACGTCCAGAGCATGAAGTCGATGTTCGACCTGCACAGCTACGACGACGTCAAGAACAACGCCGACGGCATCCTCGAGACGGTCGAGAACGGCAGCATGCCGTGCGACCTGCAGTGGACGCCGGAGCAGGTCGCGGTCCTCAAGGGCTGGATCGACGAGGGCTTCCCGGAGTAGCGGCCGAGCCGGGCCGCCGCCGTAGGGTCCCGTACATGCGTGTGGCGGCAGTGCAGGCTCATCCGGCGTGGCTCGACCCGGCGGGGACGACCGCGATCGTGCTGCGCTGGCTGGAGGAGGCGGCCCAGCAGGACGTGGAGCTCGTCGCGTTCCCGGAGACCTTCCTGTCCGGCTACCCCTTCTGGCTGGACCTCACAGGCGGCGCCCGGTTCGACGACCCGCTGCAGAAGCAGGCGTACGCGGCGTACCTGCAGGCGGCGGTCGCGATGGACGGGCCGGAGATCCGTCAGGTGGTGGAGGCGGCACGAGACCTCGGCATCTTCGTCTACCTCGGCATCACCGAGCGCGCCACCGGCTCTGCTCGCGGGACCGTGTTCTGCACGCTGGTCGCCGTCGACCCTGCCGCCGGCGTCGTGGGGACGCACCGCAAGCTCATGCCGACGTACGAAGAACGCCTGGTGTGGGGGACCGGCGACGGGCACGGCCTGCGGGTGCACCGCCACGGGTCAACGCGCGTCGGCGGGCTCAACTGCTGGGAGAACTGGATGCCGCAGGCCCGGCACGCGCTCTACGCGCAGGGCGAGGAGCTGCACGTCAGCGTCTGGCCCGGCAACCCGCGCAACACCGTCGACATCGCCCGGTTCATCGCGCTCGAGGGTCGCGTGTTCTCCCTTGCGGCCAACGGCCTGCTGTCACTGCAGGACGTGCCGGCCGGCTTCCCGCTGTACGACGACCTCAAGGCGCTCGACGTGCGCGACTACTGCCGCGGCGGTTCAGCGGTCGCCGGGCCGGACGGACGGTGGCTCGTCGAGCCGGTGGAGGGCGAGGAGCGGCTGGTCATCGCCAACCTGGAGCTGGGCCGGGTCGCGGAGGAGCGGCAGAACTTCGACCCGACCGGCCACTACAGCCGGCCCGACGTCTTCAGCGTGCAGGTCGACCGCCGCCGCCAGGAGGCGGCGCAGTTCCTGGACTGACCGCGAGCTCCCGCTCGATCGCCATGCCCTCACGGCGTGCCTGTGCCCAGGTGAGCGGCAGGTCGACGATCGTGCCGCTCTCGGTAGCGGTGCTGACCACGTCGAGCGCATCCGTGATGATCCGGCGCTGCAGCTCGCGGTGGAACGGGACCCCGAAGTGGTGGCCCATCCGGAACGGCACGAACACCGCACGCGGAGGCTTGACGTGCTCGGTGACGTCGCGCGCGACGCTCACCGAGACCGTGGGGATGCCGCGCCGCTCGATCGCGCGCTGGACCAGTCCGACCGACTGGTGGCAGATGGGTCAAGCGGCGGACAGGAGCACCAGATCGGGCTGCTCGTCCGCCACCGCTTGCGCCAGGTCCTCTGCGAGCGTGCGCTCGAGCAGTGCCGGGTCCATGTTGTAGCCGATGAACGTGAACAGGTCGGGCGTCAGCGCTCCGACGACGCGCTCGTCCCGCAGCTCCTGCAGCCGCTCGATCGGGAAGATCACGTTGAGGTCGCGGTGGGCGCCGTCGGTGGGGTACTTCAGCTGGTGGATCTCGAGGTCGGCGGGGGAGCTGTCCGAGGGGACGCGCCGGAAGCTGTAGTCGCCGATCGGGTGCACGACGTCGAACGGCAGCGTGCCGCGCGGCTGCACCCCTGACGTGCTGACGAAGCTCAGGCGCGCCTGGCTCAGCGGTCGGCGCAGGGGCGCGAGCGGGACGAGGTCGTCCTTGGTGATCATCGAGCCGGGGTAGCGCTCGTTCACCGTCTGCCACAGGCCCGGCCGCAGCTGCCCGCCCTCAGAGGTCGCCGTCATGGATCCACTCCCCGGTCGAGCGCACCAGCGCGTAGTGCAGCGAGAAGAACAGGTGCGCCAGTGTCGCGGCATCCCTGGTCGTGAGCGTGTCGTGCACGAACTCCCGGTCGATCTCCGGCATGTCGAGCAGGACGTCCAAGGCCTGCACCCACGCCTTGTCGATCTCCGCGCGGCCGGCGTCCTCGTTGCCGTCGCCCACGTGCAGGCGCACGTAGCGGATCAGGGTCTCCTTGTCACCGGCAGCCCGGGCAGCCAGCAGATGGGGTAGCGACACCTCCCGACCGTACGCGAGGCCGGCGTGCGGCTTAGCCTTCGGTATGGGCGATTACGACCTCAGCTTCTACTTCGACCCCGTCTGTCCGTTCGCCTGGATGAGCAGCAAGTGGGTCCGGCTGGTCATGCAGCAGCGCGACTACTCCGTGGACTGGCGGTTCATCTCGTTGCGCCTGGTGAACGCGACGGTCGACTACGACGCGCACTTCCCACCGGAGTACGAGGCGGGGCACACGGCCGGGCTGAAGCTGCTGCGGGTGGCGGCGAAGGTGCGCGAGCTCCACGGCGCCGACGCGATCGGCCCGCTGTACGAGGCCATGGGCGCGCACATCTTCGAGTCGACCGACGCGAGCGGGGGCTGGTCCGCAGGAGCTGGTCGTGCGGGGCACGAGGTCGTGGGCGCGCTGCTGGCCGGGCTAGGCCTGGACGCTGGGCTCGCGGACGCCCTCGAAGATCCGAGCATCGACGGCCAGCTCCGGGCCGAGACCGATGAGGCGCTCGCCCTCACGGGCAAGGATGTCGGGACGCCGATCATCCACGTGCAGCCACCCACCGGCATCGCGTTCTTTGGGCCGGTCATCAGCCGGCTCCCGAGCCCCGAGGAGGCCGTACGGCTCTGGGACCACGTGGTCGGTCTGGCGGAGTTCCCCGGGTTCGCCGAGCTCAAGCGCAGCCTGCGCGAGCAGCCGCAGCTTCCCGCCTTCGGCGTC
>JBHENF010000085.1:0-5883 GCA_046262175.1 Mycobacteriales bacterium
GGCAAGCAGCTGCTGTTCATGGGCTCGGAGTTCGCGCAGGAGTCGGAGTGGAGCGAGGAGCGCTCCCTCGACTGGTGGCTGCTCGACCTGCCCGACCACCGCGGGGTCGCCCTGCTGGTGCAGAACCTCAACGACGTCTACAAGCAGACGCCCGCCCTCTGGTCGCTGGACACGGAGGCCGCTGGCTTCGCGTGGATCGACGCCAACGACTCAGCCGGCAACGTGTTCTCGTTCCTGCGGTACGGCAGCGACGGGTCAGCGCTGGCCTGCATCTCCAACTTCTCGGCCGTGCCGCACGAGGGCTACCGCCTCGGACTGCCCTGGGTCGGCCAGTGGGCCGAGGTCGTCAACACCGACGCCGAGGGCTACACCGGCAGCGGGGTGGGCAACTTCGGTGGCGTGCAGGCGTCCGATGACTCGTGGCACGGTCAGCCGGCCTCCACGGTCCTGCGCGTGCCGCCGTTGGCCACTGTCTGGCTGCACTCCCCCGGCCCGCGCGCCTAGCTCAATCGGGCCGCCCGCAGGGCCGAGCGGCGGACCTTGCCGGCGTCGTCCCGCACCGGCTCGCGCACCAGCTCGACCGTGCGCGGCACCTTGTAGCGGACCAGCCGCTCGGCGACGAACGCCACGACCTCCTCAGCCGTGACCGCGGCGTCCGCGACGTCGACGACCGCATGCACCCGCTCGCCCAGGTCTTCGTCGGGCAGCCCGAACACCGCGCTCGACCGCACCGCCGGGTGCGCGTCCAGCACGGCCTCCACCTCCGCCGGGTAGACGTTCGCGCCGCCGGACAGGACGAGGTCGGCACTGCGGTCTGCGAGGTACAGGTACCCGTCCTCGTCCAGCCGGCCGAGGTCGCCCAGCGACTCCCAGCCGTCGACGCTGCGCGGGTCGGCGCCGCGGTAGCTGTACGTCGACCCCGGCCCGCCGGCCGGCATCATGAACACCTCCCCCACCGTCCCCGGCGGCAGGTCGCGGCCGTCCGGACCCAGCACCCGGAACGCGCTGCCCAGGGCCGCCCGCCCCACCGACCCGGGGTGCTCCAGCCACTCGCGGCCGCCGATGACGGTCACGCCCTGCGACTCGGTGCCGGCGTACACCTCCACCACCCGGTCCGGGCCGAGCCAGTCCAGCCAGGCGCGCTTGAGCCACTCCGGGCAGGGCGCGCCCAGGTGCAGCACCTGCTCGACCGAGCTGACGTCGTACCGCTCCCGGACCTCGACCGGCAGCCGCCAGATCCTCTGCATCATCGTCGGCACGAGCAGCATCCAGGTGACCCGGTGCCGCTCGATCAGCTGCAGCGCGCGCTCGGCGTCGAAGCGCTCCATCACCACCAGCGCGTGGCCGCTGAGCAGTCCGCGCATCGAGTAGATGAACGGCCCGTTGTGGTACAGCGGACCGGGCACCAGCTGCACCCCGTCGCGCGGCATGTACGGCACCGCAGCCACCTCCGGGTCCACCTGGGCGGGGGTGCCGGACAGGATCAGCTTCGGCCGGCCCGTGCTGCCGCCGGACGTAGGTGCCTTCCAGGACGTCGCCCAGCGGTCCGGCAACGGGCCGTCGTCGTACCCGCTCGCGTCGAACCCCGCCGGGACCGACGGCCGCCCCGCCGCCTCCACGCCGACCAGCAGCGGCGGGTCAGCCAGCTCCACCAGCCCCTCGAGCTCGGCGGTCGGGAGCCGGTAGCTCACCGGCTGCGGCGTCGCGCCGAGCTTCCAGACGGCAGCGCAGGCGAGGTAGAACGCGGTGCCGTTGGGCAGCCCGATCGTCACGAGGTCATCGGGGCCGACGCCGAGGTCTGCGTACGCGCGGGCCAGCGCGTTGCTGCGCAGGTCAAGCTCGCGCCGCGTGAGGGTGCCGGTCGCGTCGGTGACGGAGGCCCGGTCCGGATCCCGCTCCGCCAGCCAGCTCAGTGCCCGGCCGATCGACATCGTCGCCACCTGCCTATCCTCCCGCCATGGGCAACGGAGTGGACATCGAGGTCGACGCCGGCGAGGTCGGCATGGACGCGGAGCGGCTGGCGCGCATCGACCGGCAGCTGGCGAGGTACGTCGACGACGGCCGGCTCGCCGGCTGGCAGGTCGTCGTCAGCCGGCGTGGCAAGCGGGTGCACTCGTCGGTGTACGGGCTGCGCGACATGGAGGCCGGCCTGCCGGTCGAGCAGGACACGCTGTGGCGCATCTACTCGATGACCAAGCCGGTGACGACGGTCGCGGCGATGCAGCTGTTCGAGGAGGGCGCGTTCTCGCTCAACGACGAGCTGAGCCGCTACCTGCCGGCCTTCGCGGATCTGCGCGTCTACCGCGGCGGTCCCGCCGACGCGGCCAAGACGGTGCCCGCGACGGAGCCGATCCGGATGTGGCAGCTGCTCAGCCACTGCGCCGGCCTGACGTACGGCTTCACCCGGTCCAGCGTCGTCGACGAGATGTACCGCGACGTCGGCTCGGACTTCAACCAGAAGCCCGGCGTGACGCTGGCGGAGCAGTGCGACGTGTGGGCGTCGCTGCCGCTGCTGTTCGAGCCGGGCACCAGCTGGAACTATTCGGTGGCGACGGACGTGCTCGGCCGGGTGCTGGAGGTCCTCGACGGCAAGCCCCTGGACCAGGTGCTGCGCGATCGCGTCCTCGGCCCGTTGGGAATGGACGACACCCGGTGGTGGGTAGACGAGGCCGACGCCGGTCGCACGGCCGCGCTGTACGTCCCCACTCCCGGCACCGGCGAGGCGCTGCGGTGGGACCCTGTCGGCAAGGACGCGTTCCGCCAGCCCGCGCTGCTCAACGGTGGCGGTGGACTCATCTCGACCGCGTACGACTACGACCGGTTCACGCAGCTGCTGCTCGGCCGCGGGGCGCTCGACGGGACGCGACTGCTCAGCCCACGGACGCTGTCGTACATGACCCGCAACCACCTGCCCGGCGGCAAGCTGCTGACCGACCTCGCAGCGGGCGGTCAGTTCTCCGAGACGGCGTACGACGGCGTCGGGTTCGGCCTCGGCTTCTCGGTGCTCGTCGACCCGGTCGCGTACAAGGTGCCCGCATCGGCGGGCGAGTTCGCCTGGGGCGGCGCCGCCAGCACGGCGTTCTGGATCGACCCGGTGGAGCAGGTCACGGCCGCCTTCTACACGCAGCTGCTGCCGTCGAGCACGTACGCCATCCGCACCGAGCTGCGCCAGCTCGTCTACAGCAGCATCGTGGACTGACGTGACCTGGACGGCTCCCACTGCCGAGCGCCTCGACCCCGAGCTCGTGGGTCCGGAGCGCGTCGCGCTCGAGCAGTGGCTGGACTTCCACCGCGCGACGCTGCTGCAGAAGTGCGCCGGGCTCACCGCCGAGCAGCTGAAGACACGGTCGACGCCGCCGTCAGGGCTCTCGCTGCTGGGGCTGGTCCGGCACATGACGGAGGTCGAGCGGTGGTGGTTCCGGATGCACGCCGCCGGTGAGGACCTCGTGTTCCCCTACGACGCGGACTCGACCGGCCTCGACTTCGACGAGGTGGACGAGGCGGATGCTGCCGCGGACCTCGACGCCTACCTGGACGAGTGCGCGGCGGCGCGCGCGGCGGTCGCCGACAAAGACCTGGACGTGGTCGTGCCGAGTCGCGGCGCCCACCCGGAGCGGGTCCGCGACGTGCGGTGGATCTACCTGCACATGATCGAGGAGTACGCCCGGCACAACGGGCACGCCGACCTGCTCCGTGAGCGGATCGACGGCGCGACCGGGGACTAGAAGAGCGCGTTCGCCAAGGCGCGGCGACCGGCGAGAACCCGCGGGTCCTCCGGGTCCAGGACGCTGAGCAGGTCGAGCAGGTGGGTGCGGGCGGCCTCGCGGTCGTCGTCGGAGGTGCGGCGTACGAGCCCGACCAGCCGGTCGATCGCCGGCTGGATCTGCTCGCCCAGCACTTCGACGTCGGCGGCCAGGGTCTGCGCGGCCACGTCGTCGGGAGCGGCCTGCGCCGCCTTCAACACCTCGGCCGGATCGAGCCCGTCGGTGCGCTGGAGCAGCAGCGCGAACGCACGGCCCGTCGTCGCCTCCGCGTCCGCGGGCCGGCGCGCCAGCAGGGCGTCGTACGCCGCGATGGCACCAGCCCAGTCGCCCTGCGCCAGCGCGTCCTCCGCCTGCACCAGCTCGGGGTCGGTCGGCACCGGCGCGACGGCAGGCGCGGCACCCTCGGCTCCCGGCAGCCCCGCCTGCTGCGCCGCCGCCAGCACCTGGTCGAGGAACGAGCGGACGTCGCGCTCGGGCAGCGCGCCGGTGAAGCCCTGGATGAGCCGGCCCCCGAGGGCGAGCAGCACCGTCGGGATGCTCTGGATCTGCAGCTGGGTCGACAGCGCCTGGTTGCTGTCCACGTCGATCTTCGCGAGCACCCAGGCGCCGCCGTCGGCCGCGGCGAGCCGCTCCAGCACCGGCGACAGCGTCTTGCACGGGCCGCACCACTCGGCCCAAAAGTCGATGAGCACCGGCACGGTCATGGAACGCTGCAGCACCTCGGCCTCGAACGTCGCCTCGGTGACGCCGATGACGTGCGGGGACGCGTTCGTCGGCGCCGGGGCGGAACCGGGCGGGCCAGCCGGCGGCGCCGCCGGCTTCTTCAGCGACGACAGGTCGATCGCGCCGGCGATGTTGAGGTCGGTCGGCCTTCTCTGCATGTCCCTACTCAACACGACCGGCAGGCGGAGCCTTCCTGAGGCTGCCCTCCCGGCATGACGTTCACCGGGTGGTCGCCGAGCGCCCACAGGTGCTGCACGGCGTACGCGCGCCACGGGCGCCAGCGCTCCGCGTGCTGCAGCAGCCCCCGTCCGGTCGGCAGGCCGGCCGCCCGGGCGAGGGTGACGACGCCGAGGTCGGTCGGGAGGAACGCGTCCGGGTCGCCGAGCGCGCGCATCGCGATGCTCTCGACCGTCCACGGCCCCACGCCCGGCAGCGCCGCCAGCTGCTTGCGCGCGACGGCCCGGTCGACTCCAGGCGCGAGGTCGACCTCACCGTCGGCCAGCGCCCGCGCCAGGCCGGTGAGCGTCGCCCGACGCGTCCTCGGCATGGCGAGCGTCTCCGGGTCCACCTCGGCCACCTGCGCCGCCGTGGGGAACAGGTGCGTCAGCCCGCCATGACCGTCCTGGATCGGCTCGCCCAGCGCCGCGACGAGCCGGCCGGCGTGGGTCCGCGCCGCAGACGTGCTGACCTGCTGGCCGAGCACGACGCGCAGGGCCAACTCGTGCTCGTCGACCGTTCCAGGCACGCGCCGGCCGGGCGCACTGGCCACGTGCGGCGCGAGCACCGGGTCCTCCGCCAGAACGGTGTCCACGGCGACCGGATCGACGTCCAGGTCGAGCAGCCGCCGGCAGCGCGCGATCGCCTCGTCGAGGTCACGCAGGTCGGCCAGCGCGAGGGTGCAGCGGACGTGCTCCGGCATCGGTGCCAGCGCGACGATCCCGCTGCCGCGCGGGAGTCGGAGCGTCCGGCGGTACGCGCCGTCGCGCCACTCCTCCACCCCGGGAACCGCGGTCGCGACGAGGTGCCCGAACAGGTTGTCGGGGAACAGCGGCAAGCGGAACGGCAGCTGGACCGTCACCGTGCGGGACTCCACCACGTCAGCCTGCTGCACGCGGCGGCAGGATGAGCCGGTGGAGACGCACAGCTTCTGCCCGCGCTGCGGCGGCCCGCTGGCCACAGGCCAGCGCCCGCAGCTGTGCACGCGGTGCGGCCTTCCGCACCACCGCGATCCCAAGGTGGGCGTGGGTGTCGTGCTCCGCGACGACCAGGGGCGCCTGCTGCTCGTGCAGCGCGACGTCGACCCGGAGCGCGGCCGCTGGGCGCTGCCCGCCGGCTTCATGGACGCGGACGAGACGCCGCAGCAGGCGGCGGCGCGGGAGTGCCGGGAGGAGACCGG
>JBHENF010000086.1:0-16824 GCA_046262175.1 Mycobacteriales bacterium
CTGAACCGGCCGTACGGCGGATTCCCGTGGCTGCTCGTGCCCCCCCTGGTGTTCGAGGACTTCGCCAACAGCCACAACGGCTACGGCGACTTCGTCGACCTCGAGAGCGCGACGCTCGACGACGCGCAGCAGTTCTTCGACCGCTACTACGCCCCGGGCAACGCGGTGCTGACGGTCGTCGGCGACGTCGACGCGGACCGGGTGCGGACGTGGGTGCAGGAGCAGTACGGCGACATCCCTGGTCGCGCGACGCCGGAGCGGCCGTCGTTCTCCGAGCCGCCGCTGACGGCGGAGCGCCGGGAGGTCACCGTCGACCGGCTCGCCCCGGCGCCGGCGGTGTCCATGGCGTGGCGGACGCCCGATCCCGCTGACCTCTCGACGTTCCTGCCGTACGTCGTGCTCGCGGAGGTCCTGACCGACGGCGATGCCGCCCGGCTGCAGGACCGGATGCTCCTGCGCGACCGGTCGGTCCTGAGCGTCGGCGGCTACGTCGGACTGCTCGGTGACTCCCTCGACGCCCGCGACCCGACGCCGCTGATCGTCGACGTGCACCACCCGGACGAGACCTCCGCCGACACCGTCCTCGCCACCGTCGACGACGAGATCGCGCGGCTGGTCGCAGACGGCCTGCGGGACGGCGAGCTCGAGCGGACCGTCGCGCGCATGACGGCGCGCTACCTGCGCGAGATCGACCCCGCGCTCGGCAAGGCCCAGCAGCTCGCGGTGTTCGAGCAGCAGCGCGACCGCGCCGAGCTGACGACCGAGCTGCCCGGCCTTCTCGCGCAGGTGCGGCCGGCCGACGTGCAGGCGGCCGCGGCGACGCTGCGGCCCGACAACCGCGCCGTACTCGAGCTGCGACCGGGGAGCGACGCATGACGGACACCCTCTCGGCCCGCCCCGTGCCAGCCCTCGGCAAGCCGCGGACCGGGAAGCTCCCGACCGTCGCCGACCAGATGCTCGACAACGGGCTGCGCGTCCTCGCCGTCCGCCGGCCGGGCGTGCCGCTGGTCGAGCTCCGGCTGCGGATCCCCTTGGCGGGCAAGGGCGACGCACACGTCGCGAAGGCCCAGCTGCTCGGCGACACCCTGCTGTCGGGCACCGACCGTCGCGACGCCTCGCAGATCGCGATCGACCTGCAGTCGTACGGGGGCCAGCTCAACGCGAGCGTCGACGCCGACCGGCTCGGGATCAGCGGCTCGGTGCTGTCCAGCGGCTTCGGCGGGATCCTCGACCTGCTCGGCGAGCTGCTGACCTCGGCGTCCTACCCCAAGGACGAGGTCGTCGCGGAGCGCGACCGGCTCGTCCAGGAGCTGGCGATCTACCGCAGCCAGGCCGGCGTCGTCGCCCGGGAAGCCTTGCTGGCGCGGATGTACGGGACCCACCCGTACGCGACCGAGCTGCCGGAGGCGGAGGCGGTCGAGGCCGTGACGGCGGGGCAGCTGCGCAGCCTGCACGCGAAGCGCGTCGCCCCCGCCGGCAGCATCCTCACCGTCGTGGGCGACCTCCCCCCGACGAAGCTGGTCGCGCAGGTGGAGCAGGCGCTCGCGGCCTGGACCGCCGACGTCAAGGCGGCCGAGACGGGCCCGCTGCCGGCCGTCCCGTCCACGCCGCTGCTGCTCGTCGACCGGCCGGGCTCGGTGCAGACGACGATCCGGATGGCGCGTGACGTGCCGTCGCGGACGTCGGAGGAGTACGCGTCGCTGAGCCTGGCGAACATGGTGTTCGGCGGGTACTTCTCGTCCCGCTGGTCCGCCAACCTTCGCGAGGACAAGGGCTACACCTACGGCACGCACTCGTCCTTCGAGCACCCGCCGGCCGGCTCGCGGCTGGTCCTGAGCACCGACGTCGCGACCGGCGTCACCGCCCCGGCGCTGCTGGAGACGTGGTACGAGCTCGGCCGCGTGGCGACGCTGCCGGTCGGTCAGGACGAGCTGGACCAGGCCCGGCGCTACGCCATCGGTTCGCTCCAGGTCGGCGCCGCCTCGCAAGGCGGTCTCGCCTCGCTGCTGTCGATGCTGGCCGGATCCGACCTCGGCGTGGACTACCTGCGCGAGTTCCCCGCGCAGCTGCAGGCGGTCACCCTCGAGAGCGCGCAGGCGGCGGCAGCGACCTACCTGACGCCGAAGGACCTCACCACGGTCGTCGTCGGCGACGCGACCGAGATCGCGACGTCGGTGGAGGGGCTGTTCGAGGTCGAGAGGGCGTGACGGACCGGACCCCTGCGCTGTCCCGGTCCGCCGCCGACCGCGACGCCGCCACCCGCGAGGACGCGGCCGCGCTGGAAGCGGCGTGGGCGAGGGGCAAGGTGCTCGTCGTCGACGACGGCGCGGCGCTCGTCACCGACGACGGGCCCTCCCTCGTGCTGCTCGACGCGGGCGAGGCGCCGGACGGCGACCGGCTGTACCTCGGCCGGGACGAGGAGGCCGCCTACTTCGCCGTCGCCGGGAAGCTGCCCCGCCGGCTGGGTGCGCGCCCGCTCGGCCTCCGGGAGGTCGGGGCGCTGCTGGGTGACCGGGATGCGGGACTGCTCGTGCACGCCGTCGGCCTCGCCAATTGGCACGCGACGCACCCGCACTGCGCCCGCTGCGGCGCACCGACGGAGGCTGCGCGTGGTGGCTCCGTGCGGCGCTGCACCGCCGACGGCTCGGAGCACTTCCCCCGTACGGACCCGGCTGTGATCATGCTCGTCACCGACGGCGCCGACCGGTGCGTCCTCGGCCGGCAGGCGGTGTGGCCCGCAGGCCGCTTCTCCACCCTGGCCGGGTTCGTCGAGCCGGGCGAGAGCGCGGAGCAGGCCGTCGTACGTGAGGTGGCCGAGGAGACCGGCATCGCGGTCCGTGACGTCGTCTACCGCGGCAGCCAGCCGTGGCCGTTCCCCGCCAGCCTGATGCTCGGGTACCGCGCCATCTGCGACGGCGACGCCGAGCCACGGCCGCGCGACGGCGAGCTCGAGGACGCCCGCTGGTTGTCCAAGGACGAGCTGCGCAGCGCAAAAGGCGCACTTCTGCCCACGCCGGTCTCCATTGCCTGGCGGTTGATCACGGACTGGCTGGACGGCGTCTAGACCCCGCGGCAGGTGGGCAGGGAGCGGCCATGAGTGAGACCAAGCAGGCAGCGAAGCAGGCGGAGGACAGCGCGAGCGTCGAGTGGCTGGCGAGGCTCGGCCTCATCTCCCGCGGCATCGTCTGGCTGGTGATCGGCGCGCTCGCCGTTCAGGTCGCCGCGGGCAGCAGCGACCGCGTCGACAAGAACGGCGCCCTGGGCGCCATCAAGGACAAGCCGCTCGGCGAGCTGCTGCTGGTGGTGCTGGCCATCGGCTTCCTCGGCTACGCCGCGTGGCGGCTGCTCGAAGGCGCCGTCGGCCACCGCGACCAGGAGGAGGGCCGCAAGCGCTGGAGCAAGCGGGGCAGCTCGCTGTTCCGCGGCCTCATCTACCTGTTCCTCGCCGGCAGCACCGCCAAGTACGCCGTTTCCGGCGGCGGCAACGACAAGACCCAGCCGCTCACCGCGCGGGTCATGAGCCACACCGGCGGTCGGACGCTCGTCTTCCTGGTCGGTGCCGGGATCGTGATCGGCGGCCTCGCGATGGTCCTACGGGCCGTCCGGCAGAAGTTCCTGGACAACCTCAAGACGGGGCAGATGTCCCAGCGCATGCGGGACGCGGCGAAGGTCATCGGCACCGCGGGGCTGGCCGCGCGCGGACTGGTCTTCGTGCTGATCGGCGGCTTCCTGGTGAAGGCCGCCGTCCAGTTCGACCCGAAGAAGGCGAAGGGGCTAGACGCCTCGTTCAAGTCGCTGGCAGAGCAGCCGTTCGGGAAGGCGCTGCTGTTCGCCGCAGCCATCGGGCTGCTGGCCTTCTCGGTGTGGTCGTTCATCGAGGCCCGGTACCGCGACATCTAGGGTCCGCGCATGGTCTGGGACCCAGAGCTCGCTGAGCTGGCACACCGCAAGCAGCTCGCCGCCCGTCTCGGCGGCGAGGAGCGCGTGGCCCGTCAGCACGCCACCGGCCGGCTGACCGTCCGCGAGCGGATCGCGCGGCTGGTGGATGCCGGGAGCTGGCGAGAGACGGGATCCGTGGCCGGCAGCGCGACCTACGACGAGACCGGGCTGGTCGACCTCGTGCCGGCCAACCTGGTGACCGGAGCGGCGCGCGTCGACGACCGCCGGGTCGTCGTCACCGCTGACGACTTCACGGTGCGCGGCGGCGCAGCAGACGCGGGGATCTGGGCCAAGCAGGTGGACGCCGAGCGGCGTGCGCTCGCCGAGCGGGTGCCGGTCGTGCGGCTGCTGGACGGCACCGGCGGTGGCGGCAGCGTCAAGTCGCTGGAGGACTTCGGCCGTACCTACGTGCCGTTCAACCCCGGCTGGGACGCCATGGTCGCGCTCCTGTCGGAGGTACCGGTCGTGACGGCCGCGCTCGGGCCGGTCGCCGGGCTCGGCGCGGTCCGGCTGGTGACGAGCCACGTGTCGGTGATGCTGCGCGGGCTGTCGCAGGTCTTCGTCGCCGGTCCGGCGGTCGTCGAGGCGGGCATGGGCGAGACCGTCGACAAGGAGGAGCTCGGTGGGTGGCGGGTCGCGGCCCGCGCCGGCACGGTCGACCTCGTCGCCGACAGCGAGGACGAGGCGTTCAGCCTGGTGCGCAAGGTGCTGTCGTACCTGCCCGCGTCGACCAGCGAGCTGCCGCCGGTCGGCCCCGCGGTCGCTGCCGAGCCGGACCCGGCGCTGCGGTCCCTGGTGCCGCGGTCGCGGCGCTCGCCCTACGACGTCCGGGCGCTGATGTCGTCGGTGTTCGACCACGCGTCGGTGCTCGAGCTCGGCCGCCTGCACGCGCCGTCGACGGTGACCGCGCTGGCTCGGCTGGCCGGTCGGCCGGTGGGCGTGCTGGCCAGCGACCCCGGTGTCTACGGCGGCGGCATGACGGCAGCGGGCGCCGACAAGCAGGCGCGGTTCGTCGACCTCGCCGACACCTTCCGGCTGCCGGTCGTGCACCTGGTGGACCAGCCGGGCTTCGTGATCGGGTCTGCCTCGGAGGCGGCCGGGGTGGTGCGGCACGGCGCCCGTGCGCTGGCGGCGGTGGAGCAGTCGCAGGTGCCGTGGGCGTCGGTGCTGGTCCGCCGGTGCTTCGGGGTGGCGGGGGCCGGGCACCGGCCGCTGGGCCGCTGGTCGTACCGGATCGCCTGGCCCTCCGGCGACTGGGGCTCGCTGCCGGTCGAGGGCGGGCTGGAGGTCGCCTTCAAGCGGCTGCTCGCCGAGAGCCCCGACGCGGCCGCGCTGAAGGAGGAGATCGCCGCCCGGCTCGAGGGCGTCCGCTCGCCGTTCCGTACCGCCGAGGCGTACCTGGTCGAGGAGATCGTCGACCCGGCGGACACCCGGCCGCTGCTGTGCGAGTGGGTCGAGCAGGCGTACGCGGGGCTCGCGGCGCTCCCGCCCCGCAAGGGGATGCGCCCCTAGCTCCGCAGCACGAGCGCCGGCCGCCGGGGATCCTCGGCGAGCACGACCGCATCGGCCAGCTCGCGCGGCATCGCCTCCTGCTCGTACGACCCGAACGCCGGCAGTTGCCACTCGGGGACGCCGCGTCGTACCAGCGCCCGCGGGGACAGCGCGACGTGGACGACCACCTCCGCCGGGAGTCCCAGCCCGAGCAGGAACAGCCCGTCCACGAGCACGACCCCGTGCGGCGGCACCTCGACGCGGGCTGTCCGCACGGACCGGTCCCGCTCCACGTCCCACAGCGCCGGCAGCACGGACGCCGGCCGGTCGAGCACCTCGCGGCGCAGCGCGCCCGTGTCCAGCCAGCGGTCGCGGAACGCCTCGACGTCCTCGCGCCCCCACTGGTACCGTTCACCCGCCGGTCGCTGGAAGTCGGCGCCGGACACCCGAAGCGGCGGGCGGCCAGCGGCGACCAGCCCGTCGAGAAGCGAGTCGGCCAGCGTCCCGGAGCCGACGCCGTCGACGAGCACCCGCACCGGGCCGGGAGGCACCGCCGCGATGAGCTCGACCAGATCCGCGGCGAGCGTGTCGGGCGAGCGGGGGAGCGGAGCGGTCAGCGGCGTCCGGCCAGCTCGGGCGGCAGCGGCACCGCGGCGTCGGTCGCCGACAGCACGACCTCCTTCGCCAGGTCGTGCACCTTGCGGCCGCGGGAGCGGGACACCTTGCGCAGCCGCTCGAACGCCTCGCGCGGCGAGCTGGACTGCCGCTCGGTCAGCACGCCGATCGCCTGCTCGACCACGACGCGCGCGGCAAGCGCGTGCTCCAGCTGCTTGACCGACAGCCGCAGCTGCGCGACCTCGTCGAGCGGCTGCTCGGTCTTCGCCGGGCGCGCGCCGGTCTGCAGCTCGCCGGCCAGCAGGTCGGCCAGCACCATGGCGCTGGTGAGGTCGCCGGTCGTGTCGCCGCCGACGGCCCAGCCGCCCTCGGACGCGCGGCGGATGACGACGCCCTCCTCGACCAGCGGCCCGAGGTGGGCGGACACGACATCAGCCAGCTGGCGGAGTACGGAGACCGTCTCCTCGTCGACCGGTACGTGGTCGCGGTCGACCCCGCACAGGGTGGCGACGACATGGCCGCTGCTGTCGCGGATCGGCACGCCGACGTACGACGTGATGCCGAACATCGACCTCGCCGCAGCGTCCCGATACACCGGGTCGTTGGCGGCGTCGGCGGTCGCGGAAGGCGCCCCCGCGAGCAGCCGGTGGCACAGCGTCCCGGCGCGATCGAGGACGGAGCCCTCGTTCGGCAGCTCCCACCCCTCGGCGTCGGCGTGGACGCGCTCGAACGTGAACGCGTCCTCGGTCAGGCCGCCGATGAAAACGACCTCCATGCCGAGAAGCGTCGCGGCGGTCGAGAGAACGGCGTCGATGGCAGGGTGCGCCAGCTCGGTGCGAGGCACGGGCATCCGTCCGGGTCGGGGGTCGGGTTTGCGACCATTGTTGCGCGTCGGAGCCGATTGCGCGTGAATCGTCTCGGCGATCAGCTCGCCAGCCGCTCCTTGACCTGACCGAGACTGGGGTTCGTCAGCGCCGTCCCGTCGGGGAAGACCACCGTCGGGACGGTCTGGTTGCCGCCGTTGACGCTCATGACGTAGTCCGCGGCCTCGGGCCGGTCCTCGATGTCGACGACGTCGTACGCCACGCCCTCGCGATCGAGCTGCTTCATGAGGCGGTGGCAGTACCCGCACCACTGGGTGCTGTAGATCGTCAGCTGGTCGGGCACGTGGGCTCCTCGTCATCGGTCCGTCGTAGCCGTCAACAGACAGGGCGTTCTGCCCCTTCCCGTCCTACCCACCTGGGACACTGGCGAGGTGACCCCCGACGACGTGCTCGCCTCGCTGGACCCGGAGCAGCGGGAGGCGGCGCAGGCCGTCCGAGGTCCCGTGTGCATCCTCGCCGGCGCCGGTACCGGGAAGACGCGGACGATCACGCACCGTGCCGCGTACGCGGTGCTGACGGATGCCGTGCCGGCCTCGGCGCTGCTCGCCGTCACCTTCACGGCCCGGGCCGCAGGTGAGATGCGCACCCGGCTGCGCGAGCTCGGCGTGGGCGGCGTCCAGGCGCGCACGTTTCACGCGGCGGCTTTGCGTCAGCTGCAGTACTTCTGGCCGCGCGTCGTCGGGGGCGCGCCGCCGCGGCTGGTCGACAACACCTTCGGCATGGTCGCCAACGCGGCCGCCCGTGCGCGACTGCGGCCGGGCACCAACGAGCTGCGCGACCTGCTCAGCGAGCTGGAGTGGGCGGCGGCGTCGCTGTACGGCCCGGAGGACTACGTCTTCGCCGCGCAGAAGGCCGGCCGGCAGCCGCCGTACGACGCGCCCGTCGTCGCGCAGGTCTACGACGCGTACAAGGACCTCAAGCAGGCGCAGGGCGTCGCCGACTTCAGCGACCTGCTGCTGCTCACCGCTGGCGTCCTCGAGGAGTCGGGGCCGGTGGCGGAGGAGTTCCGCGCGCGGTACCGGTCGTTCGTCGTGGACGAGTACCAGGACGTCACGCCGCTGCAGGCGCGGCTGCTCGACGCGTGGCTCGGCGGCCGAGACGACCTGTGCGTCGTGGGTGACGCCCACCAGACCATCTACTCGTTCACGGGCGCGACGCCGTCGTACCTGCTGGAGTTCCGGCAGCGCTTCCCGGCCGCGACCGAGGTGCGGCTCGTCCGCGACTACCGCTCGACGCCGCAGGTCGTGGGGCTCGCCAACGACGTCATCACCCGGTCGACGATGCAGGCGGCTCGGCTCGAGCTGGTCGCCCAGCGGCCGGCCGGCCCCGCGCCGGTGTTCGCCGAGCACGACGACGAGCCGGCGGAGGCCGCCGCCGTCGCGGCCCGCTGCAAGGAGCTCATCGCCGCCGGCACCGCGCCGTCGGAGATCGCGGTGCTCTACCGCGTCAACGCGCAGTCCGCCGGCTACGAAGCCGCCCTCGGCGATGCCGGCGTGCCGTACCTCGTACGCGGAGGCGAGCGGTTCTTCGACCGCAAGGAGGTCCGCGAGGCGATCCTGCTGCTGCGCGGCGCCGCGCGGGCGGGGGACGACGATGTGCCCACCGGGCTGGGCGCGGCCGCCGCCGACGTGCTGCGCGCCGGGCTGAAGTGGTCCCTGGAGGCGCCGCCGGCAGGGTCCGGCGCAGCGCGAGACGCCTGGGAGTCGCTGGCCGCGCTGCACCGCCTTGCGACGGACATGGAGCGGGCCGAGCCCACGGCGGGGCTGCGCGAGCTGGTCGCGGAGCTGGAGGAGCGGGCCGGCGCGCAGCACGCGCCGACGGTCGACGGCGTGACGCTCGCGTCGCTGCACGCCGCGAAGGGGCTCGAGTGGGACGCGGTCTTCCTGGTCGGGCTGGTCGACGGGACGCTGCCGCTCGTCCACGCCGACACGCCGGACCAGGTGGAGGAGGAGCGGCGGCTGCTGTACGTCGGCGTCACCCGCGCCCGAGAGCACCTGCGGCTGTCCTGGGCGCTGTCGCGCTCGCCCGGGGGCCGCGGCAGCCGCCGGCCGTCGCGGTTCCTCGACGGGCTGCACACGGGCGTGTCCCGCGCGGCCTCGCCGTCCACGCCCAAGGCAGCGCGCGCGACCCGGAACGGGCCGGTCTCCTGCCGGGTCTGCGGCGCCGGGCTGATCGCCGCCGTGGACCGCAAGCTCGGCCGATGCCCGACCTGCCCCAGCGACCGTGACGACGAGCTGTTCGAGGCGCTGCGGACCTGGCGGGCCGAGCGCGCCAAGGAGCTGGGTCAGCCGGCGTACTGCGTCTTCACCGACGCCACCCTGGCGGCCATCGCGGAGCAGAAGCCCGTGGACGTCACGTCGCTGGTGAAGATCCCCGGCATCGGCCAGGTGAAGCTGGACAAGTTCGGCGCGGACGTCCTCGGGCTGGTCACCGCACGCTGAGCACGGGTGACCCTCCGAAGAGGGGGATCCCGCACGTGCGTGACGCGGCGCACCTCTCCCAGGCTCGGGCGCCCGGCTTGACGTTGAGGGTCGGGAGAAGACCCGCTTGCTCACCGGCAAGCGGGTCCGTTCCCGACCATCAACGGTTGCGGTCGACGACTCACCTCCTGCCGCGCATCGCACAACGGTCGGAACCCAAGCAGAGCCCACCCGGAGCCCCGCGCGTCGCACGCTGACGATCCGGTCCCCGCAGAAGTCGCCGGAAAATAACGTTGCGCGCCCTGCTGCAGCGCCCTATCTTCCGGACCTAGGCAGTCGGCACCGGCCGACGGGCAACGACAGGAGGTGGCACGTGAACAGCACGACGACGTTGACGACGGCCGCTCTCCTCGCCGAGAAGCCCGTCGGCTTCCGCGCGTCCTACGTCGGCCTGCCTGCCCTCCAGGCGCAGAGCGCGCCGATGTCGGCGACGCACGGGACCACTGTGTCCGCCGCCGTCCGTACGGGCGTCTTCGGCACCGATGGCATCGATGTCCCGGGTTCCCCTCCTCGAGAGGCACCGGTCTGAGACCCAGACCAGCGCTCCTCGAGGCCGCGGAACCCGTACACGGGATCCGCGGCCTCTTCCGTTTTTCCGGCCCCACCCCGCCCTACGAGAAACCAGAAATCCCTACAAGGAGGTGACACCCGGTGTTCGCACTTCGCGATCTCCCCGAACCCCTGACCGACCCGCTGTCCGCGACACCAGACGCGGTACTCCCGTGCTGGTCCGAGGACCCCGACCTGTTCTTCGCCGAGTCGCCCGCTGACGTCGAGGCCGCCAAGGCCCTGTGCGTCGCGTGCCCGCTCCGGGCCCGTTGCCTCGCCGAGGCGCTGGACCGCCGCGAGCCGTGGGGCGTCTGGGGCGGCGAGCTCGTCGTCCAGGGCGTCGTCGTGCCTCGCAAGCGGCCTCGCGGCCGCCCACGCAAGGACGACCCGTACGGCATCAAGGCGGCCACCACGGCTGCCTGACCCCACCTCTTCTTCTCGCAAAGGAACCGCCATGTACTCGCTCCTGTCCAGCGAGGTCGCTCGCGGCCTCGCAGCCGAACGACAAGCCGAGGCGGCAGCCGCATCGCGTGCCGCCCGGCTGGTCTCCGCCCGGCGCTGGCAGCGCCGAGCCGAGCTCGCGTCGCGTCGTGCGCGGCTCGCCCGGCTCGCCGTCCAGTAGTCCCTCCGCACCCGGCAGCCCCGGCACCTCGACAGGTGCCGGGGCTGCTGGCTGTCTAGGGTGAATCCGTGCCGCTCCCGTCCCGTGACCACGCCGCCGCGCAGGTCGTGCCCGGCAGCGACGGCTACCTTCGCGACCGGGCCCTCGACGTCCTGCTCGACCCCGACCTGAGCAACGTGGTCGCGCTGGTGGCCTGGCTCGAGAAGGGCCTGGTCCACGTCGCCGACGCCCGCGGCCACGTCGCCCTCGGCCGCGATGGCAGCGCCACCGTGCTGGCCGGACGCGACCCGATCGCGGACCAGGACCCGCTGTCCGAAACCGGCTACCCGTTCGCGGCCGCGCGCCTGCAGAACCTCTTCCGCGACAGCCGCGCCCCGGATCTCGCCGTCGTGCACACCGGCACGCACCACTGGCCCGAGCGCGGCGGCCACCTGGGCGAGCACGGCTCGCTCAACGCGCTCCAGTCGCGGGCCCCCCTCGTCCTGTCCGGGCCGGGGGTGCAGCTGTCCGGGCTGGTCGACGAGGTCGTCCGGACGATCGACGTCGGCGCGACCCTCACCTTCCTGTCCGGCGGCGGCTGCGACGGGATGGAGGGCCGGCCGATCCCGGCGGTGCAGCCGGGCGCGCGGTACGTCGTCGGGCTGCTGTGGGACGGCGCGCAGTGCGCCGACCTGCTCGAGCTGGCCGCCACCGGCGAGCTGCCCAACGTCGCGCGGCTGATCGCCCGCGGCTGCGCGTTCCGGGGCGGGGCGATCGCCGAGTTCCCGAGCGTCACGCTGGTCAACCACACCAGCGCGCTGACCGGCGTCGGTCCGGGCACGCACGGCATCGTCAACAACGCCTTCTACGACCGGGCCACCGGCGAGCAGGTCGTGCCCAACTCCTCCGCCAACTGGCACCGCTCGATGCAGTGGCTGCGGCCGGGGGTGCGGACGGTCTTCGAGCGGCTGCCCGCGGACATCGGGTCCGCCTGCGTCAACGAGCCCTGCGATGTGGGAGCGACGTACTCGACCTTCGTGCTGGTGCGCGAGACGGGCAAGGCGGGCACCGGCACGCTCGCCGACTGGCTGCCGTCACCGGAGGGCGATCCGCACGCCACGCACGAGCACGTGCGGGCGGACGGGGACTACGCGTGGGCGACGCAGGTCGACGCCGTCGGGCTCGAGCAGGTGCTCGGCCTGTGGCGGGAGGCCGAGCCACCGCGGCTGATGTGGTGGAACACGACGCTGACCGACTCCGGGCACCACGCCGGCGGGCCGGGGTCCGACATCGCCCGCTCCGCCATGCGCGACGCGGATTGGCGGCTCGGCGTCTGGCTCGACCTGGTCGAGGAGCGCGCACTGCTCGACGACACGCTGGTGCTGCTCACGGCTGACCACGGCATGCAGGGCGCCGATCCCGCGGTGACGGGTGACTGGGACGACGCGCTGACGGCGGCAGGCGTGCCGTACCGGGACGAGGCCTATGGCTTCCTCTACCTGGGCAACGACGTGCTGCCTGCAAGGCCCGAGAACACCGTCTGAGCTGGGCTGCAGCTCAGTCCTGCGGGTGCGTGGCCGGCGTCCCGGGTGGGGCTGCGTCGGTGGCGCTGCCGTAGAAGGTGACGCCGTGGGCGTGCAGCCACGGGAGCGGGTTGATGGCGCGCGAGCCGACGCGGACCTCGAAGTGCAGGTGCGGGCCGGTGGAGTAGCCGGTGCTGCCGACCTTCCCGATCACCTCGCCGGCGGTGACGCGCTGGCCCTTGGCGACCAGGATCCGCGACAGGTGCGCGTACGTGGTGGTGGTGCCGTCGCGGTGCTGGATGCGGATGAGCTTGCCGTAGCCGCCGCTCCACCCGGAGGTGGTGACGACACCGGCGGCCGCGGCCTTGACCGGGTCGCCGGTCGGGGCGGCGATGTCGATGCCGGGGTGGAACGAGCCCCAACGCGGTCCGTACCGGCTGCTCAGCCGGCCGGACGTCGGCAGCACCCACAGCGACGCGGTGCGGGTCCTGGCGGCCCGGGTCGTCTGACGGGCCGGCGCGGCGACCCTGACTGCCTTCTCCGGCGGGTCCGCCTTGACCTGCGGCCGCGGGGCGGCGAGGCCGGCGAGGTAGTCGGCCGCGTCCGTCGAGCCCGCTGCGCTGACAGCGCCTGGCGCAACGGGTGTCGTGCTGCCTGCGAGCCGCAGGTGCTCGAGGTGGGCCGGCGAGGTGCTGTGCGTCGAGCGCAGGCCCGCCATGCTGCCCGCGGGGACGAGGAGCAGGAGCGCCGGCATGTACCGGGCGCTGCGGCTGGGGCGTCCGTGGTCTCCGCGGCGCTTGCGGCGCAGCAGGTCGGGCGAGGACAACTCGGGGCTCCAGGACGTCGCGGGCAGTCAGAAGTCGCGCCAGCAGAGGCTGGCGCCGTTACCGCGACGTTATCGGAGGGCGCGGCTGACCGGACTCCCAGGTCGTGTGGCCCTCCTCACTGGGTCGGCCGGTTGGCAGCTGGTGCCGCGGCGTCAGCCGCTGAACTCCCAGTGCCAAGGCTCCGGCCGGCTGCCGCCGGGCTCGGCCCAGGAGGGGTGCGCGAAGCCGTACGCAGGCCCGTTCGCGGCCATCCACGCGCTCTCGGTGCTGCCGAACCGCTCGATGCCGCCGCACAGGTCGACGGCGAGACCCCAGCCGTGCTGGCTGCGCCCGGGGGTGGCGGCGAGCGACGGCTTCTGCGCGAAGATCGCGACCTGGCCGGCGTAGTCGCGGTAGGAGTCGGTGACGCACAGCGGCCGGCCCAGGTCGGCGCGGTGGCGTTCGCTGAGCTGGTCGAAGGCGGCGGCGGCCTGAGCGGCCAGCTGCTGGCCGGGCGCCGTCGCAAGCGGGCAGAGCATGTCCGGCGGCAGGAAGCCGTTGGCGTATGAGCCGTCCGCGGTCGCCGAGCAGGTGCCGGTCGTGACGGCGGACGCCAGAAGGCGCTGCCGACCGGCGGCCGCACGGGCCGCGGCGGCGGCACGCTGCGCTTGCGCGCGCTGCTCCGCGCGCAGCCGCTCGAGCCTTGCCTGCGCTGCCTCGAGCTCGGCGAGCACCGCAGCAGAGCGCGCCTGCAGGGCCGTGAGCTGCGCGTCCAAGCGGAGCTGCTCCGCCTGAGCCTGCTGGCGGAGTGCGTCGAGCCGGGCGGCGCGGTCCCGGCTGCCCGTTCGCTGCAGCGCGAGCGCCTCGACCGCGCCCCGCTGCGTCGCGCCGACCCGGCGCAGCACCTGCAGCGTCTCCAGTGACCGCGTCAGCGCCCGCGGGTCGACGGTCGTGACGAGCGACCACGTCTCGGGCAGCGGGTGGGTGTACGCGCGCCGCGCGACCGCGTCGAGCCGTGCCTGCGCCTGCTGGGTCTGCTGTGCGTCGCCCTCTGTCCGCCGTTCCGCGGCGAACTGCTGCTGGAGCAGGACCTCGAGACGGGCGTTGCCCGCCTCCCAAGCCTGCGCACCGGCGGCCAGCTCCGCGCCTGCCGTCTCGACGGCGGCCTGCATCGCCCGGACCTGCTCGGCCACCGATCCGGTGCCCGCCGGCGTTCCGCGCATCGGGCCAGCAACTGCGTATCCGGACAGCAAGGCGCTCGCTACCGCGAGGAAGACGGCGACAGTGACCGCACGCGGGCCTGCGGCGCGCGCGCGAGCCGACTCCTGCGCCTGGGCCACCTGAAGGTGCTCGGCCTGCTGCCCTCCGTCCTGTAGCCGTGCTGGATGTGTACGCGGCTCGGTGTGGCTGTTCCTGACCCCCGCCCGGCGTGCACATCCGTACGCCCTTGCGGGAATAGCGCGGCGGCGCCAGGGTTGTACCCGTACGGGTCTGCGGATGAAAGTCCGTGGGCAGTCAGCGGGGCGCGAGCCCCCGCGCGTCAGGAGGCAGCGTCATGGGGTTCTGGGGAACGGTCGCGGACAGCTTCGCCGAGGGCTGGTGGATGTTCTACGACACGCTGTGGGCGCTGGTCCTCGGGTTCGGGCTGTCCGGCGCCGTGCAGGCGTTCGTCAGCAAGGGCGAGATGCAGCGCGTGCTCGGGAACCACCGGCCCCGGACCGTCGCGCGCTCCACGTTCTTCGGGATGGTCAGCTCGTCCTGCTCCTACGCGGCCAGCGCGCTGTCCAAGTCGCTGTTCGCACGCGGGGCGGACTTCACCAGCTCGATGGTGTTCATGTTCGCGTCGACGAACCTCGTCGTCGAGCTCGGGATCGTGCTGTGGCTGCTCATCGGGTGGCAGTTCGCCCTCGCCGAGTTCGTCGGAGGCGCGATCATGATCGCGATCCTGGCCGTCGTCCTGCCCCGGGTCGTGAACGTGCCCGAGCTTGACGCGGCCCGCACGCGGCTGCGGGCAGGCAAGGCCGGCAGCGGCGACGGGCACGAGGGGCACGCTGCGATGGCAGAGGAGCAGCACACCGCGAAGCCGTGGCGGGAACGGATTCGCTCGCGCGCCGGCTGGTCGGACGCCTCGGGCTACACGATCAGCGACGTCACCATGCTCCGCAAGGAGCTCGTGATCGGCTACGTCATCGCCGGGTTCGCCGCCATGGCGGTGCCCGTGTCGGTGTGGGAGGCGGTGTTCCTGTCCGGGCACGGCTTCTGGTCGGTGCTCGAGAACGTCATCGTCGGCCCGATCATCGCCTTCATCAGCTTCGTCTGCTCCGTCGGCAACGTGCCGCTCGCTGCGGCGCTGTGGAAGGGCGGGATCAGCTTCGGCGGCGTGATCGCGTTCATCTTCGCCGACCTGCTCGCCCTGCCGCTGGTCCTGATCTACCGCAAGTTCTACGGGACCCGGATCGCCGTCAAGCTGAGCCTGGTCTTCTGGGCGATCATGAGCCTCGCGGGGCTCATCACCGAGGGGATCTTCCAACTCGCTCACCTCATCCCGACCGAGCGACGCGACGAGATCGCCGTCATCCACTTCGGCTGGAACTACACGACGGTTCTCAACGTCATCGCCGTGGTCGCGTTCGGCTACCTGTACTGGCTGTACAAGAACGCGGCCCGGTTCGGCGGCGGTCAGGGCTTCGCCAAGGACGTCGTCTGCGGGATGCAGGTACGCACGGCCGACGCGCCGGCCCGCGCCCAGCACGAGGGGCAGACGTTCTACTTCTGCTCCGACAAGTGCGAGCAGAAGTTCGAGGGCGCACCGGCGAAGTACGCAGCGGGGACGGCCGTCGAGGCGATGAGCGGCGAGCACCAGCACGGCGACGCGGCCTCAGCCGCCACCGACCCGGTCTGCGGCATGAACGTGGACCCGGCCACCGCCGCCTCCGCGGAACACGCCGGTCGCGCGTACTTCTTCTGCTCGGACGGCTGCCGTAGCACCTTCCTGGCCGACCCGCTCGCGCAGCTCACGGTTGCCCGCGACCCGGTGTGCGGGATGGACGTCACCGTCGCCTCACCCGGCGCGAGCGCGACCGTCGACGGCACCAGGTACGTCTTCTGCATGCAGGGTTGCGCCGATGCCTTCGCCGCCGACCCGGCCCGCTACGTGTCCGCCGCAGCCGGAGCGGCGCGATGAGCGCCGACCTCAGCGTCGAACCGCACGCACACCCGATCGACCCGCACCGGGTCGCGCACGCGCGGTCCCGGCTGCCGAGCCTCGACGAGGCGAGCCGGCTCACCAGCCTGTTGTCGCTCATCGCTGACCCGGTCCGCCTGCGGATCCTGTACGCGCTCGACGTCAGCGAGGAGCTCTGCGTCGGAGACCTGGCCCTTGCTCTGGGGGCGAACGAGGACCAGGTCACGTACGCCCTGCGCCTGCTCCGCACCGCCGGCCTCGTCGTCGGGCGCAAGGACGGGCGGGTCGTCTACAACCGGCTTGCTGCTGACTTCCCGGAGCCGTTGCGCGACCACTGTCTGCACCAGCTCGTCGAGATCACCCGCCGCCCCCCGGCCGGCGACGGCTAGCCCTGCGGTCGTAGCGCCTGGGCCTGGACCGTCTTGCTCACGATCCACGCGTGGTTGCCGACCTGCCGGACCCGGGTGAAGCCGTAGTCCTCGAACAGCTCGACCGAGGCGCTGAACAGGAACCGGTCCTGCGTCGCACGGTCGATGGTGACCTCGGAGACGGCCTCTGCGAGCCCGCCCCCCGCAGCGGCGATCTGCGCGAGCGCGCCGCCGAGAGCGGCTCGGGCCACTCCGCCGCGCCGGTGCCGCTTGTCGACGAAGACGCAGGCGATCCGCCAGGCCGACGCTGCCGGCGGTTCCTTCTCGTACTCGCGGCTGTGCTTGAGCAAGAGCTCGTCGCGCCTGCCGTACTGACACCACCCT
>JBHENF010000087.1:0-6375 GCA_046262175.1 Mycobacteriales bacterium
GGCTGGAACGGCCCGTGCGTACGGGCGAAGCGGCCGACCAGGTCGCCCACGGGATCCGCCACCGGCTCGGTGAACGCCTCCGGCACCCCGACCGGCAGGGGCACGCCGGGGGCGTCGCGTACCCGCCCGGCGTCCTCGATCGCGAGCCACCGCTCCTCGCCGGCGATGCGCCCCCGGATCGCGCGGCGCGTCTCCTCCAGCGAGGCCAGCCAGGCCGCCTGCCCGCCACGGGCCAGCACCTCCGCCGTCGTCAGGTCGCCCAGGACCCGCAGCAGGTCGGCGACGCCCTCTGCATCCTTGACGTGCCGCTCCGGTGCGAGCCGGGAGATCTCGCTCTCCACCTCGGCCAGCGCGTCCGCGTCGATCAGCTCGCGCAGCTCGGCCTGCCCGAGCAGCTCGGCGAGGAGGGACGAGTCGAGCGACAGCGCCTGCGCGCGGCGCTCCGCCAGCGGCGCGTCGCCCTCGTACATGAACGCGCCGATGTAGCCGAACAGCAGCGACCGCGCGAACGGCGACGGCGACGGCGTCTCGACCTCCACGAGTCGCACCTTGCGCGCCTCGACGTCCTTCATCAGCTGCACCAGGCCGGGCACGTCGAAGACGTCCTGCAGCACCTCGCGCATCGTCTCGAGGACGACCGGGAAGCTGCCGTACTGCGACGCGACCTGCAGCAGCTGCGCGGACTTCTGCCGCTGCTGCCACAGCGGGCTGCGCCGGCCGGGGTTGCGCTTGGGCAGCAGCAGCGCGCGGGCCGCGCACTCGCGGAACCGGCTGGCGAACAAGGCGGACCCGCCCACCTCCGCCTGCACCGCGGGCTCGACCTCCGCCGGCTCGAAAGTCGCGATGAGCCCGCTCGGGGCGTCCTCGGTCTCGGGCAGCCGCAGCACGATGCCGTCGTCCGAGTGCATCGACTGGACGTCGACGCCGTACGACTCGCGCAGCCGGGCAGTCAGGGCCAGCGACCAGGGCTGGTTCACCTGCGCGCCGAACGGCGAGTGGATCGCGACCCGCCAGTCGCCGAGCTCGTCGCGGAACCGCTCGACGAGGATCGTCCGGTCGTCGGGCAGCCGACCGGTCGCCGCGCGCTGCTCGTCGAGGTAGGCCAGCAGGTTCGCGGCGGCGAGCTCGTCCAGGCCGGCCTCGCGCAGGCGCAGGTCGGCAGCCGGAGCGTCCAGCGCCGACAGCTCGCGCAGGAACGCGCCCAGCGCCCGGCCGAGCTCGATCGGCCGGCCCGGCGCGTCGCCGTGCCAGTACGGCATCTTCCCCGGCTGCCCCGGGGCCGGTGTGACGAGCACGCGGTCGTGGGTGATGTCCTCGATCCGCCAGGCGGAGGAGCCCAGGAGGAACACGTCGCCGACGCGCGACTCGTAGACCATCTCCTCGTCGAGCTCGCCGACCCGGCTGCCCTTCTCCCCGACGAGGAAGACGCCGAACATCCCGCGGTCGGGGATCGTGCCGCCGCTGGTGACCGCAAGCCGTTGCGCACCAGGCCTTCCGGTGAGCACGCCGGTGACGCGGTCCCACGTGATGCGCGGCCGCAGCTCGGCGAACTCGTCCGACGGATAGCGGCCGGAAAGCATGTCGAGCGCCGCCTCCAGGGCGCTCTGCGGCAGCCCGGCGAACGGTGCGGAACGGCGTACGAGCGCGGCCAGGTCGTCGACGGTCCACGTCTCCATCGCACACATCGCCACGATCTGCTGCGCGAGGACGTCGAGCGGGTTGCGCGGGTAGGTCGTCGCCTCGATGCCGCCGTCGACCATCCGCTCAGCGACGACCGCGCACTGCACCAGGTCGCCGCGGTACTTCGGCAGGATCACGCCGCGGCTGATCGCGCCGACCTGGTGACCGGCACGGCCCACCCGCTGCAGCCCGCTGGCCACCGACGGCGGCGACTCGACCTGCACGACCAGGTCGACCGCGCCCATGTCGATGCCGAGCTCCAACGACGACGTCGCGACGACCGCCGGCAGTCGGCCCGCCTTGAGCGCCTCCTCGATCTCGGCGCGCTGCTCGCGCGAGACCGATCCGTGGTGCGCCCGCGCGATCTCGACCGCGTCGCTCGGCTGTCCAGTTCCGGCCGCACCCGCGAACGCCGCCGGGAAGCCGCCCGGCTTGACGCCGCTCGACCCCTCCGGCCGGCGCAGGACCGCCGGAAGCGCATCGGCCAGCGGGACCGGGTCTCCCTCGAGGTCGAGCGGCGCCGCCGTCTCGACGGCGTACGCGCGCTCCGTCGCGATCTCGTTGAGCCGGCTGGTCAGTCGTTCGCACAGGCGACGCGAGTTGGTGAACACGATCGTCGAGCGGTGCGCCTCGATGAGGTCGACGATCCGCTCCTCGACGGCCGGCCAGATGGACGCGCGCGGCGGGGCGCCGGCGGCCGAGCCGCCCATGACCGAGCCGCTCGCCTCGCCGAGCTCGCCCATGTCCTCGACCGGCACGACGACCTCGACCTCGATCGTCTTCGTCGACGGCGGCTGGACCACCACGACCTCGCGGGACCCGCCCAGGAACCGGGCCACCTCGTCGATGGGCCGTACGGTCGCCGACAGGCCGATCCGCTGCGCGGGCTCGTCCAGCAGGTCGTCCAGCCGTTCCAACGACAGGGCCAGGTGCGCGCCGCGCTTGGTGCCGCTGACCGCGTGCACCTCGTCCAGGATCACCGTCTGCACCCCGCGCAGCGAGTCGCGTGCGGCGGAGGTCAGCACCAGGAAGAGCGACTCGGGCGTGGTGATGAACACGTCCGGCGGCACCTTGTTGAACGCCCGCCGTTCGTCCGCCGGGGTGTCGCCCGAGCGGATGCCGACCCGCAGGTCGGGGACGGGCAGGTCGAGCCGCTGCGCTGCCTGCCGGATGCCGGTGAGCGGCGCGCGCAGGTTGCGCTCCACGTCCACGGCGAGTGCCTTGAGCGGCGAGATGTAGAGCACGCGACACCGGTGCCGCGGCTCCTCCGGTGGCGGAGTGGACGCCAGCCGGTCCAGCGACCACAGGAACGCCGACAGCGTCTTGCCCGAGCCGGTGGGGGCGACGACAAGGGTGTCCCGGCCGCTGCTGATCGCGTCCCAGGCGCCCTCCTGCGCGGGCGTAGGAGCGGCGAAGGCACCCTCGAACCAGGCCCGCGTCGCAGGCGAGAAGCGGTCGAGAGCGGTCACCCGCTCATCGTCCCCCGTCAGGCGTCGGAGTGCCGCTCCAGCCAGCCGCGGGCGAACGAGCAGGTCGGCTGGACCGTCAGGCCCTCGGCCTTCGCGTAGGCCACCGCTTCGCGCACCAGTGCACCCCCGACGCCCTGACCCTCCAGCTGCGGGGGGACGATCGTGTGCTGGATGTCGAGGCTGTCGCCGCTGCGGACGTACGACAGGAAGGCGTCGCCGCTCTGGAAGCGGGCGCTGTCGGGGGAGTGTGTGACGTCGGTCATGACCCCAGCGTGCCCAGGAAGGTCGCCGGACCAACGTGAAGGTCTCTCACGTCGGACGTCGAAGTGCATCACGACCGCCACACGAGGAGCACCATGCGCCGCACAGCCGCAGCACTGACGACCGCCACCCTGCTCGCCGCGGCCGCGCTGGCCGGCTCGCCCGGCGCGGCTGCGGCCGACGACCCCGGCGCCTATAGCCGGCACGGCGAGGTGCTGAACATCCTGCCGCCCGGCTCCCGCGGCAACGTCGATCTGCCGACGCTGGTCAGCCTCGGCGTGACGAACCTGCCGACCTTCGTCTCCAACCCGAGCGACCCGAAGGGCGCGCTGGCCACCGCGACGCCGAGCAACCCGAAGAACTTCGCCGACCAGCTGGAGATGTACGACGCGCTCAACAAGACCTCGCCGGGGCAGCTCGACGAGCAGTCGCTGACGAAGTACTACAAGGACGCCCGCCTCGGCGTCGCCGCCGGCGACGTCGTCAGCACCGAGACGCCGCGCCCGGGCGTGACCATCAAGCGCGACAAGTTCGGCGTGCCGCACATCACCGGCGCGACGTACGAGGACACCGTCTTCGGCGCCGGCTACGCCAACATCGAGGACCGGATGTTCCTCACCGACATCCTGCGGCACACCGGCGCCGCCGAGCTGACGTCCTTCGCCGGCCTCAGCGCCGGCAACATCGCCATGGACCGCAAGCAGCTCTCGATCGCCGCCTACACCCGGCAGGAGGCCGAGGCGCAGGTCGGTGCGATCGCCACCCGCTACGGCGCCGAGGGGGCGAGGCTCGTCAAGGGGCTCGACGCGATGATCGCCGGCATGAACGCCGCGCAGAAGGCGCTGTGCCCGCTGTCGGTGCCCGTGCCGATCCCCGGCAGCCCGGGGATCGGGTTCGGCGAGAAGTGCCCGATCGAGTACGCCGCGCTGCAGAAGCCGCCGACCGACTACACCCGCGCCGACATCATCTACATCGCGTCGCTGGTCGGCGGGATCTTCGGCAAGGGCGGCGGCGGCGAGGACAACAACGCGCGCTGGTTCCAGCAGCTGAAGGAGAAGTTCGGCGACGCGACCGCGCGCAGCATCTTCGACGACCTGCGCGAGAAGAACGACCCGGAAGCGCCGGTGACGAGCCCGGATCGGCAGCCGTACGGCGGCGGCGGGATCGACCCGACGAAGCCCGGCGTCGCGCTGCCAGACCTGATGCCGGCGGCGACGGCGGCCGGTACCGGTGCCGACGCCGGGAAGCCGCCCGTCGGGCTCCCAGCCGGGCCCACCACCTTCGGTGTCGTCGACGGCCCGTTCGGCAAGATCGACCTCGGGCTGCGCCAGCACGGCCTGAGCAACGCGCTGCTCGTCGACGGCAAGCACTCCTCCGATGGCCACCCGACGGTCGTCTTCGGCCCGCAGACGGGCTACTTCACCCCGCAGCTGCTGGTGGAGCAGGACCTGCAGGGGCCGGGCGTCTCCGCCCGCGGTGTCTCGTTCGCCGGCACCAACCTCGTCGTGGAGCTCGGCCACGGCGTCGACTACGCCTGGTCGGCGACCTCGGCCAGCAGCGACATCGTCGACACCGTCATCGAACGCCTGTCCAACGCCGACGGCTCGGCCCCGACCGTCCAGTCCAAGGCGTACCTGGTTGACGGCACGTGCACCCCCATGGAGGCCTACACCAAGTCCGAGACGGTGCTCCCGGGGGCGGCGTCCCTGTCGCCGCCGACGACGCTGAACTTCCAGGTGCTCAAGACCCGGCACGGCATCGTGCAGCTGCGCACGACGGTGCAGGGCAAGCCGGTCGCGGTGGTGACCGAGCGCACGACGTTCGGCCACGAGCTCGACTCGGCCATCGGTTTCGCCCGGCTCCAGGACCCGTCGTACGTGAAGGACGCGCCGACCTTCCAGCAGGCGGTCAGCGCGATCGACTACTCGTTCAACTGGTTCTACACCGACTCGCGCGACATCTCGTACTTCTCCTCGGCGCTGCTGCCGAAGCGGGCGGCGGGGACCGACTGGGACCTGCCGCGCTGGGGTGATCGAGTCTACGACTCCCAGGGCTTCCTGCCGTTCTCCGCGCATCCGAGGGCGACCAATCCCTCGCCGGGCTACCTGGTGTCCTGGAACAACAAGCAGGCGCCTGGGTTCTCGGCGGCGGACAACTCGTTCAGCTTCGGCCCGGTCTACCGGTCGCTCGCGCTGGAGGACCGCGTCAAGGCCCGCCTCGCCGGCGGGAAGAAGGTGACCCGACCCTCCCTCGTCGACGCGATGATGGACGGCGGCACCGTCGACATCCGGGGGGCGTACGACCTGCCGCACGTCCTGGACGTCATCGGCACGCCCACCGACCCGGCGGACGCGGAGGCCGTCCGGCTGCTGCGCGCGTGGATCGCCGGCGGCGCCCACCGGGTCGACCGCGACCGCGACGGCAAGTACTCGGACGCCGCAGCCGTCGAGCTCATGGACGTCTGGTGGCAGCCCACTGCGGCCGGAGCCAAGGGCACGTTCTCGCTGCCCAAGGACGTGCTGCGCGGCACCCTCGGCGACCTGGTCGACGCCGTGCCGGTCGGCCTCGACGACCACCCGCGGATCGGCCTGGGCTCGGCGTTCAACGGCGTCGCGTGGTACGGCTACGTCAGCAAGGACCTGCGCCAGGTGCAGGGCAAGCCCGTCAAGGGCCGCTACGCCCGGACCTACTGCGGCAGCGGCTCGCTCGCGACCTGCCGCAGCCAGCTGCGGGAGTCGCTGCACAGCGCGGTGCAGGCGGCCCTGGCCGCGCAGTCCAAGACGTCCCCGTCCGCGCTGACCTACGACAAGCGGCTGGACAACATCCGGCACACGACAGCCGGCCTCGTCGGCGTACGGCAGATCGACTGGCAGAACCGGCCCACCTTCCAGCAGGCCGTCCACTTCACCAGTGGCCGTGCTCGCGCCGCCGCGAGGCCGCCCGTCGCGGCTCCCCGGCCGACCGG
>JBHENF010000088.1:0-5886 GCA_046262175.1 Mycobacteriales bacterium
CCCGCCGCAGGACCAGCACCAGGACCAGCAGCAGCGCCGTGACGACGCCGCGCGCCCGCTGCGTGTCGCCGGGCAGCGCGTCGGCGACGTACGGCAGGACGGTCAGCAGCGCGACGCCGAGGACGGGTCCCCACCAGCGGGCGGCGCCGCCGACGAGCACGGCGACGAACAGCTGCAGCGAGAGCAGCGGGCTGACGTCGTCGGGGGCGACGAGGCCGAGCAGCACGACGGTCCCGGCGCCGGACAACGCGCCCAGCGCCGCGGTCGCGGTGAGCACGGCGCGCCGGCGCGCGGCGACGGGGACGCCGAGGGAGGCGGCGAGCTCCGGCCCCTCGCGCAGCGCCGCGAGGTCGAGGCCGCCGGGGCCGCGGTCGAGCCGGCGCAGGATCAGGACGGCGGTGGCGCAGGTGAGCGCCGCGAGCACCACGTGCACGGTCGGCGTCAGCACGAGGTCCAGTCCGAGGCTCGGCGAGACCAGGTGCGCCGGGCTGCTGCGCACCAGCCCCTGCGCGCCGCCGAACGTGCCCGGGAACGCGAGCAGCCCCCGGTAGACCAACCAAGCCAGCGCCCACGTGGCCAGCGCGAGGTACGCGCCCTGCAGCCGGCTCGCGCCGATCGCGACGAGGTGCCCCAGGACGGCCGCCGTTCCGACCGCGGCGGCGGCCGCCAACCCCAGCGGCCAGCCGGCACCGCCCGGGCCGAGCAGCGCGGTGCCGACGCCACCGACCGCGACGAATGCGCCCTGACCCAGGACGGGCAGTCCCGCGTACGAGACCGAGAGCGCGAGCCCGAGTGCGGCGACCAGGAGCCAGAGCGCCTGGGCGAGGTCGACGAGGCTCATGCGCGGCGGGTGGCTCGCAGGCCTTGGGGTCGAGCAGCCAGCAGGACCACCAGGAGCAGCAGCGGGGCGAGGTCGCCGAGCTCCGGGCGTACCTGCACGGCCAGCGCCTGCAGGACGCCGACCGCGAGGCCGCCGATCTGCGCCCCGCGCAGCGAGCCAAGGCCGCCGAGCAGCGCAGCGGCGATCGCCTCGAGGCCGAGCACGACGCCGTCGTCCACGCCGACGGCCCGGCCGGGCGCGTCGAGCAGCCCGGCGATGCCGGCGAGCAGTCCCGCGGCGAGGAAGGCGAGGGCGACCACCCGACGGGCCGGTACCCCGCACAGGAAGGCGGCGTCCGGGTCGTCGGCGACCGCGCGGAGCGCCTTGCCGAACCGGCTGCGCACCAGCACCCGCTCGGCAAGCAGGCCGACGAGCAGGCCGAGCAGGAGGACAGCCGGCACGCGGGCAGGCAGCGTCCCGCCGAACGGCAGGCCGAGGACGCCGGTGTCGCTGAGGAGGGCGTCAAGCCGGAACGGGTCCGGCACCGCGTACGCCTCCTGCGGGAGCAGCAGACCGAGCACCTCGCGCAGCAGCAGCCCCGCGGCGACGAGTCCAGCGACCCAGCCGAGCACGTCCATGTCGCGGCCGCGGTCGGGCAGGTGCGGTCGTACGGCGAACCAGCCCACGGCGGCGGACAGCAGGGCGCCGGCGAGCAGGACGAGCAGCGCGAAGCCGACGGCGTACGCCGGGGAGAGAGCGGTCGCGACGGGGGTGCGGCCCAGGACCACGAGCACCCCGGTGAAGACGGCCGCGACGACGACGTCGCCGTGCGCGAGATGCAGGACCCGGACGGTCCCCGCCACGAGGGTGAAGCCGAGCGCGATCAGCCCGAGGACGACTCCGCCGGCGAGGCCGGTGACCACCGCCTGCAGCAGCACACCGGGGTCCACCGAGCGGACGCTAGCCGTTGCCGAACGGCAGCGGCGACGGCGAGGCGCCCTGGCGCATCGGCAGCAGCGGGTTGCCCGTGCCGCCGGCGGACTTGCGGGTCACCGCGAGCAGCCACTCGGTCGCGCAGGCGTCGCGGCTGATGCCGCGCAGGACGCCGCGCAGGTCCCCCTTGTTGAACGGCGCGTCGGCCTCGGTGGCCTCGGCGTCGCCACGGCCGAGGACGTAGCCGGCGGCGGGCAGTCGCTTGACGATGAACAGGATGCCGTCGCGCAGGCTGGTCGCGGTGCTGAAGCGGACGATCGTGAGTCCCTCCGGCGTCTGCTTGGTCTCGCCGAGGGTGGCGCCCGGGAGGCGCGGCAGGTCGACCGGCACCGGCTTGGGCCACGTGTAGGCGGCCGTCTTCGCGGGCGCGCAGGTGGGCAGCGGGTTTGCTGCGGTGGACGCGGCCGCGGTCGGCGCCGTCGAAGGGCTGGGCGCTGCTGTCGCGGTCGTCCCGCTGCTCGAGCAGCCGGCCAACGCCAGCACGGCGGCGACGAGGGGCACCAGACGCTTCACGTGTCGAGGATACGGGGATGTCCGGTTCACGTCGGTGGGAGACTGACGGCATGGACCTGTGGGCGGCTCCGCGCGCGACCGCGCCGCTGGACGCGGTCGTGGAGCTGCCGGGCTCCAAGAGCGTCACGAACCGGGCCCTCGTGCTGGCGGCGCTTGCCGACGGCCGCTCGTACGTACGCCGCCCCTTGCGCAGCCGGGACAGCGAGCTCATGGCGGCTGCCCTGCGAGTGCTGGGCGCGTCGGTGGAGGACGACGGCGACGACTGGGTGGTCGACGGCGGAGCCCTCGTCTGCACCGGTGATCGCGTCGATGTCGGCAACGCCGGCACCGTCGCGCGCTTCGTCCCGCCGGTGGCCGCGCTGTCCACGGGGACCATCGTGTTCGACGGCGACCCGCGGGTACGGGAGCGACCGCTCGGGCCGCTGCTGGCCGCGCTGCGCTCCCTCGGCGGCTCGCTCGACCGCGTCGATGCGCTGCCGGTGACGGTGACCGGCGCCGGCTCGCTGCGCGGCGGCGAGGTCACGCTGGACGCGTCGGCGTCCTCGCAGCTGGTCAGCGGGCTGCTGCTGTCGGCGCCGCGGTTCGACCTGGGTCTGACGGTGCGGCACGAGGGGCCGCCGCTGCCGTCGGCGCCGCACCTGGCGATGACGGTGGAGGCGCTGCGGGCTGCCGGCGCGGCAGTCGAGGACACCGCATTCGGGACCTGGATCGTCAAGCCCGGACCGTTGCAGGCGCGCGACGCCGTGGTGGAGCCGGACCTGTCCACGGCTGCGGCGTACCTGGCTGCTCCGCTCGTGGCCGGCGGATCGCTGACCGTGCCGGACTGGCCGGCGGACAGCTCGCAGCCGGGCGGACTGCTGCCCGAGTTGCTGTCGTCGATGGGTGCTCAGGTGTCGCGCGCTTCGGACGGGCTGACCGTGACGGCGGGGTCGCTGCACGGAGTGGACGTGGACCTGCGCGACGCGGGCGAGCTCACGCCGGTCCTCGCTGCGCTGGCCTGCTTCGCCGACGGGCCGTCCACCTTCCGCGGCGTCGCGCACCTGCGGCTGCAGGAGACGGACCGGCTGGCTGCGCTAGTGCGTGAGCTCACCGCCCTCGGCGGGGACGTGCGGGAGCTGTCGGACGGGCTGGAGGTGCGGCCGCGGCCGCTGCACGGCGGGACCTTCCGTACGTACGACGACCATCGGATCGCCATGGCCGCCGCGGTCGTCGGGCTCGGCGTCGACGGTGTGCTGGTCGAGGACATCGCGACGACGCGGAAGACGGTGCCCGACTTCGTCGGCTCCTGGCAGCGGATGCTCGCTCGCGCGTGAGCCCGCGGGAGCTGGACGAGGACGACGTCCGCGTACGGCCTGGCCGCGGCTCGCGGCCGCGCACCCGGATCCGGCCCGAGCACGAGGACGCCTCCAGCGCGGTCGTGGTCACGGTCGACCGCGGCCGTTACCGGCTGCGGCTCGACGACGGGGGCTTCCTCTCGGCGGTACGGGCGCGCGAGCTGGGCCGGCGGGCGGTCGTCGTCGGCGACCGGGTCGGCGTCGTCGGCGACGTGTCCGGCGGGCCGGACGCACTCGGCCGCGTCGTGCGGATCGAGCCGCGCAGCTCGGTGCTGCGGCGTACGCCCGACGACAACGACCCAGTCGAGCGCGCGGTGGTCGCGAACGCGGAGGTGCTCGTCGTGGTCACCGCCCTGGCCGACCCGGTGCCGCGCCCCCGGCTGATCGACCGGTGCCTGGTGGCGGCGTACGACGGGGGGCTGGAACCCCTGCTGTGCTTGACGAAACGGGACCTTGCCGAGCCGGACGAGCTGCTGTCGCTGTACGAGCCGCTCGGGGTGTCGGCGGTCGTGACCGGCCCGGACTCGGGGGTGGAGGAGCTGGCTGCCCGGCTGAGGGGGCGGACGTCGGTGCTGTTCGGGCAGTCGGGGGTCGGGAAGTCGACGCTGGTGAACCAGCTGGTGCCGGACGCGTTCCGGGCCGTGGGCGACGTCAGCGGCGTGGGCAAGGGGCGGCACACGTCGTCGTCCGCGATCGCGTTCGCGCTGCCCGGCGGAGGGACCGTCATCGACACGCCTGGCATCCGGTCGTTCGGCCTCGGCGCCGTGACGCCGATCCGAGTGCTGGCCGCGTTCGGCCTCGACGTCGTCGCGGAGGAGTGCCCGCCCGGCTGTGACCACCTCGCAGGTACGCCAGGGTGCGCGCTCGACACCGCCGAGGTGTCGCCGGCGCGGCTGGACTCCATGCGGCGGCTGCTCGTCGCCTTGTCCGCGGACGACTGAGGCCGCGCCCCCGTACGGGAAACGCGGCCTCAGTGGCTCAGAGCGCTAGACGGTGCGGCGCCGGCGGCCGACGAGCGCGAGCAGCAGACCGACCAGCAGGAGCAGGACGCCGGCGCTGAGGGCCCGGTCGGCGTACGAGCCCGTGAACGGCAGGGTCGGGCGGCTGGCCGGCTGCTCAGGGGTGACGCCGGTGATCTCCGGGCCGGCTGTCGGCGAGGGCGTCGGGACGTTGTCCTCGCCGCCGGTGTCGCCCTGGATCGGCGTGACGACCTCCGTCGTCGCCGTCGCGGTGTCGTTGCTCGGGTCCACGCCACCCGGGTCGACGACGGCCGTGTTGGCCACCGAGGTCCCCGCGTAGTTGGTGCCCACGACGCCGTCCACGGCGAACGCGGAGGAGGCGCCGACGGGAAGGGGAGCCCCGGTGTAGGTGCAGCTGACCGAGGTGGGCTGCCTGGTGCAGCTCCAGTCCGTGCCACCGACGTTGAGCAGGGCCACCCCGGCCGGAAGGTTGTCGGTCACCGTGAAGCCGGCGGCCGGCGTGCCCTTGACGTTCGTGACCGTGACGACCCAGCTGATCACGCCGCCCGGAGCCACCGATCCTGTGCCGACCTTGCTCAGCCCGAGGTCGCTCGGCGGCGGCGGGGTCGGCAGGGTGACCTGCGTGACCGTCGTCGACGTGTTGTTCGACGGGTTGGAGTCGGGCGGACCGACGACGGCGGTGTTCGCCACGGCCGTGGCCGTGTAGGTCGCCGCCAGCTTCGTCACCACGGTCACCACGACGCTGCCGCCGGCGTTCAAGGTGCCGAGAGCGCAGGTGATGGTCGTCGTGCCGGTGCAGTTGCCGCCGGTGGCCGAGACCAGCGTCAGCGCGTCCGGGAGCGCGTCCGTGACGCCGACGTTGCTGGCGCTGCCCCGTCCGGTGTTGGTGACGGTCAGGGTGTAGCTGACGTCGTCGCCGGGCTTGACCGCCGTGGCCGGACCGGCCTTGACGATGCCGAGGTCCGGGCTCGGTGCCGGCGGGGGCGGCGGCGGCGGGTTCTTCGGCACTGCGTTCACCGTCGCGGTGGCCTGGTTGCTGTCGACGGTGCCGACCTTGGCCTTGGCCAGGTTCGTCACCGACCCGGCGTCCAGGTCCGCCTGCGTAATCGCGTAGGAGGCGGTGCACGTCACCGACGCACCCGGTGCCAGCGACGCCGTGGCCGGGCAGGTGACCGTCGTCTTGTCGTCAGCCACCGTCACCGGGCCCGCGAGCGTCACGTTGCCGGTGTTCTTGACCACGTAGGTG
>JBHENF010000089.1:0-5674 GCA_046262175.1 Mycobacteriales bacterium
GGCGGTGGTCGCGGCCGCGGTCGTCGGACGGCCCGACCCGGTGCTGGGCGAGGAGGTCGTGGCGTACGTCGAGCTCAGCGCGCCGGTGGATCCGGAGGCCCTGCTGGCCTTCGCGGCGGCCCGGTTGGCGAAGACCAAGCAGCCGCGCGAGCTGCACGTGGTGGCCCAGGTCCCGCTCACCAGCGTCGGGAAGACCGACCGAAAGGCCGTCCGGCGCCTGCTCGGCTGAGGCGGGCGTCGCGGCGTCGCGACATCCACCTCCGCGCTGCGGATGCCACGCCAGCGCCTAGGGGTCGCATCCGTCCCGAGGTGGATGTCGTGGCACCGGCAGGCGATGCTGGACGGCGTGCTGCGCATCGGGACCACGGTTCTGGGGGTCGACGACGTGCCGCGGGCGATGGCGTTCTGGAGCGGGGCGCTCGGCTACGTGCCGCGTGACGAGCCGGAGGACGACTGGGTCGTGCTGGTGCCGCCGGACGGTGCCGGCGCGCGGCTCGCGCTGGGCCTCAGCGAGACGCCGGTGCAGGACCACCCGCGGGTGCACCTCGACCTGTACGCGGACGACCCGGCCGCCGAGGTCGCGCGGCTCCTCGGGCTCGGCGCTACCCGCGTCGACTGGGACGGCTACGAGCCCGGCTGCGACTTCGTGGTGCTCGCCGACCCGGCGGGCAACCGCTTCTGCGTCATCGACAAGGGCTGACGCGGGCGCCGAGCGGCGAGGCCGCTCACCTCCGGGGGACGGTTGTCTCGTCGCGTGTGGGGCATGACCACCGTCGTCAGGTCGTGCGACGGTTCTGCCGACGAGCAACGAGACCCTTCGGCCGAACCAGCACGAATGACGATTCTCCCGCGTTCAGCATCGTGCGCGCGAACCTCCCCGACCCGAGGTTGCTATGACGCTCACCGCCCGACCGCGGCCTGCTCAGATGCCCGCGCTGCAGGCGTCACTCATCTCCCTCGCGCCCCTCCGCCGGGATCGGGCGCGCGTACCTGTGACGTACCTGGCACTGGCAGCGGTGACCGCCGTCTACGTGTGCGCCGTCGTGCTGGCCGACGGGGAGCAGCGCGGAACCGTGGCGTCGCTTGGCCTTGCTTTGGGACAGGGTGGCTTCGGCCTGGCGTTGCTGCGCGGCAACAGTCGCAGCGCGGGCGGACTACGGCGGGTATGGCTGTTCTCCGCCGCCTCGGCGCTGTCGTCTGCGTGCATCTTCCTGGTCTGGACGTTCTACGCCATCACGGCCCACAGCCTGCCGCCCATCCTGTCGGTGGCTGACCTGTTCTACGGCGCGAGCCTGGTCCTGGCGCTGCTGGCCGCGCTCGCCTGGCCCACCGACCAAACCCGGCGTGGCGCGCGGTGGCGCTACCTGGCCGACGGGCTGGTTCTGTCAACAGCGCTGCTGCTGCTCGCCTGGTCGCTGGTCATCGCCCCGGCCTACGAAGTGGTTCGCCTCGACGACGGGGCGACGTGGCACGCGTTGGTGCCGCTCGCCTACCCCGTCTTCGACGCGGTCACGATCGCGGCTGCTGTGTACGCCCTGTCCCGCGCAGCCGCCGGCACCCGCCGCGCCGCGGCTCTGTTCCTCGCGGGCATGGTCGCGGTCGGGTTCGGGGACGGCCTGTTCGCCGTCCTCGTGGCACGTGACAGCTGGAACTACGACCTCACCACCGGCGTGCTGTGGCTGGCCGCGTTCGGATTGCTCGCTGCCGCGCGCTTCACCGGCTCGGGCCGATTCTCTGCCTCGCCAGGTTCGGCCGTGACGGCAGCGAGTCGTGCCGGGATCGTGCTCCCCATTCTCCCCGTCTTCGCGGCGCTGCTGGTCATCATCTCCCGGCCGCCGGACGCCGGCTCGACGGCGATCGGAGCGGTGCTCGTACTCCTGTTGCTGGGCCGCTACTCGCTGCTCGCGTTGTCAGACCGCAGCATGCTCGAGGAGCTGCAGCAGGACGTGGTGACGGAGGCCGCCTTCCTGGCTGCGTCGTTGCAGCACCTGACGAGCCGGATCCTCGCCTGTGACGCGGAGGGCCGCGTCCGGTTCTTCAACAGTGCGTTCGCCGATGTGGTCCCGCACGCCAAGGTGGGCGAGCTCTTCAGCACGCTGTTCGCGGGGATCGACTTCCGCGACGGCCGATCGGGTGTGCTGGTGCCCGCCGCCGCGCAGCCGCTCGCGCGTGCGCTGCGTGGCGAGGACGTCATCGGGATGCTTCTGGCGGTGGACTCGCCGTTGGACGGACAGCGCCTGATCGAGGTTGATGCGCGCGCGATCGTCGATGCATCGGGCAGGTTGCTGGGCGCCGTCTCTATCGGTCACGACGTCACCGAGGCGCGACGAGCCGAGGCGCTGCTGCGCCACCGGGCGCTGACCGACGAGCTCACGGGACTCGGCAACCGCGCGCAGTTCAACGAGGACCTGCAGGCGGTGGCCGGCGGAAGCGGAAGCGCGCAGCCGTTCTCGGTGCTCTTGCTCGACCTGGATGACTTCAAGAACGTCAACGACAGCCTGGGCCACGGGACGGGCGATCTGCTGCTGATGGAGGTGGCCGAGCGCATCCGTGGGGTCCTGCGTGCAGGGGACACGGCCGCCCGCCTCGGCGGAGACGAGTTCGTCCTGCTCGCATGCGACGCCGACGCGGCTGTCGCTGCTGCGCTGGCCAACAGACTGCTGGCGTCGCTGGACGTACCGATCCGCGCCGGCGAGACCGAACTGGTCGTCAGCGCAAGCCTCGGCATCGCCACGAGCGAGAGCGGCGAGCAACCCGACAACATGCTGGGCGCCGCCGACCTGGCGATGTACCTCGCCAAGCAGCGCGGCAAGGGCGGCATCGCACTGTTCGAGCCGCACATGCAGGAGACCGCAAAGGCTCGCCTGCTGTTGGAGAACGACCTGCGGCGTGCAGTCCGCAACGAGGAGCTCTACCTGGCGTACCAGCCCATCGTGGACCTCAGCACCGGCGCCCTGGCAGGTGTGGAGGCGCTCGTGCGCTGGAGCGACGAGGACCGCGGCTCGGTCTCGCCCGCGGACTTCATCCCGGTCGCCGAGGAGACGGGTCTCATCCTGCCGCTGGGGGAGTGGGTCTTGCGCGAGGCGGCGGCGCAGCTGGGGCGCTGGAACGCTCAGCTCCCTGGCAGCGGGCTGACGGTCAGCGTCAACGTCTCCACCCGGCAGCTCGAGCGGCACGGCCTGCTGACCGCTGTGGACCAGCTCATCACTGCTGGGCTGGATCCCGCGCAGCTGATCCTCGAGATCACGGAGACCGCACTGAGTCTGAACGACGGTGCGGCCGACGCGACGCTGCAGGCGCTGCGGGACCGTGGCATCCATCTGGCGGTGGACGACTTCGGGACCGGCTACTCCTCACTCGGCCGGCTGCGCGCCGCGCCGGTGAGCCGCCTCAAGATCGACCGCAGCTTCGTCAGCGAGATCATCCATGGCAGCTCCGACGTTCCGATCGTCGATGCGACCATCGCGATGTCCCGCGGTCTCGGCTTGGGCGTCGTCGCCGAGGGCATCGAGACCGTTGCCCAGCTGCGGTACCTGCGCAGACTCGGGTGCAGCCAGGCGCAGGGCTTCCTCCTGGCGCGCCCGCTCGACGCGGCGGGCATCAGCCGCATCCTGGCCGGCGATGTCCCCTGGAGGGCGGTGCTCGGCGAAGGCAGCGAAACGTGCGATACAGCCACGTCCGACCTCACGCACCTGGTCGACCTCGCGGTCTCGCGCGAAGTCGCCCTCGAGCAGCTGGTCCGGCCGCTCCTGGAAGATCTCCAGCGGATGACGGGCCTGCGCTCGACGTACATGACCCGGATGAGCGACGACGCCAGCACGCAGCAGGTGGCGTACGCGAATGTGGGCTCGGACCCGCTGCTGAGCGAAGGCGCGATCACCACCTGGTCCGAGTCTCTGTGTCGACGCGCAGTCGAACGCGACATCGGCCGGAGCGAGAACGCGATCGCGGATTTCCCCGACACCGGCACCGCGCAGCGCCTGGGGATCACCAGCTACATCACGGCCCCGATCTACGACGAGCACAACCGGCTGTACGGCACCCTGTGCGGTGCCTCCGGTGGCGTCGTCCATCTGACGGATGCGCACACCGCAACCGTGCGACTGTTCGCCCGGCTGATCGCGGAGAAGCTCCGCGTCACCGTGACCGCCGCAGAGGTGCAACAGCCCGAGGTCACGCGAGGCGGAGCTGTGGCGATCGCACGCCAGGACCTCCTCGCCGAGCGACGACGGACAGCGCGCGAGCGCTGGGATCGGATCCCGCTTCCACGCGCCGCTGACGACGCGACGGCGGTCGGCATCGCGGGGGGCGATCGTGACGCGCTGCGTCGCCGCAGGCTGCTCCGCGAACGGGCCCACGAGGCGCTTGTTCAGCGGACGGCGGCGCTTGCGAAGCAGCCCAGTGGCGTTGCGGACGCCGTCCGGCTCCGCGTGATGCTTGCCGACGACGACGTCACCGTTCGCGCGATCGTCGCGCACGTCGTCGACGCACAGCCGGCGCTGCATCTGGTGGCCGAAGCGTTGACCGGCGCCGCGACCATCGGAATCGCGGTCGCCGAACAGCCAGATCTTGTGATCCTCGACTACGACCTCGGCGACATGACCGCGGACGAGGTAGTTGCCGAGCTCCGGCACTTCGCACCAGGCACGCGGATCCTGCTGCACTCCGGCCGAGCCGACATCCAGCAGATCGGCCAGCGGCTGGGCGTCGACCGTGCCGTGCAGAAGACGGGCGGAGCACGACGCCTGCTCGAGGCGCTGCAAGCGATGGGGCAGTAGGTTCGTGCGCCATCGCGCGTGAGCCGTGACGGCGGGTATCAGCCGGTGTGGTCCGCACCGGCTCCGCGGCCGTCGTCGAATCCCGGCAGCCAACGACGGAGCACCGGCCGTACGGGCACCGTCGCCTCCAGCTGGCAGAGCACGCCGACCATGCCGAGCCACACCCGGTGCGTGAACAGGTGCTCGGCCGGCAGGGTCAGCTTCATGGCCACGCCGAAGTCGGGGTCGCGCGGGTCGTTGGCGCGGGTGAACTCCGAGCGCAGCCACGACCGGGTGAACCGGAACATCTCGTGCCGCGCCGGCTCGCTGAACGGCGCCATGTAGTCGATCAGCTTCTCGACGTCCAGCCGTACGCCCGGCCGTACGAAGCCCTCCTCCTGCAGCCGCCGCAGCACCAGGTCCGGGTCGCGGTCGAGCAGTGCTGCGATCAGCCGGCCGAACGTCGCGGGCATGCCGGGCAGCTCGAGCGTCGAGCCGAAGTCGAGGACGCCGAGGCGGCCGCCCACGTAGCGGAAGTTCCCCGGGTGCGGGTCGGTGTGCAGCAGCCCCGCGCGTTCGGGACCCGACACCAGGAACCGCTGGTAGAGCGCGGCAGCACGGTCCCGGTCCTCCTGCGAGCCGCTGGCCGCCACGTCCGCGAGGGGTGTGCCGCCCACCCAGTCCATGACGAGCACCCGCGGCGCTGCCAGGACGACCCGCGGCACGAGGACGTCCGGGTCGTCGGCGAACCCGGACGCGAACCGCTCCTGGCTCGACGCCTCGTGCAGGTAGTCCAGCTCTTCCACCAGCCGCGTCTGCATCTCCGCGACCAGGGGCGGCAGGGCGAGCCCGCGCGCGACGACGGCGGTTGCGCGGCTCAACCCGGCGAGCACCCGTAGGTCCGACGTCAGCGCCTC
>JBHENF010000090.1:0-25421 GCA_046262175.1 Mycobacteriales bacterium
GAGCAACGGTGGCAGCAGCGCCGACATCACGATCCCCGGCGTCCTCACTCTCACCAGCCAGGCTCTTCGCACTGAGCGCGAGTCAGGGATCGCTCTGCAGATCGGAGCCGCATCATGCGCTGCCTCGGACCGTCGATGACCCGCCTGCGGTCCCGCCTCGACGGCGGCGATCGTGAGGCAGGCTTCACACTCGTCGAGCTGCTCGTGGCGTCCGCGTTGTTCATGGCGCTGAACGTCTTCACCTTCACCGCGGTCATCGCGAACGCGCGATCCACCACCAGTGTGCGGCAGGCCGGCGACGTCAACGAGGAGGCGCGGGTCGTGCTGAACCGCATGTCCCGGGAGCTGCGCGAGGCCAGCAGTATCACCAGCGGTGCGAACCCCGGGACCGCCACCTTCACGTCGACCTACGCCACGTTCGACCCAGCAGCCGACAGCTCGTTGACCTTCGAGGTCGACTTCAACGGCAACGGCATCATCTAGCCGGACGCGGCCGATCCCGAGCAGATCACGTACGCCTACAACGCGGCCTCGGCGCAACTGCGCCTGCAGGCCGGCGGCCAGACCATCCCGATCCTCGCGGCGAACGTGACCGGCCTCCGGCTGACCTTCTCCAGTCGGCTCAAGGAGTACGACGGCACCGTCGACGGCAGGAAGAACGGCGTCGTGGACTGGGAGGAGCTCGACGCGGATCCGGCAGGCGTGAAGGGCAACCGGAACAAGGTGCTGGACCAGCTCGAGCTGCAGTACATCGACTCCGTGACCGTCGACCTGACGATGTTCAAGGGCAGTCACCGACAGAGCTACCGGACGCAGGTCGACCTGCGGAACCGACCGTACTGATGGAGGACCGGATGACCAGGATCGCCCTCGTGTCGAGGCTGCGGTCGAGCGGGCAGGACGCCGGCATCGCCGTGCTGACGGTCGTCATGGTTGGGGCCATCCTCACGGCGATGGGCGTCGCCCTGACGCAGACGGCGCTCGTGAACCTCGACAACGCCGGTCGAGACCGAGTCGGATCGACTGCCCTGGGTGCGGCGGAGGCAGGTGTGTCACAAGGCATCTCGTTCATCCGTCAGAACGGGACCGGTCAGATCTGCGCCGGCTGCACCAGCCCCTACAACACCGGGCAGGAGCAGACGATCACCTTCACCAACGGCACGAGTGCGCAGGTGGGGATCAAGGAGCTCACGGCGTACCTTCCGCCGGCCAACAAGGTCGGCCGCTACCTCATCACGGCCGTCGGTCTCAGCGGATCTGGTCCGGGCAAGCGCACGATCGAGCAGACGGTCGAGGTGAAGCCGCTCAGCTTCCCATTGGGCATCTACACGCAGGCGAAGATCAATCTCGGCGGCAACGTCTCCGTCACGCAGGAAAGCGTGTTCTCCGGGTCCTGCGTCGACAGCAGGGACAAGCTGACCTTCCTGGCCGGGGCGAGCGGCAGCGCCCTGGACCCCTACAACGGGCTCCCGGCCGCGGTGCACTCGACGTCGTACATCACCAACACGAATCAGAATGCCTGCAGCGTCGCGGACGTGACGACCCTCAAGGCGACCGACACGCGACTCGTGCACCGCAGCTCCACGTGCAACACGACCTGGCCCGCGGACCAGGACAACGACCTGCCGGACACCTACAACAACCAGCTCGGCGGTCCCTTCGCCGCCGCCGACGGCGGGCCCTGCCGAACCGCCACGTCGGACGTCAACGGTCAGCCGTACGGCGACTACGGGTCGCGGGGTTCCGGCTTCAACCTCGACGTCATGAAGAACAGCTACGGCTACATCGAAAAGGGGCTGACGGACGACCAGTACGCACTGTTGAAGGCCCGCGCGCAGGCAGCGGGCACGTACTTTCCCGCCGGTGTCTCCCCGACCTTCCCGGTGGCGTCGACCACTCCGGGAAGCCCGGGATACAACCCGGTCATCTACATCGAAGGCCAGAACCTGAGCCTGACCAGCCAACTGGACGGTTACGCCTGGCAGGCCGACACCCTGCCCTGCCCGTTGAAGCACCCGAGTGTGGTCATCATCGTCCGCAACGGCAACCTCAACCTCGGCTCGAGCACCAAGTTCACCGGCAACCTGTTCGTTCCCGAAGGGGAAATCGCGTTCGCCGGTTCATCGCAGCTGGTCGGGACCATGTTCAGCAGGGACCTCAAGTTCGTCGGTGGCGGCAACGTCGGCCTGAACGAGTGCTTCGCGAAGAACACCAACGGCAGCATCCTTTCGGTGGTCCGGACGCACTTCCGCGAAGTCGACAGCTAGGGCCGATACCGTGGCGCGGTGCTCCTCCTTGCCGCCTTCTGTGCCGTCCTGGGGCTGCTGATCGGGTCCTTCCTGAACGTCGTGATCTGGCGGGTTCCGCGGGGCGAGTCGATCGTCAGCCCGCCGAGCGCCTGTCCGAGCTGCGGACAGCCCGTCCGACCGCGCGACAACCTGCCGGTGCTCGGCTGGCTGATCCTGCGCGGCAAGTGCCGCGACTGCCGGGCGCCGATCAGCGCCCGCTATCCGCTCGTTGAAGCCGGCACCGGCGCGCTGTTCGCGGTGATGGCCCTGAAGTTCGGCCTCAGCGCCGAGCTGCCGGCGTACCTCTACCTGGCGGCGGTCGGCATCGCGCTCGCGCTCATCGACCTCGACGTCAAGCGGCTGCCCGACGTCCTCACGCTGCCCTCCTACGTCGTCGGTGCCGCCCTGCTCGGCGTCGCCAGCCTCGACGAGCCGCACCTGCTCCTTCGCGCCGTTCTCGGCGCCGCAGCCATGTTCGCCGTCTACTTCGCGCTCTGCTTCGCGTACCCGGCGGGCATGGGGTTCGGCGATGTCAAGCTCAGCGGCGTTCTTGGCCTGTACACGGCCTGGCTCGGCTGGGACGTGTGGGCGGCCGGCCTGCTGCTCGGCTTCTTCCTCGGTGGCTTCTTCGGGATCGGCCTGATCCTCGTCAAGAAGGGCGGCCGGAAGACCGCTGTCCCCTTCGGTCCGTTCATGCTCCTGGGAGCGCTGCTGGCCATCCTCTTCGGCCACGGCCTCGTCGGCAGCTACCTGGATCTCACGACTGGCGGATAGCCAACTGCGCCGGACGGCTCAAGCAGACCGCTCGTACGTCCGATGCGTCCTCTGAACACCGGCGAGAACGCCGGTACCTCGCGGCCAGAAGCCGCTGCACGAGGGGACCAGGACGTGGCAGGCAGACCAGTAGTGGGTCTCGACATCGGGACCAGCGGCGTACGCGCCGCTGAGCTCTCGTTGGGAAAGGGGCCGGCGACGCTCGAGCGCTTCGGCCAGGTCGCGCTGCCCGTCGGCGCGGTCCGTGACGGTGAGGTCATCGACAGCGACGCCGTCTCGGCAGCCATCAAGCAGCTGTGGGCGCAGGCCAAGTTCAGCACGAAGAAGGTCGTCGTCGGCGTCGCGAACCAGAAGGTCGTCGTCCGGCAGGTCGACCTGCCGTGGCTGCCGGTGAACGAGCTGCGCAAGTCGCTGAGCTTCCAAGTGCAGGACTTCATCCCGATGCCGGTGGAGCAGGCGATCCTCGACTTCCACCCGCTCGAGGAGTTCACGAACGACGCAGGTGGTCGGATGCTGCGCGTCCTGCTCGTCGCCGCCGCCCGGGACATGGTCGGCAGCGCGATGGACGCCGTGACGAAGGCCGGCCTGCAGCCTGCGATGGTCGACCTCACCAGCTTCGCTGTCCTGCGGTCGCTCGTGACCAGCAGCGGCATCGGCACGATGGAGGCCGAGGCCCTCGTCGACGTGGGCGCGAGCGTCACCAACATCGTCGTGCACCAGGGCGGCGTTCCGCGCTTCGTGCGCATCCTGCTCATGGGCGGTGCCGACATCACCGACGCTGTCGCCGAGCGACTGGGCGTACCGACGGAGCAGGCGGAGACGGTCAAGCAGGGCAACGGCCTCAGCAACGGCGGCATGGTCGAGAGCCACCCCGCCAGCCGCGCGATCGAGCAGATGGGCGGTGCCTTCGTCGAGGAGGTACGCGGCTCGCTCGACTACTACCTCGCCCAGCCCGGTGCCGCGCGCATCGGCCGGGTCGTCCTGTCCGGCGGCGGCTCGCGTCTCGGCGGTCTCGTCGAGCGGCTCTCGGTCGCGACGCGACTGCCCGTGGACGTCGCTCGTCCCATGTCCGTGCTGAAGATCGGCAAGACCGGCCTGACCGACGACCAGCTCGCGTACGTCGAGCCGATGGTCGCTGTGCCCGTCGGGCTTGCCATGGGGGTGGCCTCATGAGCCTCATGACCGAGACGAAGGCGGACATCACCTTGGGGTCATTGCCTCGGGTGAACCTGCTGCCGCCGGAGATCGCGGAGACGCGTCGCTTCCGCCGCATCCAGGTGGGCCTTGGTGGCGCAGTCCTCGGCGCCGTGGGACTCGTCGCACTGCTCTACGTCGGCGCCACACACAGCGCCGCGAACGCGCAGACCGAGCTCGACAGCGCGAACGCCCAGAACGCGACGCTGCAGGCGGACACGGCGAAGTACAAGGACGTGACCGCCGTCTACGCCCGTGCCGCCGCCGCCCAGGCGATGCTCTCGCAGGCGATGGGCGAGGAGGTCCGCTACTCGCAGTTCCTCAACGACTTGAGCCTCACCGTGCCGGAGAACGTCTGGGTCAAGAACGTGACGTTCACCCAGGGCGCCGGCGCGCCCGCCGCCGCTGGGGCCGCTGCTCCCGGGCTCACGACGCCGGGCATCGGCACCGTGAGCTTCAGCGGCGTCGGGTTCAATCACGACGACGTCGCGGTCTGGCTCGAGTCGCTCGCGTCGCAGAAGGGCTACGCCAACCCGTACTTCACCAGCTCGACGGAGGCCCTGTTGGGTTCCCGCAAGACGGTGACCTTCACCTCGACCGCCACGCTGACGTCCTCCGCGTACTCGGGTCGTTACTCGAAGCCGGCCGGAGGCTGACATGGACAAGCTGAAGCAGTACGTCGTCCTCACCGTGATCGGGTCGCTCGCGATCCTGGCGCTGGGCTACAACTTCCTCGTCTCGCCGAAGAAGGCCGAGGCGAACGACCTGCGGACGCAGACCGCGTCGCAGGTCAGCGCCAACGCTCAGCTCCAGACGCAGCTGACCGTTCTGAAGGCGCAGGCCAAGGACCTCCCGAAGCAGCAGGCGAAGCTGGCTGCCGTCGCCGCGCGAATCCCGGACAACCCGGCGCTTCCGGCTCTGATCCGCGCTCTCACAGCGGCCGCTTCTTCTGCAGCGGTCGAGCTGGTCTCGGTGACGCCGGGTCAGCCTGCGGCTCCTGCCGCACCCGCGGCTGCGCCCGCAGTCGCATCGGGAACCGCTGGCGCAGCGCGCCCGGCCGCAGCGGCTGGCGGCACGGCAGGCACCCTGGCCTCGATCCCGCTGGCCCTCAATGTCGTGGGCGGCTACTTCCAGGTGGAGCAGTTCGTGGCGAACCTCGAGAACCTGCCGCGCTCCCTCCGGATCAGCGGGCTGACGCTGGCTCCGGGCGCCAATCCGGTCAAGAAGTCGAGCAGGACCAGCGTTGACGACGGGAAGTCGCTGACGACCACCATCACCGGCCAGGTCTTCATGGCCGCTAACCGCCCGGCCGCCACGCCGGTCACCGTCCCCGGTCAGGTCAGCGCGCCGGTCGCGCCGGTCGCGCCGGTCACCGTCACCGTCCCGGCGAAGAAGTAGGAGAACGACATGAGCCAGGACACCTTCCCCTTCGAGGCGGACCATGAGGTGGTCGCCTACGAGGACGGCACCGAGCCCGACCGCAAGAAGCTGCTCGTGGCGGGGGGTGTCGTCGCCGCGCTCGTGCTGGGCGCCGGTGCCTACCTGTTCCTCGGCGGCAGCGGCGACACCGAGGACGTCGCGTACGTGCCCGTGCGCCGCGCGCCGCGTCCGGTCGCAGCCGCTCCGAAGGTCGTGAAGCCGGCGAAGAAGCTGCCGGTCGCGTACAAGGAGCAGCTCGGCCGCGACCCGTTCAAGGCCCTGTACGTCGCTCCCGCTGCCGCGCCGGCGGCTGCCGCTCCCGTGGCCGCTCCGGTGGCGCCTACGACCACGACAACCACGACCACGACCGGGACGACCAGCACCGGCACCGGCACGGCGCCGCTCGCGCCGGTGACGAAGCGGTACACGCTCAAGCTGGTCAGCATCAGCAAGCCCAACCCCGAGGTCCGCTTCACCACGTGGACGGTCGACGGCGAAAAGAAGACGGTCCTGCCGGCGCAGCGCTTCGGCAAGTACGGAGAGCTCGTCGTCCTGGCCTTCAGCAAGAACGCGCAAGGTGAGGTCGACAAGGCCGTCCTGCAGGTCGGCGACGACAGCCCGATCGAGGTCAAGGTCGGCGAGAGCAACAGCGTGCTCTAGCAGCGCATCGGTTCGACGGAGGGAGGTCTCGGCGCTGCCGAGGCCTCCCTCTTCCGCGTGGAAGACTGGTCGCGTGCTGCGTTGGCTGACCGCTGGTGAGTCCCACGGCCCCGCCCTCGTCGCGGTGCTGGAGGGGCTGCCTGCCGGCGTGCGCACGACGACGGATGCCGTCGCCGACGAACTGGCCAGACGACGGCTCGGCCACGGCCGCGGTGCGCGCATGGCCTTCGAGCGCGACGAGGTGACCTTCCTCGGCGGGGTACGGCACGGCGTCACCCAGGGCGGTCCTCTCGCGGTGACAGTGGGTAACACCGAGTGGCCCAAGTGGTCCACCGTCATGAGTGCCGATCCCGTGTCGGATGGGGAGCTCGAGGGCCTGGCGCGCAACGCACCGCTCACCCGGCCACGGCCTGGCCACGCCGACCTGGTCGGGATGCAGAAGTACGGGTTCGACGACGCACGACCCGTGCTCGAGCGGGCGAGTGCCCGGGAGACCGCCGCGCGGGTGGCCCTGGGCGCTGTGGCGAAGGCGTTCCTGCTGCAGGCGTACGGGGTCGAGATCCTCAGCCACGTCGTCAGCATCGGATCTGCGGACGCCGACACCACGACGCTGCCGACCCCGCAGGACCTGTCGGAGGTCGACGCCAGTCCCGTGCGGGCACTCCGCGGCGGGGAGGCGCTGGTCGCCGAGGTCGACGCCGCTCACAAGGACGGCGACACGCTCGGCGGCGTAGTGGAGGGGCTGGCGTACGGGTTGCCGCCCGGCCTCGGCAGCCATGTCCACTGGGACCGGCGGATCGACGCGCGGCTGGCCGCTGCGCTGATGGGCATCCAGGCCATCAAGGGCGTGGAGGTCGGCGACGGGTTCGACGCGGCCCGCAAGCGCGGCAGCCAGGTGATGGACGAGATCGTCCGTGGCGACGGCGGGCTCCAGCGCACCAGCGGCAACCTGGGTGGCACCGAGGGCGGAATGACCTCGGGCGAGGTGCTGCGCGTACGTGCCGCTATGAAGCCCATCAGCACCGTTCCCCGCGCGCTGCGGACCATCGACACAGCCACCGGCGAGGCCGCTGTCGCTCACCACCAGCGCAGCGACGTCTGTGCTGTGCCTGCGGCCGGCGTCGTCGCCGAGGCGATGGTCGCCCTCGTGCTGGCGGATGCGTGCCTGGAGAAGTTCGGCGGCGACTCGGTCGACGAGACGCGCCGCAACTACGAGGGCTACCTCAAGGCCCTGCAGATCCGTTGACCGCGCCCGTGCTCGTGTTGGTGGGGCCGCCCGGCGCCGGCAAGACAACCGTCGGCCGGCTTGCTGCTGACCGGCTCCGCGTCGGCTTCCGCGACACAGACAGCGACGTGGAGCAGCGGGCGGGGAAGTCGATCCCGGAGGTCTTCATCGACGACGGCGAGGAAGCCTTCCGCAAACTCGAGTCCGAGGCGGTGGCGAAGGGGCTGGCGGAGCACGACGGCGTTCTGAGCCTCGGCGGCGGCGCGGTGCTGGACGCCGGCACGCGCGAGCTGCTCCGACACCATCACGTCGTCTTCCTCGCCGTCGGGCTGTCCGACGGTGTGAAGCGGGTCGGCATGTCCGCCGCACGCCCCGTGCTCCAGCTCAACCCGCGCGCGCAGCTCGCGCAGCTGCTCGCCGAACGCCTGCCCCTGTACCGCGAGGTGGCCAGTCGCGAGGTCAGCACCGACGGCAAGACACCCGAGCAGGTGCTGGACGAGGTGCTGACGCCATGACGCCCGCCCGCATCAGGGTCGCCGGCACGCAGCCGTACGACGTCGTCGTCGGCCATGGGCTCCTCGGCGAGCTGGCGGAGATGCTCACCGGGGCGCAGCGGGTCGCGGTGGTCCACCCGGCGAGCCTGCGCGCAACGGCGGAGGCGGTGCACGAGGACCTGCCGAACGACACGCACCTGGTCGAGGTGCCCGACGGCGAAGCGCAGAAGGACCTGAAGGTCGCGGCCTACCTCTGGGACGTCCTCGGCACCGTCGGCTTCACCCGTACGGACGCGCTCGTCGCGGTCGGCGGAGGCGCCACGACCGACCTCGCCGGCTTCGTCGCTGCAACGTGGCTGCGCGGGGTCCGAGTGGTTCACGTCCCCACCACGCTGCTCGGCATGGTGGACGCGGCCGTGGGCGGCAAGACGGCGATCAACACGAGCGCCGGCAAGAACCTCGTCGGTGCCTTCCACCCACCGGCCGGGGTGCTCGCGGACCTCACGGCGCTGGAGACGATGGCGAAGCACGATTACGTCGCGGGGCTGGCCGAGGTCGTCAAGGTCGGCTTCACGCACGACCCGCAGATCCTGGACCTCATCGACGAGCGGGCCACCTCGCCAGATGGCCCGCACACGCGGGAGCTGGTGGAGCGGGCCATCGCCGTCAAGGCGAAGGTCGTGGGGGAGGACCTCACCGAGCAGGGGCAGCGCGAGTTCCTCAACTACGGGCACACCCTCGGCCATGCGATCGAGAAGGTGGAGAGCTACCGGTGGCGGCACGGCGCCGCCGTCAGCGTCGGTCTCGTCTTCGCCGCCGAGCTCGGTCGGCTGGCGGGCCGTCTCGACGACGCCACCGCCGCGCGCCACCGGGAGGTGCTCGAGACCGTCGGGCTGCCGACGACGTACGACGGCGACTGGTCCCAGGTGCACGCCGCCATGGCCGTCGACAAGAAGTCGCGCGGCAACCGCCTGCGTTTCGTCGTCCTCGACGGGCTCGCGCGGCCGAGGATGCTGGAGGACCCCGACCCGAGCCTGCTGGTCGCGGCGTACGAGGAGGTCCGCAAGGACCGCGGGGGAGAGGTGTTCTTGTGAGGGTGCTGGTCCTGAACGGCCCGAACCTCGGCAGGCTCGGCAGTCGCGAGCCGGAGGTCTACGGCAGCACGACGTACGACGGGCTCGTCCAGCTCTGCAAGACCGAGAACCCCGAGGCGGACGTACGGCAGACCGACGACGAGGCCACGATGATCGGCTGGCTGCATGAGGCTGCCGACAGCGGCACGCCCGTCGTGCTCAACAGCGCGGCCTGGAGCCACTACAGCTACGCCCTGCGGGACGCGTGCTCGCAGCTGACGGCGCCGCTGATCGAGGTGCACATCAGCCAGACCGCTGCGCGGGACGAGTTCCGGCACGCCAGCGTCGTGAGCGGAGTGGCCACGGGGACCATCACCGGCCTCGGCGTCGATGGCTACCGGCTCGCCCTGAGCTGGCTCGCGAACCGTCAGTAGACTCGCTGCTCATGGCCTCCACGAACGACCTCAAGAACGGCATGGTGCTCCAGCTCGACAACGGCCTGTGGGCGGTCAACGAGTTCCAGCACGTCAAGCCCGGCAAGGGCGGTGCCTTCGTCCGTACGACGCTGAAGAACGTCGTGACCGGCAAGGTCGTCGACAAGACGTTCAACGCCGGCACCAAGGTGGACGTCGCGACGGTCGACAAGCGGGACATGACCTTCCTGTACAAGGAGGGCACGGACTTCGTGTTCATGGACAAGGACACGTACGACCAGATGTACGTGCCGGCTGCGACGGTCGGCGGCAACGCGGACTACATGCTCGAGAACACCGACGCGATCGTGGCGGTGCACGAGGGCTTGGCGCTGTACATCGAGCTGCCCGCCTCCGTGGAGCTGCTGGTCCAGCACACCGACCCCGGCCTGCAGGGCGACCGCTCGACCGGCGGCACGAAGCCGGCGACGCTGGAGACCGGCGCGGAGATCCAGGTGCCGCTGTTCCTCACCACCGGCGAGAAGATCAAGGTGGACACCCGCGACGGGCGCTACCTGGGTCGCATCAACGAGAAGAACTAGGTGGGTGCTCGCAGCAAGGCGCGCAAGCGAGAGCTCGACGTCCTGTACGAGGCGGCCCAGCGCGACGCCGACGTCGTCGAGACGCTGAAGGCGCGGCTGGCGCAGAGCGACCCGCCGGTTCCGGAGTACGCCGTCGAGCTGGTCGAGGGCGTCGTGGCGAACCAGGCCCGCATCGACGAGCTGCTGAGCACGTATTCAGAGCAGTGGACGCTCGAGCGCATGCCGCCGGTCGACCTGGCGATCCTGCGCCTCGGGACCTACGAGCTGCTCTGGCGTGACGACGTGCCGGACGGTGTCGCGGTCAGCGAGGCGGTTGAGCTCGCTTCGAGTCTGTCGACCGACGAGAGTCCGACCTTCGTCAACGGGCTGCTTGCTCGAATCCTCAGCCTCAAGCCGAACCTGGCGGTCTAGACCTCGATGGCGCGGCGGGCGTCTGCGGACAGCACGCCCCAGCCGATGAGCTGCTCGGTGAGTGCGGAGGGTGACGCGTCGTAGATCACGGCGAGTGACCGGAGGTCCTCCTGGCGGATCGACAGGATGCGCCCGTTGTAGTCGCCGCGCTGGCTCTGGATCGTCGCCGCGTAGCGCGCCAGGGGCGCGGCCTTGTCGGCGGGAACGGACGACAGCTGCTCGAGGTCGATGACGATGCGGGCGGCCGGCTCGTTGGCCGGGATGATGACGCCCTCGGGCAGCAGCTCGCTGACCGGGACGCCGTAGAAGTCGGCGAGCTCGGCCAGTCGCTGGACCGTCACGGCGCGGTCTCCGCGCTCGTACGACCCCACCACGACGGCCTTCCAGCGGCCCTGGCTCTTCTCCTCGACCCCGTGCAGCGACAGACCCTGCTGGGTCCGGATCGCGCGGAGTCGGGCGCCGAGCGCCTTGGCGTAGTCCGACATCGTGGTGGTGCTCCCGTTCTGCAGGCGTCAGGTTCAGTCAACGCACATCCGGGGCGCCGGTCTCACCACTGGCTCGACCGGGGGCACGCTCCTCGCGGAGCGGGGTGACCGCTGGGTCCCCGGTGTCACAGCCTCGCCACTTATGATTACGAACAGTGACGGTACTGCCCGCTGTGCAACGGGTCAACACTCTGCGTGACGTCCGCCTGGCACGCGTCGCCGGTGCGCTACGGTCGGAGCGTTCGCTTCCCCTCCACCGAGCCCGTCCCGTGAGGCGGGGAAGGAGGTCGTGCCGGTGACGGCTGCCCCAGGAACGCGCCCCACAGCGGGCGACCCGGCCGCGGCGCGGCCCGTGCTCACGGCTCCCGAGGTCGGTCGCGTGATCGACCGCATGGCGCACGAGCTGCTGGAGAAGACCGGCGGCGGCGCCGACGTCGTCCTGCTCGGCATCCCCACCCGCGGCCGCACGCTCGCCCTCCGGCTCGCCAGCCGCATCGAGGCGTTCGAGGGCAACGCGCTCCCGACCGGGTCGTTGGACATCACGCTGTACCGCGACGACCTCCGCCTCAAGCGGCCGCGTGCCTTGGAGGAGACCGAGGTGCCGGGCGACGGCATCGACGGCAAGCTTGTCGTCCTCGTTGACGATGTGCTCTTCTCCGGCCGGACCATCCGGGCCGCGCTGGATGCCCTCGCCCAGCTCGGCCGGCCGCGCGCCGTGCAGCTCGCGGTGCTGGTCGATCGAGGCCACCGCGAGCTGCCGATCCGGGCCGACTACGTCGGCAAGAACATCCCCACGAGCATGCGCGAGACCGTCCACGTCCACCTGAGCGAGCACGACGGCGCCGACGCTGTCCTGCTGGGGCCAGCTGGGTCGGTGACAGCGTGAAGCGCCACCTGCTCAGTGCCGCTGACCTCACCCGCGACGACGCGCTGCTCGTGCTCGATACCGCGGAGGAGCTCGCGCAGCTCACCGAGCGGGCGACCGTCAAGAAGCTCCCCACGCTGCGCGGGCGCACGGTCGTCAACCTCTTCTTCGAGGACTCGACCCGTACGCGCACCAGCTTCGAGCTGGCGGCGAAGCGCCTGAGCGCCGACGTCATCAACTTCTCCGCAAAGGGCTCCAGCGTCAGCAAGGGCGAGACGCTGAAGGACACCGCGCTGACCTTGGAGGCCATGGGCTCAGATGCCGTGGTCATCCGGCACAGCTGGTCCGGCGCACCGGTCAACCTCGCCCGCATCGTCCGTGGCAGCGTCGTCAACGCGGGCGACGGCACGCACGAGCACCCGACGCAGGCGCTGCTCGACGCGTTCACGATGCGCAAGCGGCTCGGCCGGCTCGAGGGCCTGCGGGTCACGATCGTCGGAGACATCCTGCACAGCCGGGTGGCCCGTTCGAACGTCTTGCTGCTGAGCACCCTCGGTGCCGACGTCACGCTGGTCGCCCCGCCGACGCTGCTGCCGGTCGGCGTCGAGGCCTGGCCGTGCGAGACGTCGTACGACCTCGACGCGGTGCTCCCGAAGAGCGACGTCGTCATGATGCTGCGCGTCCAGCGCGAGCGCATGGGCGCCGCCTACTTCCCGAGCAGCCGCGAGTACGCGCGCCGCTACGGCCTTGACGTCCGCCGGGCACAGGTCCTCAAGGACGACGCCATCGTCATGCACCCCGGGCCGATGGTCCGCGGGATGGAGATCGCGCCGGAGGTCGCCGACGGCGCGCGCAGCACGATCCAGGAGCAGGTGGCCAACGGGGTCAGCGTGCGGATGGCTGTGCTCTACCTGCTGCTCGGCGGCGCCGAGCCGGCGATCGGGGCTTCTGCGGACACGAACCAGCAAGGGGCAGAGCAGTGATCCTGACGAACGTCCTGCTGTACGGGGAGGGCGAGCCGGTCGACGTGCGCATCAGCGACGGGCGGATCGTCGAGATCGGCAGCGGGCTGACCGGCGACGAGACGTACGACGGTCGCGGCGGCGTCCTGCTGCCGGGCCTGGTCGACCTGCACACGCACCTGCGCGAGCCGGGGCGCGAGGACGCCGAAACGGTGGAGACCGGCACCCTCGCCGCGGCCCTCGGCGGCTTCACGGCCGTGCACGCCATGGCCAACACGGATCCCGTCGCCGACACCGCGGGCGTCGTCGAGCAGGTCTGGCGGCTCGGGCTGGAGGCCGGTCACTGCGACGTGGCCCCCGTCGGCGCGGTCACCGTCGGCCTCGGCGGCACGCAGATGGCCGAGCTCGGGAGCATGGCCGACAGCGCCGCCCGGGTGCGCGTCTTCTCCGACGACGGCAAGTGCGTCAGTGACGCCAGCCTCATGCGCCGAGCGCTGGAGTATGTCAAGGCGTTCGACGGCGTCATCGCGCAGCACGCCCAGGAGCCGCGGCTCACCGAGGGCGCCCAGATGAACGAGGGGATCAACTCCTCGAAGCTCGGCCTCACGGGCTGGCCCGCGGTCGCCGAGGAGGCCGTGATCGCGCGCGACTGCATCCTCGCCGGACACGTCGGCAGCCGGCTGCACATCTGCCACGTCAGCACCGCGGGCAGCGTCGAGCTGATCCGCTGGGCGAAGGACAAGGGCTGGGACGTCACGGCCGAGGTGACGCCGCACCACCTGCTGCTCACCGACGACCTGGCGGCCACCTACGACCCCGTCTACAAGGTCAACCCGCCGCTGCGGACGCAGGCGGACGTCGACGCGCTCCGCGCCGGCCTCGCCGACGGCACCATCGACTGCGTCGCCACCGACCACGCGCCGCACGCCCTGGAGGACAAGGAGTCCGAGTGGGGCGCGGCGTCACCCGGCATGACCGGGCTGGAGACGGCACTGAGCGTCGTCGCGCAGACGATGGTCGAGACCGGCCTGCTCACCTGGCGGCAGGTCGCCGAGCGCCTGTCCGAGGCGCCCGCACGCATCGGCCGGCTCGACGGCCACGGCCGGCCGCTCGAGGTCGGCGAGCCGGCCAACCTCTGCCTCGTCGACCCCGGCGCCCGCTGGACGGTTGACGCGACCGCGAGGGCCAGCCGTAGCCGCAACACCCCGTTCGCGGGACGGGAGCTACCCGCCCGGGTCGTCGCCACCTTCCTGCGCGGCCGCCCGACCGTTCTCGACGGGAAGCTGGCATGAGCCGCCCGATCCTGGTCCTGCTGGGGCTCCTCGCGCTGACCGGCGTGTACCTGCTGATGCTCCGCGGCTGGCGCAACCGCCAGCGCCGACAGGGGTTCCTTCCGGCGCCGCCGGTCAGCGACGGCACCGGGACCAGCGTCGTCGGGCTGACCCCCGGGCTGTTCGTCGGCACCACTTTCGCCGGGCGTTGGCTGGACCGGGTCGCCGTGCACGGCCTCTCCGACCGCGCGATCGCCGAGCTCAGCGTCCAGACGGACGGCGTGCACATCGACCGCGAGGGCACCGGCGAGCTCTTCCTGCCGTACGACGTCATCGACGACGCCGGGCTCGGCGACGCCCTGGCCGGCAAGGTGATGGGACCCGGCGGCCTGCTCGTCCTCACCTGGCGGCTCGGCGCCGCGCAGCTCACGTCGGCCTTCCGCGCGGACGACCACGCCCAACACCAGCGGCTCGCCGACGCCATCCGCGCGCACCTGCCGGTGGCGGCGTGAGCGCCCCCGCGCTGCTCGTCCTCGAGGACGGGCGCACGTTCCGCGGCCAGTCGTACGGCGCCAGTGGCGAGACGTTCGGCGAGGCCGTGTTCAACACCGGCATGACCGGCTACCAGGAGACGCTGACCGACCCGTCGTACCACCGGCAGGTCGTCGTCATGACCGCCCCGCACGTCGGCAACACCGGGGTCAACGACGAGGACCCGGAGTCGAGCCGGATCTGGGTCAGCGGCTACGTCGTGCGCGACCCGAGCCGGGTCCGCTCCAACTGGCGCAGCAGCCGCACCCTGGACGAGGAGCTCGAGCGGCAGGGCGTGGTCGGCATCAGCGGCGTGGACACCCGCGCCCTGACCCGGCACCTGCGCGAGCGCGGCGCGATGCGCGTCGGCATCTTCAGCGGCGACGTCCCGGGCGACACGCTCGAGCGGGTGCAGGCGAGCCCGGGGATGAAGGGCGCCGACCTCGCCAGGGAGGTCAGCACCGAGACGGCGTACGTCGTGCCTGCGGTGGGGGAGAAGCGCTTCACGGTTGCCGCCATGGACCTCGGCATCAAGCGCCGCACGCCCTGGCACATGGCGAAGGCCGGCTGCGAGGTGCACGTGCTGCCGGCCACGGCGACCGCGGCCGACCTGCTGGCGGTGCAGCCCGACGGCGTCTTCTTCAGCAACGGCCCCGGCGACCCCGCCACCGCCGACTACGCCGTGGACGCGATGCGCGGCGTGCTGGACGCAGAGGTCCCGGTGTTCGGCATCTGCTTCGGCAACCAGATCCTCGGCCGTGCCCTCGGCCTCGGCACGTACAAGCTGGAGTACGGCCACCGCGGGGTGAACCAGCCGGTGCAGGAGCTCAGCACCGGGCGCGTCCACGTCACCAGCCACAACCACGGGTTCGCGGTCGACGCACCCGTCGACGGCAGCCCCGTCGACAGCCCGTACGGCCAGGTCCAGGTGAGCCACGTCGACCTCAACGACCAGGTGGTCGAGGGCCTGAAGTGCCTGCAGGCGAAGGCCTTCAGCGTCCAGTACCACCCTGAGGCGGCGCCCGGACCGCACGACGCGACCGGCCTGTTCGACCAGTTCGCACAGCTGATGGAGGGCAAGCGTGCCTAGGCGCGAGGACCTGCAGCACGTCTTGGTCATCGGCTCGGGGCCGATCCTCATCGGGCAGGCCGCGGAGTTCGACTACTCCGGAACGCAGGCCTGCCGGGTGCTGAAGGCCGAGGGCCTGCGGGTCACCCTCATCAACAGCAACCCGGCGACGATCATGACCGACCCCGAGTTCGCCGACGCGACCTACATCGAGCCGATCACGCCGGAGTACGTCATTAAGGTGATCGCCAAGGAGCGGCCGGACGCGCTGCTCGCGACCCTGGGCGGGCAGACCGCGCTCAACTGCGCAATGGCCCTGCACGACCAGGGCGTGCTCGAGAAGTACGGCGTCGAGCTGATCGGCGCCGACATCGACGCGATCCGCCGCGGCGAGGACCGCATGCGCTTCAAGGAGATTGTCGCCGACATCGGCGCGGAGAGCGCCCGAAGTGCGATCTGCCACTCCATGGACGAGGTGCTGGCGGCGGTCGACGACCTCGGCTACCCGGTCGTCGTCCGGCCCAGCTTCACCATGGGCGGCAGCGGCTCCGGCGTCGCGCACGACCTGGAGCAGCTGCACCGCATCGCCGGGGGCGGCCTGCACGCCAGCCCCACCACTGAGGTCCTCCTGGAGGAGTCGATCCTCGGCTGGAAGGAGTACGAGCTCGAGCTGATGCGCGACCGTGCGGACAACGTCGTCGTCATCTGCTCCATCGAGAACCTCGACCCGATGGGCGTGCACACCGGCGACTCGGTCACGGTCGCACCGGCGATGACGCTGACCGACCGCGAGTACCAGCGGCTGCGCGACATCTCCATCGACGTCATCCGCGCGGTCGGCGTCGACACCGGCGGCTGCAACATCCAGTTCGCCGTCAACCCCGACGACGGCCGGATCGTCGTCATCGAGATGAACCCGCGGGTCAGCCGGTCGAGCGCCCTGGCCTCCAAGGCGACCGGGTTCCCGATCGCGAAGATCGCGGCGAAGCTCGCCGTCGGCTACACGCTCGACGAGATCCCGAACGACATCACGCGCGAGACGCCGGCCAGCTTCGAGCCGAGCCTCGACTACGTCGTCGTGAAGATCCCACGCTTCGCCTTCGAGAAGTTCCCGGGCGCCGACCCGGAGCTGACGACCACGATGAAGTCCGTCGGCGAGGCGATGGCCATAGGGCGCTCCTTCGTCGAGGCGCTGCAGAAGGCGATGCGCTCGCTGGAGCAGGCGCCGAGCGGCTTCTGGGCGGAGCCGGATCCGCCTGGCACCGCGGAGGACGCGCTGCAGCTGGCTCGCACGCCGCACGACGGGAGGCTGCACACGGTCGAGCGCGCCCTGCGGCTCGGCGCGACCCCCGAGCAGGTGTTCGAGGCCACGAAGATCGACCCCTGGTTCATCGACCAGCTGCTCAGCCTCGTCGAGCTGCGCGCGGAGCTCGAGCAGGCGCCGGAGCTGGACGAGCACCTGCTGCGCACCGCCAAGCGGATGGGCTGCAGCGACAAGCAGATCGCCGCCGTCCGGGGCGTCTCCGAGACGGTCATTCGGGCGCTGCGCTACGAGCTGGGTGTGCGGCCCGTCTACAAGACGGTCGACACCTGCGCAGCCGAGTTCGCCGCAGAGACCCCCTACCACTACTCCTCCTACGACGAGGAGAACGAGGTCGGGGCGAGCGACCGCAAGAAGGTCCTGATCCTCGGCAGCGGCCCGAACCGCATCGGCCAGGGCATCGAGTTCGACTACGCCTGCTGCCACGCGTCCTTCGCCCTGCACGACGCCGGCTACGAGACCGTGATGGTCAACTGCAACCCGGAGACGGTCAGCACCGACTACGACACCAGCGACCGGCTCTACTTCGAGCCGCTGACCGTCGAGGACGTCCTCGAGGTCGTCGCGGCCGAGCAGGCGAGCGGCGAGGTCGTCGGCGTGATCGTGCAGCTCGGCGGTCAGACGCCGCTGCGGCTCGCCCAGGAGCTCAAGGACTGCGGCGTCCCCATCGTCGGCACGAGTCCCGAGGCGATCCACCTCGCCGAGGAGCGCGGGGCGTTCGGCGACGTCCTCACCGCCGCGGGGCTGCCCGCGCCGAAGTACGGCATGGCTCGCTCGTACGACGAGGCGAAGGCCATCGCGGAAGGGGTCGGCTACCCGGTGCTCGTCCGGCCGTCGTACGTCCTCGGCGGTCGCGGCATGGAGATCGTCTACAGCGACGACATGCTCGTGGACTACGTCCAGCGCTCCACGCACATCGGGCCGGACGCGCCGGTGCTCGTCGACCGCTTCCTCGAGGACGCGATCGAGATCGACGTGGACGGCCTGTACGACGGCGCGGAGCTCTACCTGGCGGGCGTCATGGAGCACATCGAGGAGGCCGGCATCCACTCCGGCGACTCCGCCTGCGCCCTGCCGCCGATCACCCTCGGCAACGCCGACCTGGCCAGGATCCGGGCAAGCACACAGGCGATCGCGCAGGGCGTCGGCGTGCGCGGGCTGCTCAACGTCCAGTACGCGCTGAAGGACGACGTCCTGTACGTCCTCGAGGCCAACCCGCGGGCCAGCCGCACGGTGCCGTTCGTCAGCAAGGCGACCGCGGTGCAGGTGGCGAAGGCGGCCGCGCGCATCATGCTCGGCGCGACCGTCGCGGAGCTGCGGGCAGAGGGGATCCTGCCGGCCACCGGCGACGGCGGGACGCTCCCGTACGACGCGCCGATCTCGGTCAAGGAGGCGGTGCTGCCGTTCGGCCGCTTCCGCGGCGTCGACACGGTGCTCGGGCCGGAGATGAAGTCGACCGGCGAGGTCATGGGCATCGACGCCGTCTTCGGCGCGGCCTTCGCGAAGTCGCAGTCGGCGGCGTACGGCTCGCTGCCGGTGAAAGGCCGGGTGTTCGTCAGCGTGGCCAACCGCGACAAGCGGGCGATGCTCTTCCCCGTCAAGCGGCTCGCGGACCTGGGCTTCGAGATCGTGGCGACGGAGGGCACGGCGGACGTGCTGCGTCGCAACGGCGTCAACGCGACCGTCGTCGGCAAGCACTCGCACGGGCACGGCGACGACGTGGTGCCGATGATCCTCAACGGCGACATCGACCTGGTGTTCAACACCCCGTTCGGTGTCGGTCCGCGGCTCGACGGCTACGAGATCCGCACCGCCTCGGTGACCCGCGGCATCCCCTGCATCACGACGATCCAGGGGGCAGCTGCCTGCGTGCAGGGCATCGAGGCGCTCGTCCGCGGTGACATCGGCGTCCGCTCGCTGCAGGAGCACCACGCCCTGCTCGTCGCAGGGCGGGACTGATGCCCGTCCAGGTCCAGGGCGAGGTCCTGTCGCTCCGCAGGGTGGGCGCGTACAACGCCATGACGGTCGTGGCGCCGGGCATCGCCGAGCTGACCAAGCCCGGCCACTTCGTGGCGCTGCAGGTGGGCGGTCCCGAGTCGAGCATGCTGCTGCGCCGAGCCTTTGCGATCTACGACGTGAAGGAGCGCGGCGTCTACGGCGGCACGGTCGAGTTCGTGTTCTCGGTCCACGGCAAGGGCACGGCGTGGCTGGCCGCGCGGCGACCGCAGGACAAGGTGGACGTCGTCGGCCCGCTGGGGAAGCCCTTCCGCCTGCCGACGCAGCCCGTCAACGCCACACTCGTCGGCGGGGGATACGGCGCCGCGCCGCTGCTGCCCCTGGCCGGGGCCCTGCGCGAGCGCGGGAGCCGGGTGGACTTCGTGCTCGGTGCGGGGAGTGCGGACAGGCTGTTCGGCACGCTCGACGCGAAGCGGGTGGGCTCCTCCCTCGCCGTCACCACCGACGACGGCAGTGCCGGAGAGCGGGGCCGCGTGAGCGACGTGCTGCCGGGCGTCCTCGACCGCACCCGCGCCGACGTCGTCTACGCCTGCGGGCCGATGGCGATGCTGCGCGCCGTCAGCGACCTCGCCGCCGCCCGCGGCATCCCGAGCCAGGTCGCGGTCGAGGAGTCGATGGCGTGCGGCGTCGGCGTCTGCATGACCTGCGTCCTGCCGGTCATCGGTGAGGACGGCGTCAGCCGCATGGTCCGCTCGTGCGTCGAGGGTCCCGTCTTCCTGGGGGACCGGGTGCGGTGGGACGACGTCGGCACCGTCCCGGCCGACGTCCTCGGCGCGCCCGTCTCCACCGGGGGCGGCCACTGATGACGGACCTGACCGTCAAGCACCGGGCGCACCCGCCGCTGCCGGATGTCGATCTGAGCACCACCCTCGCCGGCGTCCGGTTCCCGAACCCGGTCTTCACCGCCAGCGGCTGCGCCGCGGCTGGGCAGGAGCTCGACCAGTTCTTCGACGTCACGTCCATCGGCGGCGTCGTCACCAAGTCGATCATGCTCGCGCCGCGGTCCGGTCGCGCGACGCCGCGGATGGCCGAGACACCGAGCGGGATGCTCAACTCGATCGGCCTCCAGGGTCCGGGCATCGACGCGTTCCTCGACAAGGACCTCGGCTGGCTCGCCGAGCGCAAGGCGCGGGCGGTCGTCTCCATCGCCGGCGGCAGCGTCGAGGACTACGCGAAGCTGGCCATGAAGCTGCGCGGGCGGCCGGGACTGTCGATGGTCGAGGTGAACATCTCCTGCCCCAACGTCGAGGACCGCGGCCAAGTGTTCGCCTGCGACCCGGTCGCCGCGGCGGCCGTGGTCTCGGCGGTCCGTCGCAACACCGACAAGGGTGTTCCCGTCTTCGCCAAGCTCTCGCCGGACGTGACCGACATCGCGCAGATCGCGCGGTCGGTCGTCGACGCCGGCGCCGACGGGTTGTCGGTGATCAACACCCTGCTGGGCATGGTGATCGACACCACGACGATGCGTCCGGTCCTCGGTGGGATCACCGGAGGCCTGTCCGGCCCGGCGATCCGGCCCGTCGCCGTCCGCTGCGTCTGGCAGTGCCACGCCGCCTTGCCGGACGTGCCGATCCTCGGCATGGGCGGTATCCGGACCGGGCTCGACGCCCTCGAGTTCCTGCTCGCCGGCGCCAGCGCTGTCAGCGTCGGCACGACCGTCTTCGGCGACCCGACCGCGCCGGTGCGGGTGCTGCACGAGCTCGCGCACGCGCTGGCGGAGCGGGGCGTCCAACGGCTGTCCGACATCGTGGGGCTGGCGCACCAGCCCGCCCAGAAGTACGTGCCGCAGGACCCCGACCCGGTCGGCGACGACCTGCCCGAGGAGAGCTGAGTGCCACAAACCAAGGCCCCCATCGCCGTCGCCCTCGACGCGCCCGACGTGGAGACGGCGGCCCGCTGGGCGCAGGCGGTCACTCCGTACGTCTCCGTCGTCAAGGTCGGCCTGGAGCTGTTCTGCCGCACCGGCCCGTCCGTGGTCGAGACCGTCCGGGGCGGCACCGGCGTCGGCCTGTTCCTGGACCTGAAGCTGCACGACATCCCGAACACCGTCGCCGGGGCAGCCCGGTCCGTCGCGCGGCTGAAGCCGAAGTACCTCACCGTCCACGCCGGGGGCGGCGCCGACATGGTGCGCGCGGCGGTCGAGGCCGCACCGGACGTCTGCATCGCGGCCGTCACCGTCCTGACCAGTCTGGGCGACGACGCGCTGCAGCAGATCGGCCTTGCCGGCCCGTCGCAGGACGCGGTGCGGCGGCTGGCTGTGCTCGCCGTGGGCGCCGGCGCCGCCGCCCTCGTCTGCTCCCCGCAGGAGGTGGCGCTCGTCCGGGCGGAGGTGGGACCGGACGTCGTCCTCATCACGCCGGGGGTGCGCCCGGCCGGAGCCGACGTGCAGGACCAGGCCCGCGTCGCCACTCCTGAGCGGGCGCTCGCGGACGGCGCAGACCTGCTCGTCATCGGCCGGCCCATCACGGGTGCGTCCGACCCCGGCGCCGCTGCCGCACAGATCGCGGCCGGGTTGACCTAGCCCTGGGTCGGGATCAGCTGCTCGAGCAGCAGCGAGCCGATCTTCTCCGCCGCCCCGGGCCGACCGAGCAGGTATCCCTGCGCGAAGCCGCAGCCGTGCGCCATCAGGAAGTCCAGCTGCGCCTGGGTCTCCACGCCCTCCGCGACGACATCCAGCCCGAGCCCGCGCGCCATCGACAGCGTCGCCAGCAGGATCGTCGGCGGCCGCCCGCCTTCGACCACCTCGGCGAGGAAGCTCCGGTCGACCTTGAGGATCCGGAACGGGTGCCGGGACAGCCGTGACAGCGAGGAGTACCCCGTCCCGAAGTCGTCCAGCGCCAGCACGATCCCGGCCGCGTCCAGCGATTGCAGGACCTCCGCCACCACGTCCTCGTCGGAGAAGAACAGGCTCTCCGTCACCTCGGCCACGATCGCCGATGCCGGCAGGCCGTGCCGACCGGCGCATGCGAGCACCGACGGCAGCAGGTCGGGCTCGCGCAGGTGGCGCGCCGAGAAGTTGACGCCGGCCTTCAGGTCCGGCAGCACCTGCCGCCAGCGGACCATCTGCTCGCAGACCTGGTCGAGCACCTGTCGCTCGAGGTCCACGATCAGCCCGGTTCGCTCCGCGACCGGGATGAACTCGACCGGCGACACCTCACCGCGTGTCGGAGAGGTCCAGCGGGCCAGCGCCTCAACGCCCGTCAGGCGGCCGTGCGCCAGGTCGAACACCGGCTGGAAGTGGACGTAGATCTCGCCCTCGTCGAGGGCCCGGTGCAGGTCCGCCTCCAGCGCGACCTGCTCGACGACGCGGCTGTGCATCCGCGCGTCGAAGGTGCGGCTGCGGTTGCCGCCGCCGTCCTTCGCCGCGTACATCGCCGTGTCGGCCTCACGCAGCAGCTCGCGCGGCGACCCGGCAAACGGCGTCCGCGCGACCGCGACGCCTGCGCTGGCGCCGAGGAAGAACTCGTGGCCGCGTACGACGACGCTCTGCCGCATTGCCGCCACGAGACGGGCCGCGACGACGTCCGCGTCCTCCGAGCGGTTCAGGTCGCGCAGCAGGCACGCGAACTCGTCCCCACCCAGCCGCGCGATGTCGTACCTGCCGTGGTCCGCGCTGCGCAGGCAGCCGCGCAGCCGATCCGCCAGCGCGACTAGCACTTCGTCCCCGACGTCGTGGCCGAAGCCGTCGTTGACCTGCTTGAACCCGTCCAGGTCGAGCAGCACGACGGCGACGTGCGCCCCGGAAGCGCCCTGCGCGACGTCGGCCAGCGCCTCGTGGAACGCGTCGCGGTTGCCGAGCCCGGTCAGGGCGTCGGTGTACGCGCGGTGCCGGAACACCTCGCGGGCGTGCCGCAGCTCCGTCGTGCGCTGGTCGACACGAAGCTCGAGCGACCGGTGCAGGTCGCGGTTCTCGGCCCCGAGCAGGTGCTGCCGGGCGGCGAGGGACGCGCCGAGCGCCACGACGTACGCCATCATCAGTCGGTCGAGCCCCTCCAGCAGCTGCTGGGACAGCAGCAGGACGCCGATGGCCAGCACCGCCGGCAGTGTCGGCAGCAGGTGCCGGCGGGGTCCGCTTGCAGTCGGCGCGGCGGGCTCGGGCAGCCCGGCCGCGACGCCGATCAGCAGGAACGATCCGGCCCACAGCGCGTCGAGCGGCCCGCCGGCGACGTAGCCGCCGTGGGTGCTCAGCATGGCGTACGTGAGGTCGGAAGCGCAGGCCACAGCGAACGCGACAGCCACCAGCACGCCGGGGTGACGCATCCCGGTCCGCAGTCGGTCGAGGACCACCAGGACGACGGCGCCCGCCAGGACATCGCAGCTCGGGTACGCGGTGGCGACGACCCGCGCGAGGCCGTGGACGCCCGCACCGACGGCGGAGGACAGCGGCCCGAAGCGGGCGAGCAGCAGCAGGGCGGCTGCCGCGGCGACGCCGTCGAGCAGCAGTCGCGCGGCAGGAGCGGCGCGACGGGGCATGGCCGGCAGCGCCAGGAGCGCGGCGATGCCCAAGACGGGGAAGACGAGGTACGCGGCGTCGGCGACGGACGGAAACGGCGCGGGTGCCTCGCTGCGGAGCTCGAGGTAGTCCCAGCACGCGCTGCCGACGGCCCACACGCCGGTCGCGACCGCCAGCAGCCGCCAGGTCCAGGTCCAGCCGCCGCCGCGCTGCGCGGCTCGCCAGCAGCGCCACGCCGCAGCGGCGGGTGCGACGACGAAGGACACCGAGCTCACGACCTGGCGCGCGTCGTGCGCGCGACCGGGCAGGAGCACCCAGCACAGGAACAGCACGAACCCCCACAGGGCCACGGCGTCGTACGACGGCACGCCGCGCGCACTCCGCTCCCGCGTCACGTCGGGTGTCTCGGCGGCGGCGGGACAGGGCTGAACCACCCATCGGGATCATCCCATTGCCTGCTGTGCACGGGAGTCGCTACGGTCGCCCGGTCCGCTCGACCCGTTGACGCTTCGAGGTGAACCCGGCTGTGGTCCTGCCGCCTCTGACGCCCGAGCAGCGGGCCGCCGCGCTGGAGAAGGCGGCCGCGGCGCGGCGCGCGCGGGCCGACCTGAAGGTTCGCCTCAAGTCCAGCGGCACGAGCCTGACGGACGTGCTCGTCAGCGGCGACACGGACGACGCCATCGGCAAGATGAGGGTCGAGGCGCTGCTCGAAGCGCTGCCGGGGGTGGGGAAGGTGCGCGCGCAGCGGATCATGGAGCGGCTGGAGATCTCGCCCTCGCGACGCGTCCGCGGCCTGGGGACCAAGCAGCGCGAGGCGCTGCAGCGCGAGTTCGGGACGGGATGACGCCGGCGCGACTGACCGTGCTGTCCGGTCCGTCCGGGGTCGGGAAGGGCAGCCTCATCGGCGTGGTGCGCGAGCGGCACCCACAGGTCTGGCTGTCGATCAGCGTGACCACGCGGTCGCCGCGACCGGGCGAGACCGACGGCGTGCAGTACCACTTCGTCGACGAGGCCGAGTTCGACCGGATGGTCGAGGCGGACGAGCTGCTCGAGCACGCGTCGTACGCGGGCAACAGCTATGGGACTCCGCGCCGCCCCGTCGAGGACACGCTTGCAGCCGGAACGCCCGCGCTGCTCGAGATCGAGCTCCAGGGCGCCCGCCTCGTCCGCGCGGCGATGCCGGACGCCCGGCTGGTCTTCCTCGCGCCACCGTCGTTCGACGAGCTCGCGCGGCGGCTGACCAGCCGCGGCACCGAGGACCCGGAGCGAGTCCGGAAGCGGCTGGACCTCGCCCGCATCGAGCTGGCGGCGGAGGACGAATTCGACCACCTGGTGGTCAACGACGATCTCCAGGCCGCGGCCGCCCGGCTGGTAGCGTTGATGGAGATATCCAGAGACTGAGGAGCACTGTGTCCGGCACCGTCGCGAACCCGATCGGCATCACCAACCCCCCGATCGACGAGCTGCTCGCCGCGACCGACTCCAAGTACAGCCTGGTCATCTACGCCGCCAAGCGCGCCCGGCAGATCAACGCCTACTACTCCCAGCTGGGAGAGGGCCTGCTGGAGTACGTCGGCCCGTTGGTCGAGACCGGCGTCCAGGAGAAGCCCCTGAGCATCGCCCTGCGCGAGATCAACGGCGGCCTCCTCACGCACGAGCACGTCGCCGACCCCGCGTAGCCCGGTGGCGCGCGTCGTGCCCCCGCGCGTTGTTCTGGGCGTCGCCGGGGGGATCGCGGCCTACAAGGCGGTCGAGCTGCTCCGTCAGCTGACGGAGACCGGCCACGAGGTGACGGTCGTACCCACGGCCGCGGCGTTGACGTTCGTCGGCGAGCCCACTTGGGCGGCCCTGTCCGGCCGCCCCGTCTCCACCTCGGTGTGGGACGACGTGCACGA
>JBHENF010000091.1:0-7851 GCA_046262175.1 Mycobacteriales bacterium
TTTTCGACAGGCTTGTTGCTACCACCCACCGCTCTCCCGGAAGGCCCGCCCGCACCGTGTCCCGCCTGCGCCGTCCCGCCGTCCTCGTCCCGATCGCCGTGGTCGCCGCCCTCGCGGTCGGCGTCCCCACCGCCCTGGCCAAGACCGGTGGCTCGCTGTCGCTGAGCGGCCTCGCGGACGGGGCCGTGGTGGGGGCGAAAGCCGCCGCCGTGAAGGTCGTGCCGAAGGGCGTTGACGCCGGCAAGGTGAAGGCGACCGTGGACGGCAAGCCCGCGCAGATCAAGGACGGCGTCGTCAGCCTCGTCGGGCTGGCCGAGGGCAAGCACCGGCTCGAGGTCTCGGCGCCGAGGTTCCTGGGCAGCGCGTCGGTGACCCGCACGTTCACCGTCGACAGCACGCCGCCGGCGCTTTCGGTGAAGGCGCCCGACAAGCCGGTGAAGATCAAGGACGCCGTGACCGTCAGCGGGACGGTGGAGAAGGGCGCGAAGGTCGTCGCCGACGGCGGGAAGCTCACCATGAAGGGCGCGTCCTTCACGGTCGAGTACCCGACGCCGCCGGCCGGCGCGAAGGTCGTCGCCACCGACGCCGCGGGCAACACGTCCGAGCAGGTGCTCATCGTGCCGACCGCGTACCCGACCAACATCCGCGCCGTCCACGTCACCGGTGCGGCGTGGGCGTACTCCAAGCTGCGCAACCCGGTTCTCCAGCTCATCAAGGAGAAGCGGATCAACGCCGTCCAGCTCGACATCAAGGACGAAGACGGGATCATCAACTACGACTCGCAGATCCCGCTGGCGAAGGCGGCGAAGTCGACGTTCGAGTACTACGACCCGAAGAAGGTCACCGACCAGTTGCACGGCCTGGGCATCCGCGTGATCGGCCGCGTCGTCGCCTTCAACGACCCCAAGCTCGCCGACTACGCGGAGGCGCACGGCAAGAAGGACTGGTTCATCCAGAACCCGGACGGCTCGAAGTACCTGTACGGCTACAACAAGCACGGCTTCACGAACTTCGCGAACCCGGACGTCCGCAAGTACAACCAGGACATCGCCGTCGAGGCGGTCAAGGGCGGCTTCGACGACGTCGTGTACGACTACATCCGCCGGCCGGACGGCAAGATCAGCGGGATGCGCTTCCCCGGGCTCGTCGGCGAGCCCGAGGACTCCATCGTGTCTTTCCTCGCGGAGTCGCAGGCGCAGATCCGCCCGCTCGGCGGATCGCTCGGTGCGGCGGCGTTCGCGCAGGCCGCGACCCGCTTCAAGTCCACGGCGCAGAACATCCCGAAGATGGCGAAGCACCTCGACGTGGTGATCCCCATGGACTACCCGTCGCACTGGAACCCGGGCGAGTACGGCGTCCCCGACACGTACGCCGACCCGTACTCGATCGTGAAGCGCTCGCTCGTCGACTGGCTCAAGGACGTCAAGGGCACCAACTGCGTCGTTGTGCCGTGGCTGCAGGACGAGAACTACAAGGGCCGCTACACGCCGGACAAGGTGCGGGCGCAGATCAAGGGCGCCCGCGACAACGGCATCCCCGGCTGGCTGATGTGGTCGGCCGTCGCGCGGTACAGCCGCGACGCCTACTCCCCGGACGCCACCTCCGCGATGTAGCCCGGCCGCCGGGCTCCGGCCCCGGCGCCGCGGGCCGGGGTGGCGTCCGGCGCCTGACCGGACACTCTCGAAACCCACCGCCCCCGGCGGATGCGGATCCCGCACGGAGTGCGGTAGGTGCCCGCGCGCGCCGACCTACCGCACTCCGTACGCGCCGGCGGCTCGGTTCTGCGCCCGCGACGGCTGCACGAGGTGCGGTAGGTCGCGCTGCGCAGGTGACGTACCGCATCCGGTGCGGCCGGCGGCTGTTGGCACATCTGCAGCGGGACTCGCCGGCGCGTCGGCCGGCAGAGGTGCCCCTTGCGCAGCGGCCGGCGGCCTACTGGTAGGTGATCAACTCCGGGCGCGGGCGCAGGGCCATCGCCTCGGCCGGCGTCATCATGTCGGTGTCCTCGTCGAGAAACAGCTTGAGCGCGTTGTGCAGCGGACCGCTGCGGATCGCCAGCACGTCGTAGACCTGCCGCTTGACCTTCTGGGTTCCGAAGCCGTCCGCGTGCAGCACCGTCGCGAGGCCGGGCCGCGCAACCACCTCGTCCCGGTCCGGGATCTGGAACGACCGGAACTGGTGCAGCATGAACAGCTTCTCCGGCAGCGCGTGCTCCTGCCGCAGCTGCGCCAGCCAGGCCGAGACCCGGTTGATGCTCGCCGCGTCGGTGGCGCCGATCTGCCCGAGCGGGCGCTGCGCCCCGGTCAGCTTCCACTCGGGGTCGAGCGCCAGGCCGACGTCCGGCTCGGCCAGGAACTTCTCGAAGTGCTTCGCCTGGTCGAGGAAGTCCGCGCGGCCGGGCTGCAGGTCGAGGATCAGCAGCGCCTTCACCTTGCGCGCCTCCGCCAGGTAGCGGGCGACGTCCGCGTCGGGGATGTACGTGCTGTAGAGCCCGTCCGGCCCCGCGGCCCGCTGCGCGATCGAGGAGATCAGCTCCATCGCCGGCAGCACCGGCCGGCCAGACGCGGCGGCGAACGGCGCGGCGGCCTTGAGCAGCCGCGGACCGGCCTGTTCCGGCGTCCCCTCGCCGAGGACGCCGAGCGCGCCGGTGCCGGCGGTCCCGTAATGGGCCACGACAGTGAAGCGTGGGAAGATCGAGCGGCCGCCGCGCGGTAGCTGCAGCGCAGCGGCCGGCGGGGCCGCAACGGCCTCGGTCAGCACCCGCAGCGGCGTGACCTCGGCGGACTGGGTGATCGCGACGGTCTCCGTACGCGCGGTGCAGGCGGTCATCGCAGCGAGCGCGGCGACGGCGAGGGCGGCCCGCCGCATCAGACCTTCTCGCCGACGCTCACCCGCGGCGGCGGCAGCCGGAAGCGGCGGAACTGGGCGGTACGGACGACCGCGTACAGCAGGTGCCCGCGCATCTTGGTCTCGTCCGGGTGGTCGGCCTTGATCCGCCCGCGTACGACGAAGGCCGTGATGACGAAGTCGCTGATGGCGGCGAGCAGCGTGGCCAGCCACAGCGTCGTCGCCAGGGCCAGCACCTGAGCGCTGCCGCTGAGCTGGGCGAGGACGGGCAGCAGCGCCGCGGGCAGCAGCAGCACGCCGATGTGCCGGCGGCTGTCGACGAGGTCGCGGACGAGCTGGCGGACCGGCCCGGCGTCGCGCGGCATGAGGTACCGGGTGTCGCCGGTCTTCGTCCCCGTCTTGATCTTCTTGCGCTGCTCGGCGGACTGCTCGCGCACCCGCTTCGCCGCCTCCCGCCGGTTCGCCGGGGGAGGGGCGACCGGGCCGGTGCCGCGCTTGCGCTGCTTCGGGGTCGGCCGGCCCTTTCCCGACGCGGATGTGGGCTGGTCCCGCCCCCTGCCCGACGCGGGCGTCTCCGTCACGGAACAGGAGGCTACGGGCTACGGCTGTCCCTTACTTCAGCGCGAGCATCTGGTCCAGCGCCCGACGCGCCCAGCGCGCCGTCTCCGGCTCGACCGTGATCCGGTTCGGCACCCGCCCCGCAACCAGCTCCTCGAGCGACCAGACCAGGTGCGGCAGGTCGATCCGGTTCATGGTCGCGCAGAAGCACACCGTCTTCTCCAGGAAGACGACCGTCTTGTCCGGGTGCTGGGCGGCGAGCCGCTTCACCAGGTTCAGCTCGGTGCCGATGGCCCACGCGCTGCCTGCGGGCGCCGCGTCGCGCGTCTTGATGATGAAGTCGGTGGAGCCGACCAGGTCCGCAGCGAGCACGACCTCGTGCTGGCACTCGGGGTGGACCAGCACGTTGACACCCGGGACCCGCTCCCGTACGTCGGCGACCGACTGCGCGGTGAAGCGACCGTGTACGGAGCAGTGCCCCTTCCACAGCAGCACCTTCGCGTCCCGGTACTGCTCCGCCGTCAGGCCGCCGTTCGGCCGCCGCGGGTTGTAGACGACGCAGTCGTCGAGCGTCAGGCCGAGCTCGAGCACGGCGGTGTTGCGACCCAGGTGCTGGTCGGGCAGGAACAGGATCTTCTGCCCCTTGGAGAACGCCCACTCCATTGCCCGCTTGGCGTTCGACGACGTGCAGATCGTGCCGCCGTGCCGGCCCGTGAAGCCCTTGATCGCGGCCGAGGAGTTCATGTAGCTGACGGGGACGACCTGGTCGGCCACCCCCATCTCCTCGAGGACCGCCCAGCACTCCTCGACCTGGTCGAACGTCGCCATGTCGGCCATGGAGCAGCCGGCGCCGAGGTCGGGCAGAATCACCGCCTGCTCGCGTCCGGTGAGGATGTCCGCGGACTCGGCCATGAAGTGGACGCCGCAGAAGACGATGAACTCGGCGTCGGGCCGGGCGGCGGCCTGCTGGGCCAGCTTGAACGAGTCGCCGGTGACGTCGGCGAACTGGATGACCTCGTCGCGCTGGTAGTGGTGGCCGAGGACGAACACCCGGCTCCCCAGTGCCTCCTTGGCCCTGCGCGCGCGCTCGACCAGCGACGGGTCGGACGCCGGTGGCAGGTCGCCGGGGCAGTCGACGCCGCGCTCCGAGTCGTCGTCGCGCTGCTTGCCGAGCAGGAGCAGGGCCAGCGGCGACGGCTCGACACCCGGCAGCAGGTCCAGGTCGACGGTCACGGGGTTCTCCTCGGCACGGGGTTAGTGTCTCACAGACGACAACCACTGCCAGGCCCCCGTGCTTCCCTGCTGGCATGCGCGTGCTGATCGCTCCGGACGGGTTCGGCGGCACGCTGAGCCCGGCGCAGGCCGCTTGCGCGATCGCCGCCGGCTGGGCGTCCGTGGCGCCGGCGGACGAGCTCGACCTCGCGCCGCTGTCCGACGGCGGGCCGGGGTTCGCCGAGGTGCTGGCGGCGGCGCTGCCGGGTTCGCAGCTGCACGCGTGCGTGGTGGAGGACGCGCTGGCCCGACCCGTCACCGCGCGCTGGCTGCTGGCCGGCGACACCGCCTAAGTGGAGTCGGCGCAGGCGTGCGGGCTGCACCTGCTCGCGCCGGCCGAGCGCGACCCGAGGATGACGACGACGTACGGCGTAGGGCAGCTCGTCCGGGCCGCCGCCGAGGCCGGAGCCCACCGGGTCGTCGTCGGGCTCGGCGGATCAGCGACCAACGACGGCGGGGCGGGGATGCTCGCGGCGCTCGGGCTCGCGCGCTACGGGAGCGACGGGCCGCTCGAGCCGGGCGGTGCAGCGCTCCGCGGGGTCGTCCGCCTGGAGGGCACACCGCAGGCGCCGGAGCTGGTCGCCGCCACGGACGTGGACACGCCGCTGCTCGGGCTCTACGGCGCGAGCGCGGTGTTCGGACCGCAGAAGGGCGCGAGCCGGGAAGACGTCGCGCTGCTCGACGGCGCGCTCGCCGCCTGGGCCGGCGCGCTGGAGGCGCACCTCGGCGTGGCGGTGCGCGACCTGCCCGGTGCGGGTGCCGCCGGCGGGCTCGGCGCCGCGCTGTTCGCGTTGGGCGCGGGGCGCGAGCCCGGAATCGCCCTGGTCGAGCGGCTGGTCGGGCTGCCGGCGCGGGTGGCTCGCGCGGACCTGGTCGTGACGGGGGAGGGGACCTTCGATGCGACCAGCCTGCGCGGCAAGGTGGTGTCCGGGGTGGCGGCAGCCGCGGCCGAGGAGGCGGTGCCCTGCCTGGTGCTCGCCGGACGGGTGACGGTCGGCCGCCGGGAGACGGCCGCCGCGGGCGTCGAGGCGGCGTACGAGGTGCCCGACCTGCAGGCGTCGCTCGCGGACCCCGCGGGCGAGCTGGCCGCCCTGGCTGCGCGGGTCGCCCGCGAGTGGTCCCGCGGCGTGGGAGAATAGGAAGAGTCCGGGCGACGTCCGCGTTGTCCCGTACGAAGACCTCGACACCCTGGAGACGCCCGCATGACCGAGACAGCCACTGACGCCGTGACCGAGACCACCGCTACCGGCGTCGTCCTGAGCGACCCGGCCGCTGAGAAGGTCAAGGCGCTGCTCGCCCAGGAGGGGCGCGACGACCTGGCGCTGCGCGTCGCCGTCCAGCCCGGCGGCTGCTCCGGCCTGCGCTACCAGCTGTTCTTCGACGAGCGCTCCCTCGACGGCGACGCCGTCCAGGAGTACGCCGACGGCGGCGTCAAGGTCGTCGTCGACCGCATGAGCGTGCCGTACCTCGCCGGCGCCACGATCGACTTCGTCGACACGATCGAGAAGCAGGGCTTCACCATCGACAACCCGAACGCCGGCGGCTCCTGCGCCTGCGGCGAGTCGTTCCACTAGACGTGCCCGAGGCGTATCTGGTCGGCGGAGTCCGCACCCCTGTCGGACGGTACGGCGGCGCGCTCGCCGGCGTCCGCGCCGACGACCTGGCGGCACTCGTCGTGGGCGAGGCGGTCCGCCGGGCCGGGCTCGACCCGGAGGTCGTGGACGAGGTGATTCTCGGCGCCGCGAACCAGGCGGGCGAGGACAACCGCAACGTCGCGCGGATGGCCGTGCTGCTCGCCGGGCTGCCGCTCAAGACCAGCGCGTACACCGTCAACCGGCTGTGCGCGAGCGGCCTGACGGCGATCGCCAACGCCGCGCAGGCGGTCCGGTCGGGCGAGGCGGACGTCGTGGTGGCCGGCGGCGTCGAGTCCATGACGCGCGCGCCGTGGGTGATGGCCAAGCCCGGGACTCCGTGGGCGAAGCCGGGCGAGGTCGCCGACACCGCGCTGGGCTGGCGGTTCGTCAACCCCAAGCACGACCCCGAGCACACGATCACCCTCGGCGAGACGGCCGAGCGGGTCGCGGCGCTGGACGGCATTACCCGCGAGGACTCCGACCTGTACGGCCTCCGCAGCCAGGAGCGGGCCGCCAAGGCGATCGCCGACGGCCGCTTCGACGCCGAGCTCGTACCGGTCGCGCACGCGAAGGGCGAGCTGACGGCGGACGAGACGCCGCGTTCGACCACGATGGACAAGCTCGCTGCGCTGAAGCCGGCCTTCACGAAGGACGGCGTCGTCACGGCGGGCTCGAGCAGCCCGCTGTCGGACGGCTCGAGCGCAGTTCTCGTGGTCAGCGAGGACGCGCTGAAGCGCTACGGACTGACGCCGCGCGCGCGGGTCGTCCGCGCGGCCGCCGCCGGCGTGGAGCCGCACCTGATGGGGCTCGGGCCGGTGCCCGCGACGGAGAAGGCGCTCGCCGGCGCCGGCTGGTCGGTGTCAGATCTGGACGCGGTCGAGCTGAACGAGGCCTTCGCGGTACAGGTGATCGCCTGCGCGCGCCGGCTGGGTCTGGACGAGGAGACGCTGAACGCCGACGGCGGCGCGATCGCGCTGGGTCACCCGCTCGGCTCGAGCGGCGCGCGGCTGGTCGTCACGTTGCTCGGCCGGCTCGAGCGGGAGAGCGGCACGCGCGGCCTCGCGACCATGTGCGTCGGCGTCGGCCAGGGCGCGAGCCTGCTGGTCGAGAAGCTCTAGCTGCCGTAGTAGTCGTAGCCGGCGAGCGCCTCAGCGGCGCCCGCAGGGACCTGGAAGGGCAGCGGGCTGCGCGGCGTCGGGATCTTCGTCAGGTCGATCACGTACGGCGCAAGCACGCTGGACACCTCGCGGCAGTCGTCGACGAGGTCGATGATCGACGTGGGTTCGATGTCACTGGGAACGGCCATGACCCGACGGTAAGGAGTTACCGGTGGGTACCCAACCCTTACCCGCGGGTAATGTCCCGCGCCGCTGGCTAGGGTCTCGCGGATGCGCATCGCCGTCACCGGATCCATCGCGACCGACCACCTGCTGACCTTCGACGGACGGTTCGTCGAGCAGCTGCTGCCCGACCAGCTCGCCAAGCTGTCGGTGGTCTTCCTGGCCAGCGACCTGCAGGTCCGGCGCGGCGGCACCGGCGC
>JBHENF010000092.1:0-6326 GCA_046262175.1 Mycobacteriales bacterium
CCCTTGCCGCGCAGGAGCTGCACGGAGGCGGCGTCGGGGAAGCCGGCTGTTCCCGAGCGCAGCTCGTTCAGCACCGGCGGCGCGTAGCTCGCGCTGCCGTTGCCGATCAGCGGGAAGCCGTCGACGGACCAGAGCATGTACGCGGTGTCGTTGAGCGAGTCGCTCGGCAGCTGCCAGATCGGCCCGCGCAGCTGCGCAAGGGCGGCCGGCGGCTGTGGGACGTCGACCAGCGGCAGGTGCGGCGAGCCCTCGAAGGCGACGACCGCGGCGCAGGCGACGGCGACCGCTGCGCCGGCCGAACGGGCTCTCCCGGCCGACCGGACGCGGCCGGCCGCGAGGTCGCTCAGACGGCCGGCGCCGAAGCCGGCGAGCAGGGCGAGGCCGAGGCTCCAGACGAACGCGAGCCGGCCGGGCGTACGCAGTCCGGACCAGCCCGGTGCGTGCTCGTACAGCGGCCGGTAGAACACCCCGCCTGCGACGCTCAGGCCGAGGGACAGCAGGGTCACCACACCGGTTCCGACCAGCAGCCCGAGGCGCAGCCCGGCCGAGGCGGACCTCCACCGCAGGCCGAGCAGCGCGAGCAGGACGACGAGCAGCCCAGGGAACAGCGTCTGCTCCGGCGGCCACGGCAGGCTGTCCCGGGCGAAGGCGGTGGCGTGTCCCCACACCCGGCTCTCGGCCGGGGCCGACAGCAGCGCGCGCAGCGGCGGCGAGTAGAACGCGACCTCCTGCTCGCCCCGGGTCGCGGCCGGGTCCTGCGCGAGGATGCGCAGGTACGGGCGGACCATCAGCCCGGTGACCAGCAGGAAGGCGGCCACGCCGCCGGCGGTGCTGAGGACGAGCCCGCGCGACAGCCGCGGCCGTCCGCGGGTCAGCCAGACGGCGATGCCGACCGCCGCCAGAGCGGCCAGCAGATAGCAGAACCAGACGCCCAGCGCGAAGCCGAAGCTGATCTGCCAGGCGGCGGCGAACCAGCCGGCGACCACCTGCCACGGCCGGCCGCGGCGGTACCCGCTCGTCAGCAGGAAGATCGTCAGCGCGACCCCCCCGGTGGACAGCACGTTGAGGTGCCCGTTCTGGCCGAGCCGCCACGGCGACCACGCGAACGCGGCGCCCGTGACCGCCGCTGCGGCCGGCCGGCACCCCAGCTCGCGGGCCAGCAGCGCGGCGGCCGCGAACGCCACGGCGTACGCGAGGAGGAACGCCAGGTTGTAGCGGATCACCGCAGCCGCAACGCCGTTGCCGAACAGCCCCAGGGGTGCGTAGCCGAGCAGCGGGTCGGAGAAGGCGCCGCTGCTGGCGGCCGGGAAGAAGGTGTTGGCCGCGAAGCCGACACCGCGTAGCGCGCGACCCGCCTCCGCGACGAACCAGGCCTGGCCCAGCGGGTCGCCGGCGTCCTGGGGGACGACGTCGCTAAGCCGTCGCACGAGCGGCCAGGTCAGCACGATGCTGAGCAGCCAGGCACCGGCCAACCAGGCGAGCCACTCGAGTCGGCCCCTGCCCGAATCGGGCTGCGGCGCAGCGGGCGCCGGCTCGGGGGCAGGTGCTGCCACCGTGACCGTGCTGCCGGCGTCGTCGGGCGCACTCACTGCCGCAGGCTAACGGGTGTTGCGCCGTAACCTCGGGACTGCTGGCGGAGGCGGACGAGCAGAGGGGCACGTGCCGGACTGGACGATCGTCGTACCGATGTTCGCGGAGAGCGGGCGGATCGGCGCCACGGTCGCCACCCTCAGCGCGAGCGAGCTGGCGGCGCGCTGCGAGTTCGTCTTCGTCGACGACGGCAGTCCCGATGACACGGTCGCCGTGCTCCGTGCGGCGCTCGACGGGAGCGGTCTCCTGGCGCGCGTCGTGCGGCTGCCCCGCAACCTCGGCAAGGGCGCGGCTGTGCGTACGGGCGTGCTGGCCGCCACCGCTCCCGTCGTCGCCTTCGTGGACGCCGACCTGTCCTCCCCGCCGTCGGCGATCGCCGAGGTTTGCCGCGCCGTGGAGGCGGGTGCGCAGGTGGCGGTCGCGTCGAGGGCGCACCCGGAGAGCGACCTGACGGTGCGGCAGCCGCGCGGCCGCGAAGGGGCGGGCAAGACGTTCAACCGGCTGCTACGCGCGCTGCGCCTGACGGCGCTGCCGGACACCCAGTGCGGCCTCAAGGCGTTCGACCGCGCGAGTGCGATCTCGCTGTTCGGGTCGCTGTCGATCCGGCGGTTCGCGTTCGACGTCGAGGTGCTGCTGCGCGCCGAGCGGCTCGGCCTGCGCATCGTCGTCATCCCGACCGAGTGGGCCCACGTGGAGGCCAGCCGCGTGTCGCCGCTGCGCGACGGCGGCCGGATGGCGCTGGACGCGCTCCGCCTGGCGATCGTCACCCGGCGCGATGCCGTCGCCTCGGACCCGGGTCCAGCAGCCACGACCCTCGCCGGCGCCGAGTCGGTGTTCCTGCAGCGCAGGCTGCGTGGGCACGCTGGGCAGCACGCGGCGGTGCTGGGGAGTGCCGCCGAGGCCGTGCGGGAGCGCGTCGCGGCGGCGGGGCTCACGGTTGCGACCGACCCGGCAGCGCGGGTGGACGCTGCGTACGCGCTCGGCGTGCGCGTGCTGGCGACCGACGTGACCGTCCTGCGAACGGCCGCTGAGCGACTGGCGCCCGGCGGCCGCCTGATCCTGAGCACGCGGCGTCGGCGAGGGATGACCCGCGCCGACCTGGAGCAGCTGCTCAGCGCGACCGGCTTCGACGTCGAACAGGTCTCGCACGCGGTGAACTGGCTCCCACGGCACGACGGCGGCCGCATACTGCTCTTGGCCTCGGCAGTACGACGTGAGGAGTTCGCCGCATGACCACGACGGTCGGCCCAGCCGTGGTCGAGGAGGGCTCGGTCGAGACGGCCGGTGTCCCGAACAGGCTCGTCACCGCCTGGCACGGCCCCCTCGGCTACTGCCTGCGGGTGTACCTCGCGTTCCGCGCCGGCCTGTTCGCCCTCGGCTTCCTCGTCGCCGGCCTGCTCCCGCCGAACGGCAACGTCGGCGTCCCGGGGTGGCCCGCCCCGCCGACGTCCGGCTGGTCCACGGCGATCACCGGCTGGGAGACGGCGGACGCGCTCTGGTACCTGCGGATCGGCTCGCGCGGCTACCGGCTGGACGACGGCAGCGGCGCGTTCTTCCCGCTGTACCCGTTCCTCATCCGCGTCGTCGGCACCCTCACCGGCGGCCACTGGCTGCTCGCGGCGTACCTGGTCTCGAACGTCGCGCTGATCATCGGCCTGGTGCTGCTCTACCGGCTCACGCTGCGCGAGTTCAGCGAGTCGATGGCGCGCAAGGCGGTGCTCTACCTGTGCGCGTTCCCGACCGGCTTCTTCCTGTTCGCGCCGTACAGCGAGTCGCTCTTCCTCGCGCTCGCGGTGGGCACCCTGTACGCCGCCCGCACCCAGCGCTGGGTGCTTGCCGCGGTGCTCGGCCTGTTCGCGGCGCTGTCGCGCAGCCCGGGCGTCCTGCTCGCCGTCCCGCTCGCGGTGGAAGCGGTGTGGCAGGCCCGCGGCGCCGTCGGGCCGCTGAGGCGCCGCGTTACCGTGCTCGCGAAAGGCGCGGCCGCGTGCCTCGCGACGGCCGGAGGTCTCGTCGGGTACCTGGGCTACTGGCAGTTGCAGGCCGGCGACTGGCGGCGGCCGATCGACCTGCAGAAGACCGGCTGGGGCAAGGAGAACTCCTGGCCGTGGGACACCCTCGTCGCCGGCTACAAGGTCGCGGTCCAGTTCCCCGGCTCGAACCCGGGCGCGTACTTCCTCGTCGACTTCCTCGTGGTCGTGCTGGTCATGGCGGCCGGGATCTGGGTGGCCGTGCGGACGCGGCCGCTGTACGGCGTGTTCGTCTGGGCGAGCGTCGTCTTCCCGTTGTTCCTCATGTGGCCGGGCCGTCCGCTGCTGTCGCTACCGCGGATCTACCTGGTCATCTTCCCGACCGTGTGGGCGCTGGCCCGCCTGGCCGAGCGCTTCCGCGCGCACGAGGCCGTGCTCGTCACCAGCGCCATGAGCATGGCGGTCCTCGGCGCGATGTTCGTCAGCCGCAACCCGCTGTTCTGACCCGGTAGAGCGCCAGGCCAGCACACCGAGCTGCACCGTGAGCGCAAGCAGCAGGACATCCCGTACGACGGCCACGGCCACCGCTCGGTCGTGCACCGCCACCAGGTCCTGGATGAGCAGCGGGTAGAGCAGCTGCGTCGTGACCAGGACGCCGGCGAGCAGCGGCACGGCCGGCAGCAGCCGGCTGCGCGGGAAGCACAACCCGACGGCGAAGAGGCCGGCGAGCCAGAGCGGGTACTGCGCGCTGAGGACCTTGTCGAAACACAGCAGCCCGGCGACGAGCAGCACCGCGAGGGCCAGCAGGGCCTGGACCGCGTCGGCGCCCGTCCGACGCGCGCGGACCGCGAGCAGGCCGACGAGCAGCAGGACGCCGACGAGCCCGGCAGTCGCCACGTGCTCGAGCAGTGCGTCGTGCCGGCCGCTGATCTGGTTGCTGCCGAAGCCGAAGAACACCTGCACGTCCTTGCCGGCCACGAGGAGCGGCAGAGCCGGCAGCGACTCGATCTCGAGCCCGCGCTCGCGCTGGTACGACAGGAACGACAGCAGCTGCGGCCCGCCCCCGTAGAGCGTCGTGATCCCGGCGACGGCGCCGAGGACGGCGGTCGCTCCGGCGACGAGCCGCACCCGGCCCGGCAGCAGCACCGCGACGAGCGGCAGGAGCAGCAGCGGCCACAGCTTCAGCGCGCCCCCGGCGGCGAGGACGGCGCCGGCGCCGAGCGGCATGGCGGCCGCCCCGAGCAGCAGGCCCGCGCCCGCGGCCAGCGTGGGCAGCACGTCGTAGCGCGCCAGCGCCACCGGCCCGAGCAGCGGCACGGCCGCCACCCACAGCCAGGCGCCGGCGAGCCGCCCGTGGCGCAGCCCGTGCAGCAGCAGCAGGACGAGGAACGCCGCGTCGACCAGCACCATGAGGGCGACGAAGCCGAGCTGGTACGGCGCCCCGTCGAGCAGCGCCGGCAGGACGAAGACGGCGGCGGCGCCGGCCGGGTACTCCCACGGGCCGTCCCGCAGCGGGACGTCCCCGTCGCCCGTCGCGAACGCGTGCCCCCAGCCGGGGAAGGTGGCCAGGTCGAACGGGTCGTCCTGGTACGGGTACAGCCCGCGCGCCCTGGTCAGGGCGACCAGGAGCACGCGGGTCAGGACCCAGGCCGCGAAGATCAGGACGACGAGCCGAGCGCGCTTCGCTGGGTGCTCGGCCGGCATGCGCGGAAGGCTAGACGCCGACCTTCGGTCGCTCGCGCGCTTGCACCGGCGGGTCCATCGGCCGGCCCGCCTGCTTCGCCGCGTACGCCGTCCCGGCCGCGAGGCACAGGATCGCGAGCACGGCCAGGGCGCCGACGGCGAGGTAGGCGGCGGTCGTCAGCCCGGTCGGCACGCCCTGCTTGGCCTCGCGCTGCAGCAGCTGCTTGTCCTTGATGAACTCGCGGGTGAAGGTCGGGTCGGCTGCCACGCCCTTGGCCGGGATGGCGTCGTCCTGGGGCAGGTACACCGGCAGGCCGAGGATGTCGCTGCCGCGGTTCATACGCAGCGTGGTCTTCCAGTCGCCGGTGACCGGGAGCGGCCGGGTGCTCTTCCACGTCCCGGGCCCGGTCTTGACCAGCCGGTCGACGACCATGCCGCCGCCCTGCCACGAGGTGGCGGTGAACCACTCGGCATCGTCTGCCGCATCGGCGGGCGTCAGCGTGGCGACGAGCTGCACCTGGCCGGCGCCCGCCGGGGTCAGCGTCACGTTGGCGGCGACGGCCGCACCGGTCGTGATGGGGATCGAGACGCCGACGCAGGCCAGCACGGCGGCGAGGCCGACGGGGGCGAGCCAGCGGGCGGACCGCTCCTCGGACACGGCGACGCCGGCGGTGCGGTTCAGCCGGGCGCCCAGCCAGGCGCCGACGATGCCGCCGCCGACCGCGGTCAGCAGGCCGAGGACGGCGGCCTCGGGGAAGAGCTCGGCCGGCCAGGGCAGGACGGCCCAGACATGCGACCAGCCCCACTCGGCGGCGAGCCCGACGGTGCCGACGGCGAGGCCGGCGACGACGCCGAAGCGGACGATCCGCGCGGTGCCGAGCAGCAGGGCGACGCCCTCGACGAGCAGTGCCTCGGCGAGGTAGATCGGGAAGTGCGGCGTGCCCTCGCCCAGCGGGATCGTGACGAGGAACGTGATCAGCCCGCGGAGAACGAGGAAGGAGGCCCACGCGGCGAGCGCTCCACCTCGGCCGAGGCGTACGCGGGCGGTGACGAGCGCGACCGAGGCGGCCGCCATGACCATCACGG
>JBHENF010000093.1:0-8355 GCA_046262175.1 Mycobacteriales bacterium
GACCAGGTCGACTGCGAGGTCGAGGCCCTTGCCGCCGGTCAACGTGAACAGCTCTGCGGCAAGGTCGGGCGACATCGGGTCGAGGGCGGCGTCAGCCCCCAGCTTCAGCGCCCGCTCCCGGGCGACCGGCGACGGGTCCATCGCGACGATGAGGCCGGCCCCGACGAGCCGGGCGATCTGCACGGCGTGCACCCCGAGCCCGCCGATGCCCCACAGCCCGACCGTCTCCCCCGGCGCCAACTTCGCCCGCTGGACCAGCCCTGCGTACGGGGTGCTGACGGCGTCGGCGAGGATCGCTGCCTGCTCGAACGGCAGCCAGTCGGGCACCGCGGTCAACGTGCCGCCCGGGACCGTCACGTACTCCGCCCACGCGCCGTCGTAGCCGAAGCCCATCACCTGGATGTTCGGACAGCGGTCCAGCCGGCCGCCTGCGCACGCCGCGCACGTGAGGCACGGCTTGCCGCCGGCCATGACGACCCGCTGGCCGGGCTGCCAGTGCGCGACCGCTGAGCCGACAGCCGCGATGATCCCTGCGGCCTCGTGGCCCGGCGTCACTGCCGCGAGGTTCGTGGCGAGCGAGCCGTCCAGCAGGTGCACGTCGGACAGGCAGATGCCGCAGGCCTTCACCTGCACGAGCACCTCGTGCGGCAGCGGCTCGGGAACGGCTACGTCCTCCACCTGCAGGGTGCGGGCGGTGGAGTCGAAGCGGGCGGCGCGCATGCTCGTCATGCGCGCATTCCTAGCAGTCGTTGGCCCCGCAGCAGCAGGCGTTGCAAGCGAGGTTGGCGCAGCAGTTGCAGGCGAGCAGCTGGCCGCAGCCGGGGCCGACGCGGCGGTAGCCGTACGCCGGAGGGGCGTAGCCCCGTCGGTAGCCGCGCTGCTGGTAGCCGTACCCGGGTCGGCCGTACCCGCCGCCGGAGCTGCAGCAGCCGCCGCGGCCGCCGCTCCCCCAGCTGCCGCCAACGAAGACGGCGTTGAGCATCAACGCCCAGACGGCGAGCCCGGCGGTCGTACCGCCGCGCTGCGCCGGGATCTCGACCGGGGTGGGCAGCACCCGTTCCACCGCCGCGCGCACCTCCCGGCCCAGCAGCACCTCGGCGAGCGCGCCATCGGCGACCTCCACCCGGGCGTACGCAGCGGCCACCTCCGCGGCAAGCTGGTCCGCGACTGCGCGGGCGCCGGCCTCGTCGGTGCCCGTGGCGGTCAGTGGGTTGAAGTGCCCGGCGGCGGCGTCGGCCGCCAGGTCCTCCACGGCGTCCAGGAGGTGCACGAGCTGGCCGAACGCGCGACCGCAGTCGGCGAGCGCAGAGGCGTTCCCGGGGCGCCCGGCGACGGTGGCCGTGTGCCGGAACAGCGACGCCACAGCCTCGCCGGTGCTGGCGAGCAGCGCGCGCAGCCCGGCCTCCGGCGTCGCCTCCGCGAGCGCGGCGGCGGCCGGCGCGGACAGGACGGGCTCCGGGTCCAGGCCGACCTCCGCGGCCAGCGTGGTGCCGGTACGGCTGACGCGCGAGGCGGCCCGGCGCGCCGGGCCGCGGACCGGGCGGGGCAGGTCGCCGTCCTCGAGCTTGTCGGCGAGGCCCGCTCCCGCCGACAGCAGAGCGCCCGCGGCCGCGAGTCTGCCGGCGCTGCTGCTGCTCGCCACGACGGTGGCGCGGGTGAAGCCGCGCAGCGGACAGGGGGCCGCCTCGGAGGTGGCGACGGCACCGGCCTGCGCCTCGACGAGGACGCTGAGCAGCAGGACGTCGTACCCCGTCAGCGCGCGCTCGGGCTGCCCCGCGACGTCGCGCAGGGTCAGGCAGAGCCCGCACAGGTGCGCCTGCCAGCGCGCGTGCAGCTCAGGACCCAGGTGCTTTCGGCAGGGACGGACGATGCCTCGCATGGCGGCGCCCGTACCCCGACGCGGGCGGCCCACCCGCGGTGCGAGGCTGCGGCGTCGTGTCGGGATGCCGCGGCGAGGCTACGTCGGCCACGCCCGGATCAGGCGAGCGCGTCCTGCAGTTGCTCGGCTCCGGTCAGGCGCTCGCGCAGCTTCGCAATCCGCTCGGACACCAGCAGGCCGTAGCGTGCGACGGCTTCTTCGAGCTCCCTCGAGCGCAACCTCGCGGGCCGCGTCCTCAGCTCGTCCAGGACGTCCAGCAGCTCGCGCATCTGCTCGAGGCTGAACTCCAGCGGCTTCATCGCCTTGATGACGAAGAGTCTGTCCAACGCAGCGTCGTCGTACAGCCGGAAGCCACCGGGGCTCCGGTCGGCCGGCGGCAGCAACCCGACCTCTTCGTAGTGCCGGACGGTGCGCAGGCTCAGCCCGGTCCGCTCGGCGACGTCGCCGATCTGCAGCAGCCCCCGGGTCGCCCCACCGGCTGACGGCCTCCCGGCGACGCCGCGCGCAGTCATCAGTGGCCGCTCAGGTGGCCGGACATCCGGCCGTGCATGGCGTCGCTCGCGTCGTTCATCCCCAGGATCTGCACGGTCTTTCCGTACCGCGAGTACTTGTGCGTCACCGCGTCGAGCGCAGCGACCGACGACGCGTCCCAGACGTGCGATTGGCTCATGTCGATGACGACCCGGTCGGGGTCGTGCGCGTACTCGAACTGCTCGACCAGATCGCTGCTGGAGCCGAAGAACAGCTCCCCGGAGACGGTGTAGGTGATCTCGCCGCCGTCGGGGTCCAGGACCGACCGGACCTGGACCAGGTGCGCGACGCGACGCGCGAACAGCGCCATCGCCGTCAGTGTCCCCGCGACGACCCCGATCGCGAGGTTGCTCGTCGCCACCACGACGACGACGGTCACCAGCATCACGGACGTCTCGCTCTTGGGCATCCGGCGCAGCGTCGCCGGCGCGACGCTGTGCCAGTCGAAGGTGAGGCCGGCGACGACGATCATCACGGCTACGAGCGCGGCCATCGGGATCACGCTGACCAGCGGGCTGAGTGCGACGACCAGCACCAGCAGGAAGACGCCGGCGAGGAACGTGGACAGCCGGGTCCGCGCACCTGACGTCTTCACGTTGATCATCGTCTGGCCGATCATGGCGCAGCCGCCCATGCCCCCGAAGAATCCGGTCACGATGTTGGCGGCACCCTGCCCCCAGCACTCGCGGCCCTTGTCCGACTTCGTGTCCGTGATGTCGTCGACCAGGCGCGCGGTCATCAGCGACTCCATCAGGCCGACGAGCGCGAGCGCGAGCGCGTACGGGGCGATCACCTTCAAGGTCGCGAGCGTGTACGGCACGTCCGGCAGACCCAGCCTCGGCAAGGCGTCCGGCAGATCGCCCTGGTCCCCGACCGTGGGCACAGCGATCGCTGTCATCGTGGTGAGCGCGGTCAGCACCGCGATCGCGATCAGCGGCGCCGGCACCGCCGTCGTCACCCGTGGGAGCACCAGGATCAACGCGAGACCGACAGCGACCAGCGGGTACACGGCCAGCGGCACGTGCCTGAGCTGCGGGACCTGGGCCAGGAAGATCAGAATCGCCAACGCGTTGACGAATCCGACCATCACGCTGCGCGGCACGAAGCGCATCAGGTTCGCCGCCCCGAGCAACCCCAGGGCGATCTGGAACAGCCCGCCGAGAACGACCGCCGCGATGAGGTAGCCGAGCCCGTGCTCCTTGGCGAGTGGCGCGACGACGAGCGCGACCGCGCCGGTCGCCGCCGAGATCATCGCCGGCCGACCCCCGGTGAACGCGATGGTCACCGCCATGGTGAACGACGCGAACAACCCGACCCGCGGGTCCACGCCTGCCAGGATCGAGAAGCTGATGGCCTCAGGGATCAGCGCGAGCGCGACGACCAGCCCGGCAAGGACCTCCGTACGCACGATCCTCGGGTCCGACAGCCAAGCAGGCACGAACGCACGGGCGGTACTCGTGGAGGGGGAAGTCATGTCACCGTTCTCGTTGCACGCAAGGGGCTCGGCACGTCGCGCGCCGTCGCGGGGACAAGCAGCCGGCGACTGGCGCACCGCGAGTGCTGCCCGACCGCTTCACCAGCAACTCTACCGCTGCGTGAGGGTCGGCAAGCGTGCCGTCCGTCACTTGCTCCGTCGCAGCGACGTGGCGCGGGCGGCCGGACCTGCGTAGCGCCGATCCGCTCTTGCTGCGACCATCGGCGAGCAAGGGGGTGGCCGCATGTCACGGCTTCAGATCATCGCGGTGTCCGTCGTGTGCTGCGTGTTCGGCGTTCTGGCATTGCGAGGACCGGCGGAGTACCGAACGTGGGCGTACGTCGTCAACGTCGTCTTGGCCATCGTCGCCTTCGCCTTCGCCGGCCGTGACCTCACCGAACGCGGCTGGCGGAAGGGCTACCTGTTCGCGGGCACGTACATCCTGCCGCTGATCGGGACGTTCGTGTACATCGCGTTGAGCAACCGGCCGAAGCAGTCCCCGGTCACCGTCTGACTCTCGTCGCCGAGCCTGCATTTCGCGACGAGGCGGAGCAGACGAAGGAGGCACGCGCGCCGGTAGGGCAGGTGGGAGGGTGTGCGGATGCCTTCCTCTGACGGGCCGTGGCTGCTCGGTTGCGGCAGTGCCGACGTCACTGGCGAGCCCTGGGGCGCCGGGATGATGGGCTACGGGATGCGCTTCCAGCGCACCACCGGCGTGCACCTGCGGCAGCGCTCACGCGCGTTCGTCATCGGCGACCCGACGAGCGGGCGGCGACTCGTCCTCGTGGTCGCGGACATCGGGATGTTCTTCGCGAACGTGCGCGCGGCGGTGCTGGCGCGGCTGGATCCGGCGGTCGTGCGCCCGGAGGATCTGGTGCTGACGGCAACACACACCCACGCGGGCCCGGGCGGCTTCTCCGGGTACCGGATGTACAACACCACCAACAAGGGGCTGCGGCGGCACACGTTCGACGCCGTCGTGGACGGCGTGGTCGCGTCGATCCACGCGGCGCTCGCCGACGCCGCACCCGGGCGGCTCGTGCTCGGGCAGGGAGCGCTGGACGACGCGAGCGTGAACCGGTCACCCGAGGCGTTCGCGCGCAATCCTGCCGAGGACCGGCAGCACTTCCCGGCGGGCATCGACCCGCTCACGACGGTGCTGCGCTTCGAGCGGGCGGGGCAGCTCGTCGGGGTCGTGAGCTGGTTCGCTACGCACGGAACGAGCCTGACCAACCGCAACACCCTCATCAGCGGCGACAACAAGGGCTACGCGGCCTGGGCGTGGGAGCGGCTGCTGTCGGACGCAGGTTCGCCCGCCGTCGCTGCCTTCGCGCAGACCAACTCCGGCGACCTGTCCCCGAACGTGCCCGATGCGACTCAAGGTCCGACGTCCGACGAGGTCGAGAACACCCGGATCATCGGCGAGCGCCAACTGCTCGCATCGCAGGCCGCGGCTGCAGGCGGCTCCGAGCTGGCAGGGCCGCTCGAGACGCGGCTGTCGTACATCGACCTGCCCGGTCTGGACGTCCGCCCTGAGTTCAGCCCGGACGGCCGGCCGCACCGCCTGGGCCGCGCCGTCCTGGGAGCGGCGTTCGCTGCCGGTACGAAGGAGGGCCGAGGCGTCGGGTTCTGCCACGAGGGCGTCGCTGCGAATCCGCTGCTGTCGGCGTGCAGCGGGCTCGCGTTCCGTCTCCGCCCGCAGGTCGGCCAGGCGCACTCGCCGAAGGCGATGCTTCTGCCGGTGGGTGCGCTCGGGTGGGTAGCGGAGCGCGTGCCGGTGCAGCTGGTGCGGATCGGCCCTCTGGTGCTCGTGGCGCTCGCGCAAGAGGTGACGATTGTGGCTGGGCTGCGCCTCCGGCGCGCGGTTGCGGAGGTGCTGGACGTGCCTCTGGAGACCGTCCTGGTGCAGGGCTACGCGAACGACTACGCCGGCTACGTGACGACGCCGGAGGAGTACGACGCGCAGCGCTACGAGGGCGGCCACACGATGTTCGGGCGCTGGCAGCTGCCGGCGTACGTGCAGGAGGTGACCCGCGTCGCGCTGGACATGCGCGACGCCCGGGCCGCCCGGCCCGGCCCGCCGCCGATGCTCCGGCCGCCTCCCGAGGCGGCAGCTGCTGCCCCTGACGCGACGACCCGTTGCAGCGGTGTCCGGACGCAGCCGGCGGACGGTTACGCCGCGGGCGACCTGGTCGTCGCCGAGGTGGAGGGAGACGACCCACGGGGACCGGCTCGCGACCGGTACCTGCTCGTACAGGCGCAGCGGCCCTCGGGGTGGGAGAGCGTCGCCAGGGACGGGGACTGGTCTGCGACGGTTCAGTGGCGGAAGGACGACGTGTCGGCGTGGGTGACGACGCTGAGCTGGCGCATCCCGGCGGGGACGAGCGGCGTGCACCGGCTCGTGTTCGTGGACCGCGTCGGGACAGAGCACGCCACGCGCCCGTTCACCGTCTGACGCCGGTCCTCGCGTGCCGCGCGTGAACCAGATCCGGCTGGTGGGGGTTCTTCCGCGGAGCCCCCGCGCTCGTCGAAGCGGGCGCGGCCTGTCGACGCGCCTGCACCAGCGGCACGCACGGTCCACTCGTCCCGACCTCCCTGGACACCCCCCTCCGGCCGCGCCACGCTGAGGCGTGGAGATGTCGACCTGGCCGCCCGAGACCGGCGTGACCCTCGCCAGGCTCGCCTTTCTCGCCGCGAAGCCGCAGCTGCAGCGACGAGCGCGTCCGTGGTGGGTGCGGCTGCTCAGGATCGCCGAAGTCGGGGGAACTCCCGGCGGCGGATGGCGTGCCGAGGGCGGCGGCATGGACGACGAGATCGCCAGCGGGCGCATGTCCTCGTACGCGTTCGCCTGCGACCGCGTGGTGGAGCACCTGTCCGTGGACGAGCGGCAGGCGCTGCGGCAGAGCGGGGTGCTTCCGCCTTGGTTCCTGCCCCAGGTCGAAGAGCTCGCCTGGGAGTTCAGGCGGGAACGCAGGTAACGGTTCCGGCGCCCGCCATGCTGGCTCCTGTGGGCGTCCGGCAGCTCAGCCGCGCAAGCGTCGTCACCGGGGCCGCCGGGTAGCCGTGGTGGACGCGGCTGCCGCCGGCGCAGGCGCAGGTCCCGTGCGGGCTCGACGGTGCGCCTCCAGGTCAGCGGCCGCGGCGGGCCAGCTGGAGCGCGACGGTCGTCATGTGCGGGACCGTCAGGCCCAGCACCGCCGCGAAGGCGTTGTCGCTCGCATGCTCGCGATCGGCGGCAGCCAGAGCGCCGGCGCCGACCAGTCCGACACCGGCCGCCCAGGCGCTGCGCCTGCTCAACTCGACGACGGCACGCGGCAACGAGCGCTGGGCCGGCAGGTCGCCGTCCGCGACCAGGGCGTCGACGACTCGCGCCGTGTGGCGCAGCGCGTGCCAGCCGCCGAAGTACGCAGCGAACGCCGTCGACGGCGGGGCGAGCAGCGGGAGGGCGGTCAGCAGCGCGCTGTCGCCGGCGGCCTCCCGGTCGCCGGACGCCGCCAGCGCCGCGGTCGCCATGCCCGCGGCGACCGCGAGCGGGGCGACGACGCGACGCGTACGGGCGTCCCGCAGCAGCGCCCACCCGGTCCGCTCCCCCACGGCACGAGGAGTTCCGACCGCGCCGTCGAGCGCGCCGGTGAGTCCCACCTCCGCCGGACGCCGGTTCGCGGTCCCGACGGCGGCAGGCAGGCCCACCGTCGTCACCGCGGCGGCGACCAGGCGCAGGGCGGCGCGGCGGCGGGTGCGGCCGACCGGCGCGGCACGCCAGCAGGCCAGCTCCCCCTCCCCGAAGTGCGCGGCGCTCGCCAGCAGCACCGCCCGATCGATTCCCTTCCCGCCGCGCCGGACGATGACGGTCGACCCGGCTGCCAGCAGCGTGTACCCGGCCACGAGCGCCGCGTGGCGAGGACGTGAGCCGCGCGACGCGGCCCGCAGCAGCTCGGTGTCGGCGGCTCCGTGCGGCATGCCGAGGGCCAGTGCCCCCAGCACGACCGCCTGCTCGGCCCCGCCGCCGGGTGCACGGCGCGACAGCACAGCACTGCTGGCCAGCGCGGCCAGCACGACGCCGCGCGACGTACGCCGGGCCTGCGGCAGCAGCGCGTCACAGTTCATGCCGGAACGGTAGGTCAGACGCTTCGCCGAGTCGGCCACGGACGGCAGCGGCGGCGCCACCGGTCAGAGCCGGTGGACGAGTGCTCCCATACCAGCGGCCAGAACGTGCGCCTTCGTGAGCGGCATCCACCAGAAGCAGAAGGCGGTTGGCGGGTGCACCCCGTCGTGCATCTCATGCCAAAGCCATTCGTCAGGAGTGCTGTCGTCCGCTCGGAAGTGAAAGAAGTGATGCTCCTACTGTCAAACGAGCGCTGTTCTCGGTAGTGCGTTGAAGACTTCGCGGGCGATGTAGCGCTTGAGGCAGCGGATGGCTTCGCTCTTGGTCTTGCCCTCGGCCTGGCGTCGGGCGATGTAGTCGCGGGTG
>JBHENF010000094.1:0-4557 GCA_046262175.1 Mycobacteriales bacterium
TCGTGGAACAGGTCGGCGGCGCGGGACAGCCCGGCGCTGCCCATCATCGTGGCCTGCCGGCCCATCCGCTCGAGCTGGTCCGCCGGGCAGTCGAGCAGCCCCTTCGGGCCCGCGTCCGGGACGGCGTCGAGGACGACGAGGTCACGGAGGCGCTCGAGCACGTCCTGGGCGAACCGCCGTGGGTCGTGCCCGCGCTCCATCACGAGGTCGACGGCGGCGAAGACGGCCGACGAGTCGCGGGCGGCGAAGGCGTCAACGACGTCGTCGAGCAGCGTGTCCGGCGTGACGCCGAGCAGGCCGGCGGCAACCTCGCGCGTGACGCCGTTCTCGCCGGCGGAGGCGAGCACCTGGTCGAGGATCGACAGCCCGTCGCGAGCGGAGCCCGCGGCCGCCCGTACGACCAGCGGCAGGACCGTCGGGTCGACGACGATGCCCTCCTTGGCCGTCACGTCCTGCAGCAGCTCGGTGAGCTCGCGGCGCGGCATGAGGCGGAACGGGTAGTGGTGCGTACGCGACCGGATGGTCGGCAGCACCTTCTCCGGCTCGGTCGTCGCGAACACGAAACGGAGGAACTCCGGCGGCTCCTCGACCAGCTTGAGCAGGGCGTTGAAGCCCTCCCTCGAGACCATGTGCGCCTCGTCGATGATGTAGACCTTGAACCGGCTCGCCACCGGTGCGTAGAACGCCCGCTCGCGCAGGTCGCGGGCGTCGTCGACCCCGCCGTGCGAGGCCGCGTCGATCTCGACGACGTCGAGGCTCCCCGGCCCCATCGGGGCGAGAGCCACGCACGACTCGCAGGTGCCGCAGGGCTCGGGCGTCGGGCCCTGCTCGCAGTTCAGGCTCCGGGCCAGGATGCGCGCGCTGGAGGTCTTGCCGCAGCCGCGCGGGCCGCTGAACAGGTACGCGTGGTGGATCCGGCCGTTGCGCAGCGCCTGCCGGAGCGGCCCGGTGACGTGCTCCTGCCCGCGCAGCTCGCCGAAGCTGCCCGGCCGGTACTTGCGGTACAGCGCGAGGCTCACGCGATCTCCTCCGGGACGTCGGCGACCCCTCGCACACCCGCCCAGAGCCCGCCTGCCCTTGCTGCCTTCCGGCCCTGGGGGAGTTCAGCGAGATGGGCGCCGCACGAGGGGTCGGACGAGACTCTAGTCGGCGACCCGGACCTCGACCCGAGGGCTGCTCCACTGCCGACCGCCGTCCACCCGCTTGACCGCGGCCGCGACGTAGGTGCCCGCCGGCAGGGGCGGACCGAAGGAGGACTCGTAGACCGGCTGACCGCTGTCCCCCGCGCAGTTGGCCGCGCGCAGCTCCACCCGCACCCGCCGCTCCTCACCCGGCTGCAGCGTCATCTCCTTCGCCGGCTCCCCCGCGTCGGTGAAGCGCTCCGAGCCGATGACGGCGTACGAGGCGGGGCGGAACAGTCGGTACGGCTCGCCGATCCGGAAGCTGTCCTCGGGTCGGTACGTGACCGGGCCGTCCGTCGGGTTGGCGACCACCACCTCGCCGAACCAGCTGCCGTCGACCTCGGTCGTGACGTTGAACAGCTCGAGCGCGAGCGTGAGCCCGGACTGCGCCGGCCCCGGTCCCGGCACCTCGGTGCCGCACGTGACGATCCGCGCCGCCGCCCGCAGCGGCAGGTTGGAGCGGCCCTCGTCGTTGCGGTAGGTCCGGGCGACGAACGACGTCAGCGCGGGGCGGGTCCCGCACCGCACCGGCACCGTGGCGGCGTAGCTGCCGTCCGCGGCGACCCGCGTGTCGACGGTGGCCGTACCGCCGGTGACGTGGACCGTCGTACCGGGCTTGGCCGGGTAGGTGCGTCCGGCTGCACGCAGCGCGCACGCGCTCGACGGGGTGGTCGTCAGCGAGATCCGGGTGCGCACGTGGACCACCGCGTCCAGCGAGCGGACGCCGGCGGTGCGCCCGTACAGGACCGTGCTGCTCGTGGGCCGCACCGTGAACTCCACCCGTCCGGCTGCATCGGTGGTCGCGGTGCGGACCACGCGGGTGTCGGAGGTGTTCACCGTGCGGGCGAGCAGCTCCACCACCTGGCCGGCGCCGACGCAGGTGCGGCCGGCGCCGACGAGCCGGCGCAGCACGTAGCCCTGCACGTGCTCCTGCGTCGCCGTGAGCGAGACACCGCCGCCGCCGACGAGCTCCAGCTGACCGCCGTCGCACGCGGGAGCGGCCGACGCAGGTGCCATCGGCAGCAGCAGCAGCGCACCCAGAACGGCAGCAGCCTTGAGCGCGGAGGTCGGCATGGCCGGAGTATGCGGGCCGCTAGGATCGTCGGCGGAGGATTCGCCTAGTTGGCCTATGGCGCACGCTTGGAAAGCGTGTTGGGGGCAACCCCTCGCGAGTTCGAATCTCGCATCCTCCGCAACGCGAAGAGCCGCTCCCGAGGTGGGGGCGGCTCTTCTGCTGTCGGCGTCACGCGACAGGCCCCCGGCTCGAGAGCCGGGGGCCTGTCGGTGGAGCAGGTCGAGCTAGAGGGCCGCGATGGCCTTCTTCTTACGGCTCATCCCGACCAGACCGCCGCCCACGAGGAGCAGCAGACCGGCGAGCTGGGCCAGCAGGAGCGCGTCCGTGCCGGTGAACGGCAGGGCCGTCTCGTCGATCGTTGCCGGCGACGCCGGACGACCGTTGATCACCGTCGGCACGGTGTTCGTGTTGCCGACCACCGGCTGCTCGCCGGTGTTGTTCGGGCCGCCGTTCTCCTCGCCACCAGTGTCACCGGTGCTCGGGCGCTCGCAGCCCTTGGGGAGGGGACCGGTCGGCATCGACGCGGCGTCAGGGCAGGTGACGACGGTCGTGCCGGTCGGGCAGACACCGCTGGCCGGCATCGCGGACCCGTCGGAGCAGACCTCGGACTTCGGGGGGTTGCAGTCCGCCATCGTCGCGGTGCCGTTGACGACGCCCTTGCAGTCCTTGGTCGGGTTGCAGTCGGCCGTCGTCGCGGTGCCGTTGACGACGCCCTTGCAGTCCTTCGGCGGGTTGCAGTCCGCGTCCGTGGCGTGGCCACCGACGACGTGCTTGCAGTCCTCGTTGGTGTCCTTCGTTCCGCCGCAGGTCTTGCCGGCGTTCTTGGCGGCGACCGTGTGGCTCACGCCGTTCTTGTCCACGTACGTGAACGACGGGATGATGTCGTCCGCGTGGTCCTCGTGGCCGTTCAGCGCACCGTTCTCATCAACCGTGATGGTGACGTACGGGTTGCTGTCGGACGACGTCGCGTGGCAGAGCGTGATCTTGAGCTCGTCCTTGACGTTGCCGTTGTCGCACTCGCTCGCGTCGTGGTTGTTCGGCAGCAGGTGACCCTTGCAGTCGTACTTCTTGCCGCTGTCGCACTCGCTCGCGTCGTGGTTGTTCGGCAGCAGGTGACCCTTGCAGTCGTACGTCGGCGTCGTGGGCGGAGTCGTGGGCGTGCCGGCGACACATGCGGTGTGCGCCGGGTTGCTGCGGCCGATGCCGTGGTTGCGGTCGCACTCGTAACCGGCGTTGCCGTCGGTCGCGTTCGGCGCCTGGCCGGGCGGGTTCTTGTTGTCGGCCTTGCCGACGCACGCGGCGCAGGGCTGGCCGATCTGCTTGCCACCGCCGTTGCCGTTCAGCGACGGGGCACCGTCCCGGGTGGACGTGTACGGGTTGGTCGCAGACGTGTCGTTGGCGCCGGTGTTGTTCTTGTCGGCGTTGCTGTACGGCTGCGGGCTCTTGATGTTGCCGCTCGGCTGGCCGCCACCGACGCCGGTGAACGTCGAGCCCTTCTTGTCGGCGACCGTCTCGTACGTGGTGGTGTTCGAGCCGGTGGTGACGCCGCCGACGTTCGTGAACGGCGACGCCTGCGGGCTGGCCTTGGGCGACGTGCTCTTGGCAGCGTCCTTGGCCGAGCTGTCGGCCGCCGGGGCCGTGTCCTTGGCCTTGGCCGCCGGGGCGACCGGGCCGACGAAGCCGGCGTCGCCGGGCTTCGGGGCGGCGGTAGCGGTGGTGGCGGCGGCAGTGGTGGCCGCCGCGTCCTTCTTGTCCTCAGCGGCGGCCTGAGCCGTCGCGCTGTTCGACTTGTCCGACGTGACCTTGAGGGCAGCGACGTCGCTGCCGTCCGTGGTCGCGGCGTAGGCCGTCCCCCCGAGCAGACCGCTCAGGGGCAGAGCCATGCAGACCGCGGCGAGCGTCGTGACGACGGGCGCGCGGCGGGTCGTGCCGGTGGTGCCGATGGAACTGGTGCTGGTGCGCACGCGGGGACTCCCGTCCAAGGTAGAGAGCGTCCGAAGACACCCGGCTACCGGACGAGCCGGTCTCGCCACTAGCTCCCCGCACGGTCTGGGCGACCGTCCTTCTCCGTGCGCGGCCTCCGAGGAGGGCCGCGTCGGTGAGGACCGTGCGGATCAAAGCCTCTGCATCCGTTCGCCAGGCGTCCGAAGACGCCCTGCTCACTGGGGCAGGTCGGTCTCGCCACTAGCTCCCCACGCGGTCTAGGCGACCGGGTTCTCTCCGTGCGCCGGCCCGGAGGCCGACGTCGGTGTGGACCGCGCGGATCGATGCTTCCTTACTACTGGCGGGTGTGTACCCGCC
>JBHENF010000095.1:0-7172 GCA_046262175.1 Mycobacteriales bacterium
GACTGGATCGACAGCAGCGTGACGATGTCGCCGCCGCCGACGCTGAGCAGGAAGTCGAGCCCGCGGCTCACGGTCAGGTAGGCGAACGTGCAGCCGATCGAGAACAGCACCAGCGAGCTGCCGAGGAACGCCGCGGCGTACTTGCGCTCCTTGCGGTGCAGCGCGGGCGTGATGAACGCGCCGAGCTGGTACAGCCACACCGGCGCGGTGAGGACGCCGCCGGCGATGAACGACACCTTCATGCGTACGAGGAACTGGTCGAAGATGCCGAGGGCGTACAGGTTGCAGCTCTTCTCGCCCTGCCCGGTGGAGCAGTACGGCTGGCGCAGGAAGTCGTAGATCGGCCGCCAGAAGATGAAGGCGACGACCACGCCGATCGCGAGCGCGAGCAGCGAGATCCCCATTCGGTTGCGCAGCTCGCGCAGGTGGTCGGCCAGCGCCATCCGGCCGTCGCTCGGGCGCTTCGGTCGTCCGGCCCGCCCGGCGGGAAGAGCGGTCACCTACTGCGGGGTGGGCCGCTGCTGCTCAGCCGGCGGGACCTGCTGCGCGGTGGTGATGCTGTCGGGTGCGATGACCGTGTCGTTGTCGCTGCGCAGACCCTTGGTCTCGGCCTTGAAGATGCGCATCGAGCGACCGAGCGCGCGGGCGGAGTCGGGCAGCCGCTTGGCGCCGAACAGCACGAGCACGAGCAGGGCCAGGACGATGAACTCCCAGGAGCCCAGGAACTCCGGCACGACGACCTCCGATGTCGGTTGAGGTCAGCGTACGCGGCGGGAGCGCTCCGGCGGCGTTGCCGCGGTGGACGGTCCGGGCGTGCTGCGCTCTGCGACAGCGGACTGGAGCTCGGCGAGCGCGTCCGTCGCCTGACCGATCGTCTCGCCGGCGCGGGTGACCTCGCGGCCGAGGTCCTTCACCCTGCGCCACAGCCCGAGGGCGAGCACGCCCAGGAAGCCCAGCGCGAGCAGGACGAGCAGGAGGTCGAGCAGCACCCAGCGCACGCCGGGCAGGCTAGTGGGTCAGGCGCGGACGCGCGGAGCCGCGGCGTCGGCGAGGCAGTCCGTGGTCCCCAGCTCGAGCGCGAAGTCGAGCAGGTCGTCGTACGACAGCGTCGGGCCGGCCTTCGGCTCGAGGACCTCGGCGGGCAGCTCCCAGACCTGCGCGGGGACGCCGCCGGAGACGAGCAGCGACACGACGTGGTCGTCGGCCGGCTTGCGCACCTCCTCTGAGCAGGTGGCGCAGGTGAAGGCGTAGTACGACATCGGCGCGTGGCTGCACACCATGAGCGAGACATCGGCGGGGGTCAGCTCGACCTCACCGCAGGTGGGGCAGGACGCCTTGATCGTGGTCATGGCCCGGTGTCCCTTCGTCCGCGTCGGGTCGCTGGTCTGCGACACCTGGGGCATCGGCAGGGACCCCGATTTCCTTGACCCCTCGCCCGAAGTTGCGGCGTTCGGGCTAGTCGCGATAGGCCGTGAGAGCAGCCCGCGCGTCCATCCGGACCTGCTCGGCCAGCTCGGGAGGTTCCAGCACCTGCCCCGTACCGCCGAGCCGCAGTGCGAGCCGGCGCACCCACGCGGGATCCGGGGTGCGCAGCCGCGCGACGAGCGTCCCGTCGCCGACGTCCTCCACGGACTCGCACGGGTGGTAGTCGGCGACCCAGTGCGCCCCCGGCCGGAGCGCCAGGGCGACCAGCTGGTCCCCCGGTGACGGCTGGAACAGCCCCTGCGACAGGTCGCGCTGCTCCGCCTCCGGGTGCTCCTCGGCCGCGACGTCGAGCAAGTTGACCGAGATCACGCGGTCGAGCCGGAAAAGCCGCGTGGCCTCGGCCCGCAGGTCCCACGCCTCCAGGTAGCTGCGTCCCTCGACCAGCAGCAGTCGCAGCGGGTCGACGTCGCGCTGGGTGGTCTCGTCGCGCCCGGGGACGTAGTACGCCAGGTGCAGCCGCCGCTTCGCGTCCAGCGCCTGCCGCACGACCGGCAGCACCTGCTCCTCGCCCTCCACCAGCACCTCGACCCGCCCGGCCGGCTCGGCTGCGGCGCCGGCCGCGGTCTCCACCTTGGCGAGCGTCCGCTCGACGACGTCCCGGTCGGCGAGCCCCGGCGTCTCCCCGAGCGTCCGCAGCGCGACCACCAGCGCCAGCGCCTCGTCCACGGTCAGCCGCAGCGGCCGGTCGACGCCGGCCGGCTCGAACAGCGTGATGGTGTCGCCCTCGAGCTCCATGTCGATGAGGTCCCCCGGGCCGTGCCCGGGCAGCCCGCACACCCACAGCAGGTTGAGGTCCTTCGTCAGCTGCTCCTCGCTGATGCCGAACAGGTGCGCCACGTCAGCGGTGCGGGCTCCGGGGTGCTTGAGCAGGTACGGCACGAGGGCCAGCAGGCGCGGCAGCCGGTCGAGGGAGCCGCTCACGACGCCAGCGCCTCGAGCCGGCGTACGACGGCGTCGCGCGCCTCCCGCGGGGAGACGACGACCGCGTCCGCGCCGTAGCCCGTGACGCGGTCCGCGAACCGCTCCGGGTCGCTGTAGCCGAGCTCGAGGACGTCCCAGCCGTCCCCGCCGGCGGTGACGGAGGCCGCCTCGCGGCGCAGCGCCCAGCCGGCGCCGGCCCGCAGCCGTACCGTCGCGGTCGAACGGGGCTCCTCCCCCGCCATCCGGGCCACCAGCGCCGTCAGGTCGGTGCCCTTCGGCGGCGTGACCGCGCCCGACGGTCCGGTGGGCGCCGGCTCACCCACGATGCGCGACAGCCGGAAGACGCGTACGTCTGCGCGGGCCGTGTCGTGCCCGACGAGGTACCAGCGGCCGTGCCACCAGACGACTCCCCACGGCTCGACCTCGCGGGCCTCCGGTGCGCCCCCGCTCGCCCGGTAGGTGAAGTGCAGCAACCGGCCCGCGGTCGTGGCGGCCAGGCACGCCTCGAAGGCCGGCTCGTTGCCGCCGACCCTCGGCTCGAGCGCACCGGTGGCCTCGGGCGCGTCGATACCGGCTGCGCGCAGCTTCAGCAGCGCCGAGCCGGTGGCCCCCGCCATGGGCGCGGAGTGCAGGAGGCGGGCGGCGAGCCCGAGCGCCGCAGCCTCGTCCGGCTCGAGCGAGATGGGTGGCAGCTCGTAGTCGCGCCGCGCGATCCGGTAACCGAGCTCGTCGTCGTGGGCGGCGGTGTCGCTGCCGGTCTCGAGCGGGATGCCGAGCTCCCGGAGCTCCTCCTTGTCCCGCTCAAACATGCGGCGGAAGGCCTCTTCGCTGTCCGACTCGTAGCCCGGGACCTTGTTGCGGATCTCCGCGACGGAGAGGTACCGGCGGGTGGCGAGCAGGCAGATCACGAGGTTCAGAAGCCGCTCTGTCTTCTTCGCCGACACCCGCCGGACGTTAGCCTGCGCCGCGTGATCACAGGCTCCGCGACGCGGCCGGGTGCCCGGTGATCACCTGGCGTCGCGGGACGGTGCTGTCGCTCGGCCGCGAGTGGCGCGGCGCGGTCGAGCTCGACGTCTCGGTCGACGGCGCCACCGTGCCGGCGATGGCGCACCCGGAGCTGGTCGGGCGTCCCGAGCCGGGCGACGCGGTGCTGCTCAACGTCACTGCGCTGGACCTCGGGCTGGGGACAGGCGGCTACGCGCTGGTCGTGGCGCTCCCCGACCGGCTGCCGCCCGACCGCAGCGGACGCGGGCACCTCGTGAAGGCGCGCTACACCCCGGTCCAGACGGTGGTGCTCGGTGCCGATGAGCAAGATGCTCCGACCCACGACCTGCTGGCGGACGACGCGCCGCTGCCGGGCACTCCGGTCGTCGTCGCCGACCTGCACTCGTCCCTGCCGGCGGTCGTCGCGGGCGTGCTCGCCGACCGCCCGGGCGCGCGCGTCGCGTACGTCATGACGGATGGCGGGGCGCTGCCCCTGTGGTTCTCCCGCACGGTTGCCGCGCTGGCGGACGTGCTGGTGGGGACGGTGACCGTCGGGCAGGCGTTCGGCGGCGATCTCGAGACGGTGACCCTGCACTCCGGCCTGCTGGCGGCCGTACGGGTGCTGCGGGCAGACGTGGTCGTGGTGACACAGGGGCCGGGCAACCTCGGCACGGGGACCACGTGGGGCTTCTCCGGCGTCGCCGCGGGCGAGGCCGTCAACGCGGCGGCGGCGGTCGGAGCGAGGCCGGTGTGCGTGCTGCGGATGTCCGCTGCAGACCCGCGCCCGCGACATCGCGGCATCAGCCACCACAGCACCACCGCGTACGGCCGGGTCGCCCTGGCGGCTGCCGACGTCGTCGTACCGGCCTCGTACGCCGGCGAGGTCGACCTGCCACGTCACCGCGTCGTGCGCGTCGCGGAGGACGGGCTGCTGGACGCCCTGCGCGCCTCCCCCGCCGAGCTGTCGACGATGGGCCGCGGGCTCGACCGAGACCCCCTCGCGTTCGTGGCCGCGGCCGCGGCCGGACGGCACGCGGCGTCGCTGCTGTGACCCGCCTGCAGCTGGCCCGGCAGACGGACTGGCGCATGACCCGCGCCATGCTCACGTCCAACATCGCCGGCGCGTTCGTGGTCTACGTCTTCCTGATACGGGTCCTGCCGATCGGGCTGGGCACGGCGTCGGGTCAGCGCAGGGCCAACACCATCGCCTTCGCCGGCTACCTCGTTCTGAGCGTGGCGGTCGGCCAGCTCTGGGGCGGGCGGGTCTTCGCCCGGCTGCGCGCCTGGCTGCGCAGCGACGCGCCGCCGGACGACGGGATCAGATCTGACCTGCTGCGGCTCCCCCTGCGGCAGACCGGCGTCAACGCCACCCTCTGGCTCGGAGCAGCGGTCGTCTTCGGCGCGCTCAACGCGAGCTACGCGGACAGGTACGCGGTCGACATCTGCAGCACGATCGTGCTGGGGGGCTTCGCGACGTGCGGCATCGCGTACCTGCTGAGCGAGCTCTGCCTGCGGCCGGTCGTGACCCTGGCCATGCAGGGCGCCGTCGAGCCGCCGCCGGTGCTGCTGGGCGTGAAGCCGCGCCTGGTCCTCGCCTGGGCGCTCGGCACCGGCATCCCCCTGCTGGGCATCGTGCTCGGTGTCACGACGCCGACCGACGCGCACCCGCCGCTCACGCCGGGCGGGGTGCTCTTCCTCTCGGTGATCGGGCTCGTCGTCGGTCTGCTGGCCATGCTCGCCGCTGCGGGCGGCGTCAGCGACCCGGTCCGGTCTGTGGCTGCGGCGCTGCGCGACGTCGGGCAGGGGCGGTTGGACATCGAGGTGCCGGTGTACGACGCCTCGGAGGTCGGGCAGCTGCAGAGCGGGTTCAACACCATGATGACGGGGCTGCGCGAGCGCGACCGGCTGCGCGACCTGTTCGGGCGCCAGGTCGGCGACGCCGTCGCGCGACGGGCACTGGAGCACGGGGTGGAGCTGGGCGGAGAGGTGCGCGAGGTCGCCGTGCTGTTCGTCGACGTCGTGGGCTCCACCGGAATGGCGCTGACGAACGATCCGCAGGAGGTGGTCCGCCGGCTCAACGCGTTCTTCGGCGTCGTCGTCGGCGTGGTGACGGCGCACGGCGGCTGGGTCAACAAGTTCGAGGGCGATGCGGCGCTGTGCATCTTCGGCGCGCCGGTGGACCTGCCCGAGGCCACGAGCGCGTGCCTGCGCGCGGCGAGGGAGCTCGCGCTGCGGTTGCGCGAGCTGCCGGTGGACGCGGCGGTCGGGGTGTCCGCCGGCGCGGTGGTGGCCGGCAACGTGGGTGCCGAGACCCGCTTCGAGTACACCGTCATCGGCGACCCGGTGAACGCCGCCGCGCGGCTGACCGAGCTCGCGAAGACCACGGTCGGGTGCGTCCTGGCCGACGCGGCCGTGGTCGCGACCGCGAGCGCGGAGGAGGCGGCGCACTGGCAGTCCGGGGAGCAGGTCGTGCTGCGCGGCCGGGACCGCGCGACGACCCTGGCGCGCCCGGTCTAGCGGGCGAGGGCTTCCGCGCCGGCCTGGAGCCGCAGCTCCTCGAGCTCTTTGGTCTGTCGCTCCGCTCGCGCCAGCAGCTCGTCCAGCTTGCCTGCGTCCAGCCGCGGTTCGGTGGCCGCGAGCTTGCGCAGGAGGTGCCAGCCGGAGGCTTTGCCGATGACGCCGAGATGCATGCCCTCGAGCTCGATCAGCGAGCTGAGGGGGCTGCGCGAGAGCAGCCGCCCGTTCGGCTTGAGCCGGCCGATCTTCTCGGCGGCCCAGCCACCGGCGACCTTGTACGCCTGGACCGGGATCTGGAGCGACGCCATGATCTCGCGCAGGGACTGCCGGTCTTCGGCGATCTCCGCGGTGAGCCGCTCCAGCACCGGACCTGCTGACGTCCCGCTGTGGTTGGCGGCCGCTCGCCGGAACAGCTCCAGCCCGGCGGTCGCACCTGCGTAGTGGTCGTTCAGGTAGATCCCGAGCAGGGCGGGGTCGGACGTCGTCGCCGCGTTGACCGCCATAGTCAGCGGACGCCGAGCAGGTCGACCACGAAGACCAGCGTCTCGCCCGGCTTGATGTCGCGGCCGGCGCCGCGCGAGCCGTAGCCCAGGTGCGGCGGGATCGTCAGCTTGCGACGACCGCCGACCTTCATGCCGGCGACGCCCTGGTCCCAGCCGCCGATGACCATCCCGGCGCCGAGCCGGAAGCTGAAGGGCTCGCCGCGGTCCCAGGACGCGTCGAACTGCTTCTTCGTCGACCAGCCGTGCCCGACGTACTGCATCGTGCAGGTCTTGCCCGACACCGCCTCCGGGCCGTCGCCGACCGTGAGGTCCTCGATCACCAGGTCGGCGGGTGGATCGCCCGCGGGGATCTCGATGACCGGCTTGTCAGACAACAGCTCGTCTCCTCACATCGATGCGATCAGCTTGTCGACCCGATCGTCGACCGAGCGGAACGGGTCCTTGCACAGCACGGTCCGCTGGGCCTGGTCGTTGAGCTTGAGGTGCACCCAGTCCACGGTGAAGTCGCGCCGCTTCTCCTGTGCCCGCTTGATGAACTCCCCACGCAGCTTCGCGCGCGTCGTCTGCGGCGGCACGGACTTGGCCTCGAAGACGGCGAGGTCGGTGGTCGCGCGCTCGACGGCGCCCTTCTTCTCCAGCAGGTAGTACAGGCCACGGTTGCGGTTGACGTCGTGGTACGCGAGGTCGAGCTGCGCGATCCGCGGCGACGACAGCGGCAGGTCGTTCTTCGCCCGGTACCGCTCGATCAGCTGGTACTTCGTC
>JBHENF010000096.1:0-27902 GCA_046262175.1 Mycobacteriales bacterium
GGCAGAACGGATCTCGTCCGGCAGCTCGAGCGACTCCGCGGCAAGGGACGCCTGCAGCTGCGCCGCCGTACGGGCTCCGACGATCGGGGCCACCACACCTGGCCGGTCGCGTACCCAGGAAAGGGCGACGGCGACGGGGGAAACGCCGAGACCGTCGGCGGCCGTCAGCACCGCGTCGACGACGGCGCGGGCCCGGTCGCTCTCGAGGTACGGCGCGAGCCACGGGGCGAACCGCTCCGACGCGCCGCGGCTGTCGGCCGGCGCGCCGTTCCGGTACTTGCCGGTCAGCACCCCGCGACCGAGCGGCGACCACGGCAGGATCCCGATGCCCAGCTCTGCGCACCCGTCGACGATCTCCCGCTCGATGTCGCGCTGCAGCAGGGAGTACTCCAGCTGGTTGCTGACGATCGGCGCGCGCCCGGGAACCGCCCGCTGCCAGGCCGCGCACGCGCCCGTCTGCCAGCCGCCGAAGTTCGAGACGCCGGCGTAGCGCACGCGGCCGGAGGACACGGCCGTGTCGACCGCAGCCAGCGTCTCCTCCCACGGCGTCAGGGCGTCGAAGGAGTGCAGCTGCCACAGGTCGATCCAGTCCGTCCCCAGCCGCTTCAGCGACGCGTCCAGGGCGGCGAGCAGGTGCCCGCGCGACCCGCCGCGCGTCATCGGAAGCTGCCCCATCGGGGACACCGCCTTGGTGGCCACGATGACCTCGTCGCGCGGCACCACGTCGGCGAGCAGCCGGCCGAGCACGCTCTCGCTCTCGCCCATGACGTACACGTTCGCCGTGTCGACGAGGGTGCCGCCGGCCTCGCGGAACGCGACGAGCTGCGCGGCCGCGTCGTCCTCGTCGGTGTCGCCGCCCCACGTCATGGTGCCGAGCGCGAGCCGGGAGACGACGAGGCCGCTGCGACCGAGATGACGCTGCTTCACCGGCCGCACGCTAGCGTTCCCCGAGGCGTAGCCGGAGAGTGAGGGACAGCATGAAGCTGGGACTGAACATGGGCTACTGGGGCGCCGGCAACGACGCCGACAACCTCGCGCTGGCCAAGGAGGCCGACCGGCTCGGCTACGACGTCGCCTGGGTCGCCGAGGCGTACGGGTCGGATGCCCCGACGGTGCTCGCGTGGGTCGCGGCACAGTGCCCCAGCATCGACATCGGCTCGGCCATCTTCCAGATCCCCGGCCGCACTCCGGCCAACTGCGCCATGACCGCCGCGACGCTCGACACCCTGTCCGGCGGCCGATTCCGCCTCGGCCTCGGCGTGTCAGGGCCGCAGGTGTCGGAGGGCTGGCACGGGGTCCGCTTCGACAAGCCGCTCGCCCGCACCCGGGAGTACGTCGACATCGTCAACATGGCGCTGTCCCGGCAGAAGGTGAAGTACGCCGGCGACCACTACGTGCTCCCGCTGCCCGACGGGCCCGGCAAGGCCCTGCAGCTGACCGTCCACCCGGTGCGCGACCACATCCCGACCTACCTCGCCGCAGTCGGGCCGAAGAACCTCGAGCTGTCCGGCGAGAAGTTCGACGGTTGGCTGGCCATCTTCTACAGCGCGGAGTTCGCGAAGGACCAACTCGCATCGATCGCCGCCGGCCGCGAGAAGGCCGGCAAGACGATGGACGGGTTCGACGTGGTGCCGACCGTGCCGATCGTCGTCGGCGACGACGCGCGCGCCTGCGCCGACCCGATCCGCTGGTATGCCGCGCTCTACGTCGGCGGCATGGGCAGCCGCGAGAAGAACTTCTACAACCAGCTCGCCTCGCGCATGGGCTTCGAGGAGCAGGCCAAGCAGATCCAGGACCTCTACCTGGACCGCAAGTACGACGAGGCGGCCGCCGCCGTGCCGTACGAGTTCATCGAGCAGACCGCCTTGCTGGGCAGCAAGGAGCGGATCGCCGACAAGATGACGCAGCTGTCCGAGTCGGGGGTGACGACGCTGACCCTGTCGCCCTTCGCGGGTCCGCTGGAGGAGCGGAAGGCCGTTCTGCGCACCGCCCTCGAGGCGCTCGAGCTGTCCGGTGTCGGCGGCTGAGAGGCCTGCTGGCCGGCGCCATCCAGGGGCTGGCCGAGACCGTTCCCGTCTCCAGCTCGGCCCACCTGACGCTGCTCGAGCTGGACACGACCGCCGCGGCAGCGCTGCACGCCGGCTCGTGCGCGGGCATCGCGTGGGCGCTGCGCCAGGAGCTGCGCGCGCTGTCGGCGCGCGACCTCGCGCTGATCGGGGCGGCAACCGTTCCCGCCGCAGCAGCAGGGCTTCTGCTGCAGGACGTCGTGGAGGAGCGGCTCGGTACGCGCCGGCAGCTGGCCGCGCTCCTCGCGGCCGCCGGCGGGCTGCTGTGGCTGGCCGACCAGCGGCCTGAGGAGCGCGAGGTGGGCGTACGGGAGGCGGCGGCCGCCGGGCTAGCGCAGGTGGTTGCGCTGGCGCCCGGAGTCTCGCGCTCCGGCGCCACCCTGACGGTGCTGCGGCTGCTGCGCGTCCGGCGCGAGGACGCGCACCGGTTCACGGTGCTGATGTCCTTGCCGGTGACCGCCGGCGCGGCCGGGCTGACGCTCCTGCGCGCGCGGAGCCTGCGCGGGATCCCGCTGGCGGGCGTGCCGGTGGCGGGTCTGGTCGCCGCGGCGTCTACGGCAGGTCAACGGCGGCGCGGCGCCGTGCCGGTCGGGTGGAGCGCCGCCTACCGTCTCGCTCTGGCCGCGGCGATCGCCGTACGAGAGACCCGGGAGAAGCCGTGAACGTCGTGCAGGCCGTGGTCCTCGGCATCGTCGAGGGGATCACGGAGTTCCTGCCCGTGTCGAGCACCGGGCACCTGCTCGTCACGGAGCGGCTGCTCGGCCTCGACGTCGGCTCCGACGCCCTCACCGGGTTCACCGCGGTTGTGCAGATCGGCGCGATCCTCGCTGCCGTGGCGTACTTCTTCCGCGACATCGTCGGGCTGGTCGGCTCGTTCTTCCGCGGACTGGCCGGACGCCGGGACGGCGACTTCCGGTTCGCCGTCGCGGTGCTCATCGGGTCGGTGCCGATCGCCCTCGTGGGCTTCGCGCTGAAGGACGTCGTGAAGGACCTGCAGGCGCTGCTCGTCGTCGGCATCGGCCTGATCGCCTGGAGCCCAGTGATGGTGCTGGCTGAGCGACGAGCCGCTCAGGATCGCGAGGAGCGGTCGCTGACTTACAGGGACGCGCTCGTCATCGGCGGCGCGCAGTGCCTCGCGCTGGTGCCCGGCGTCAGCCGCTCGGGCGCCACCATCTCCACCGGCCTGCTGCGCGGCCTGGACCGCGTGTCGGCGACGCGCCTGTCGTTCCTGCTCGGCATCCCTGCGCTCGTCGGGGCAGGCCTGTACGAGCTGAAGGACGCCACGAAGGGCGGCGCCAGCACCGGTGCAATCGCGCTGGCCACGGTCGTCGCGTTCGCCGTCGCGTACGCCTCGATCGCCTTCCTGCTGAGGTTCGTGAGCAGCCACCGGATCAGCGCGTTCGTGCCGTACCGCGTGGCGCTCGGCGTCGTCATCATCGCGGCCGTGCTGATCGCGCGGGCCACGTGAGCGAGACGCAGGCGCTCGCCTGTCGCGCCACGTCCACTACCAGCTGCTCGGCGCACACCCGCCTCTACCGGGACGGGCAGCTGGTCGACGAGGGCTTCGTCGTGGACCGGATCAGCGACCTGCTCGACGAGCCCGGCAATGTGGTCTGGCTCGACCTCCTGCTGCCGACCCGCGAGGACCTGGCCGTCGTCACCGAGGAGCTCGGGCTGCATCCGCTCGCCATCGAGGACGCGCTGAACGAGAACCAGCGGCCGAAGGTGGACCGCTACGAGGACCACCTGTTCCTGTCCGCGTACACCGTGCACATCGACCCGCGGACGGCCGAGCTGACCACGGGCGAGGTGGCCGCCTTCATCACCAAGCGCGCCCTCGTCACCGTCCGCAAGAGCGAGGGCGTCGACCTGCAGGTGCTGCTCGACCGCTGGGACGGGACCGCGGACCAGGCGGCCAGCGGCGTCGCCTTCCTGCTGCACGGGCTGCTCGACCTGCTGGTCGACCGGCATTTCGAGGCGGTGCAGGTCCTGGACGACCAGATCGAGGATCTCGAGGACGCGCTGTTCGACCCGCAACCTCGCTCGTCGGAGCTGCAGCGGCGCAGCTTCGAGATGCGCAAGTCACTGGTGGTGCTGCGCCGCGTCGTGCTGCCGATGCGCGAGGTCGTCAACACGCTGATGCGCCGGGAGACGCAGGTCGTCACCCCGGACATGGGGCCGTACTTCCAGGACGTGTACGACCACGTGCTGCGCGCGACGGAGTGGACGGAGAGCCTGCGCGACCTGGTGTCGACGATCCTCGAGACGAACCTGACGCTGCAGGGCAACCGGCTCAACGAGGTGATGCGCCGGCTGACGGCCTGGGCCGCGATCCTCGCCGTCACCACGGCGGTCACCGGCTTCTACGGCCAGAACGTGCCGTACCCCGGCTTCGGCAAGCAGTCCGGCTTCTACGCGTCGGTCGCAGTCCTGCTGGTCCTGACCGGCGCGCTGTACGTCGGCTTCAAGAAGCGCGGCTGGCTCTAGCGAACCGCCGGCCGGGCGACCGGAACCGGGGTGTCACCGAGCTGCATGCGGAGCACGAGGTCGTGCGACGTGTCGTTCGTGAAGTACGTGAGGTTCGTGACGAGCGCGCTGCCGTCGCCCTGCAGCGTCACCGAGGAGGGCGAGTCCAGCAGGCCACCGGGCGAGCCGTACGAGGAGATCTCCGCGCCGTCCGGCGCGATCACGACGATCCGGTCGGTCACGAGCGTCGGCATGTAAACCCGCCCCGACCGGCCGAGCGTGAACCCGTCCGGGCCCTCTCCTGGTCGGCTCGCCCACACCTGCGTCAGCGGTCCGGGCCGCCCGCCGGTGAGGGGGAAGCGGTAGAGCACGCCGCGGCCGGCGGTGGCCGGCGCGGTGCTGGTGGTGACGTCGAGCAGCAGGTCGCCGGCCGGCGTCAGGACGAGCTGGTTCGGGCCGAACGTGCTGCGCAGCAAGGGATCCTGCAGCCAGACGGCCGGCGCGCCGCCTCCAGGCGGCACGGCGAACACCGTGCCCTGCGCGAGATCCGTGACGAGCAGCCGGCCGTCGGGCAGGAACGTCACGCCGTCCGGCCACGGCTTGCTGTCACCTACGCCGTTGTCCGCCGCCCCGGTCAGGTCGGGAACTGTCGCGTACGTCGTCTGGCGGCCGCTGCGCAGGTCGAAGCGGAGCACCCGCGGCGGCGCGTAGTCGGCGACGTACACCCGCCCCTGCCCGTCGAGCGCCATGCTCATGACGCCGTGGTCGCCCGCGAGGTCCTGCCCGCTGACGGTGTACGTACGGATCAGCCGTCCCGCGGGGTCGAACCGGAACAGCTTCGACGGGCCGGTGCTGCCTCGCGCGCCGCGGTTGGTCGACACGAGGACGTCGCCGCCGGGCAGCAGCAGGGTGCTGTCGGCGTGGCCGGGCGCTCCCACCTTCGCGAACACGGACGTCGTCCCCGGCGCCGGTGCGGCGGAGGCCGCAGGAACGGCGACGGCGAGGCAGGCGAACAGGGCGGCGGCGAGGGCAGAGCGGCGCATCCTCCAAGGGTTCGACGCGCCGCCGGCTTCTCCTGCGCCCGGTCCAAAGACCAGCTTCCCTGTGCAGATCGGGAGACACGCCGGAACAGCCGCCGGCGTGTCTCCCGATCCTGTCAGCGAAGCGGCTGCTAGAAGGGCATCGCCAGGAAAGGCGAGGACAGATCGACGTCAGACGCGAGCACCTGTTCGGCTTCGGTCAGCTCCATCCGGTCCGCCTCAGCGGCGAGCACGTGCCGCAGCAGCCGGACGTCGCCGGGCGTCGCGAGCCCGGTCACCTCCGGATGCGCGAGTGCCCAGGACACCGCTGCCCGGATCTGCTCCGGGTCGGTGTACGGCTCGTACCAGGTGGCCGCCGTCGGGGCGGTCGGCCAGTTCCGCCGGGCGACGGTCTTGATCACCATGAGCCCGACGTCCTGCCGGCGTACCTCCTCGACCAGCTGCTCGTACGACGCGAGGTAGCCGGGATGGCGGGCGAGAACGCTGTTGAGCGGCGTCAGCACCGTGTCGAACGGGAACCGGCGCAGCGCCTCCAGGTGCGTCGCCGGCGCCCGGTGCCCGTGGCCGGTGATCCCGACGAACCGGACGAGCCCCTCATCGCGGGCACGGACCGCCGCCTCCAGCGCGCCGCCCGGCGCGGTGACCCGGTCCAGCTCGTCGACCGAGCCGACGGCGTGCAGCTGCAGCAGGTCGAGCCGGTCGGTCTGCAGCCGCTCCAGCGACGTCGTGATCGAGCGGTACGCCGCCTCCGCGTCCCGGTCACCGGTCTTCGAGGCGAGGAACACCCGGTCCCGGATGCCGGGCATCAGTGCGCCGAGCCGCAGCTCGGCCTCGCCGTAGCTGGCCGCCGTGTCCAGGTGGTTGATCCCGCCGTCGAGCGCCTCCGCGACGGAGGCGTCCGCGACGTCCTGCGTCACCTCGCCGAGTGCCGCGGCCCCGTAGACGAGGACCGAGCTGAGGTGTCCGGTGCGGCCGAGGCGTCGCGTCTCCACGCCGCGACCGTATGACGACGCGGGTGGTCCTGACGCGCATAGGGTCGGTCACATGACGACCGTGGTCCTCGTACGGCACGGGCTGACGGCCATGACCGGCCCGGTCCTCGCCGGCTGGACTCCCGGGCTGCACCTGGACGAGCGCGGGCAGAAGCAGGCCGCTGCGGTGGCGGAGCGGCTGCGGGAGGTGCCGTTCGCGGCGCTGGTGTCGAGCCCGCTCGACCGCTGCCTGGACACGGCCGCTGCCATTGCCGAGGGACGGGACGCCGAAGTGCAGGTCGAGGACCGGCTCGGCGAGTGCCGCTACGGCGACTGGACCGGCCGGCCGCTGAAGGAGCTTGCCAAGGACCCGCTGTGGAAGGTGGTGCAGAACCACCCGTCCGCCGTCACGTTCCCGGGTGCGGACGGGGAGCCGCTGCGCGAGACGCAGAACCGCGCCGTCGCCGCCGTGCGCGACTGGAACGCACGCCTCGGTCCGGACGCCACCTGGCTCGCCTGCTCGCACGGCGACGTCATCAAGGCGGTCGTCGCGGACGCGCTCGGGCTGCACCTGGACCAGTTCCAGCGGATCTTCGTCGACCCGTGCTCGGTGACCGTCATCCGCTACACCGAGCTGCGGCCGTTCGTCGTACGGGTGAACGACACCGGCGGAGGGGTGGCAGACCTGCTGCCGCCGAAGAAGAAGAGCCGCCGGAAGGCCTCCAGCGACGCCGCCGTCGGTGGCGGATCAGGCGCATAGGCTCGTACGGTGCCCCGCCAGGTCCACCTCTTCGACCCGCCCGAACGCTTCGTGGCGGGCACCGTCGGCCAGCCCGGAGACCGCACGTTCTACCTGCAGGCGAGCGGCAGCGGCCGGACGGTGTCGGTCGCGCTGGAGAAGGTCCAGGTCGCGGTCCTCGCCGAGCGGCTCGAGGAGCTGCTGGAGGAGGTGCGCCGCCGCGGCGCAGGTGACGTGCCGGTCGCCGCTCCGCGCGAGCTCGAGGACACCGCGCCGCTCGACGCGCCGGTCGAGGAGGAGTTCCGCGTCGGCACGATGGGCCTGGCGTGGGACGGCGAGGACGACCGGGTCGTCGTCGAGGCGCTCGCGCAGCCCGACGGCGAGAGCGAGCAGGAGGTCGAGCCGCTGTCGGACGAGGACGAGGGACCCGACGCCCTGCGGGTGCGGATCACCGCCGAGGCCGCACGCGCGTTCATCGTCCGGGCCGAGCGGGTCGTGGCCGCCGGCCGGCCGCCGTGCCCGCTGTGCAGCCTGCCGCTGGACCCGGAGGGGCACATCTGCCCGCGCCAGAACGGCCACCGGCGCTGACGTCCGAACCGACACAGCTCACCCTCGACGAGGCGCTCCGGCTGCTGACGGACGGCGTGCTCGAGGTCGAGGGGCGGATGGTCGCCGCCAGCAACGCCTCCCTCTACTGCTCGACCACGTTGGACGGCGTGTCCGCGGCGTGCGTCTACAAGCCGGTACGGGGGGAGCGGCCGCTGTGGGACTTCCCGGACGGGACGCTCGCCGGCCGCGAGATCAGCGCGTACCTCGTCTCCGTGGCCACGGGCTGGCAGGTCGTGCCGCCGACAGTGCTCCGCGAAGGCCCGTTCGGCCCCGGGATGTGCCAGCTCTGGATCGACGTCGACGAAGGGGTCGACCTGGCGGCGCTGGCCCGCAGCGACCACCCGGACCTGCGCCGGATGGCGGTCTTCGACGCCGTCGTCAACAACGCGGACCGCAAGGGCGGCCACCTGCTGCCGACGCCGTACGGACACGTCTACGGCGTGGACCACGGTGTCTGCTTCTCCAGCGAGGACAAGCTGCGGACCCTGCTGTGGCAGTGGCGCACCCTGCCGCTGACCGACGAGGCGGTCGAGGTGCTGTCGCGGGTCCGGGCCGATCTCGAGGGGCCGCTCGCGCAGGCGCTGCACGAGCACCTGACGCGGCGCGAGGTCCGCGCCACGGTCCGCCGCGTCGACCGGCTGCTGACGACCGGGCTGCACCCGGAGCCTTCGGAGGACTGGCCCGCGATCCCGTGGCCGCCGTTCTAGCGTCGGTAGGCTCGAACGATGCGCTCCTGGCCCGCCGGCGACGTCCCGAGGCTGCCGGACGGACCGCGTACTGAGGTACGGGTGCACGACTCCTCCCGGCGCGAGCTGACGCCTGTGCCCGGCCGCGACGGCGTCGCGCGCATGTACGTCTGCGGGATCACCCCGTACGACGCCACGCACCTCGGCCACGCCGCCACGTACCTCGCGTTCGACACCCTCAACCGGGTCTGGCGCGACGCCGGGCTGACCGTCCGCTACGCCCAGAACGTCACCGACATCGACGACCCGCTGCTCGAGCGCGCCGCCCGCGACGGCCAGGACTGGACCGAGCTGGCCGCGCGCGAGACCGAGCTGTTCCGCGAGGACATGACCGCCCTGCGCGTCCTGCCGCCGGACGACTACGTCGGGGCCGTCGAGGCCATGGACGACATCGCCGCCCGCGTGCTTGCGCTGCAGGAGGCCGGGCTGACGTACGAGGTCGACGGCGACGTCTACTTCGCTGTCGCGGGTGCGCCGGCCTTCGGCGAGGTCAGCGGCCTGGACCGCGAACAGATGACCGCGCTGTTCGCCGAGCGCGGCGGCGACCCGGCGCGGCCCGGGAAGAAGGACCCGCTGGACGCGCTGCTGTGGCTCGCCGCGCGCCCCGGGGAGCCGGCGTGGGACAGCCCGCTCGGGCGCGGTCGGCCGGGCTGGCACGTCGAGTGCGCGGCGATCGCGCTGGACCGGCTCGGCTCGACGGTCGACGTTCAGGGCGGCGGCTCGGACCTGCTGTTCCCGCACCACGAGCACTCCGCGGTCGAGGCGGAGGCACTGAGCGGCGTGCGGCCGTTCGCCCAGGCGTACGTGCACGCCGGGATGGTCGGGCTCGAGGGCGAGAAGATGTCCAAGTCGCGCGGCAACCTCGTCTTCGTCTCCCGTCTGCGGCGGGCGGGCGTCGAGCCCGCCGCGCTGCGGCTCGCGCTGCTGTCGGCGCACTACCGCGCCGACCGGGAGTGGACGGACGCGACCCTGGAACAGGGTCAGGCGCGGCTCGCGGCGTGGACGGCCGGCGTGGCGAGGCCGACTGGACCCGACGGCGCGGGGCTGCTTTCCGGCGTCCGCGCGGCCCTCGCCCAGGACCTGGACACGCCGCGTGCGCTGGAGCTGGTGGACGAGTGGGCCGGGACAGCCGGCGACGACGCCGGAGCGCCCGCCCTCGTGCGCGACGTACTGGACGCGCTGCTCGGGGTCGCGGTGCCGTAGTTGTCCACAGATGTGCTCGCGGGCGTCCGCGGCCGCGGCCTTCTCCGTACGGTTCGGACAACGGCCGCAGGGGCCGGCACCGACGCAGGAGGACGACGAGCATGAGCGGCATCAAGGTCACCCCGGAGCAGCTGCAGACCCTCTCGGGCCAGGTGTCCCGCGGCTCGAGCGAGATCGAGGGCCAGCTGCGCGCCCTCGGGAACACCGTGTCGCCGCTGGTCGGCGGCGACTGGGCTGGCCAGGCGCAGCAGCGCTTCACCGCCCTGTGGGACGAGTGGCAGCGGTCGGCGCAGGGGCTCAAGCACGCGCTCGACGGGATCAGCCAGCTGATGAGCCAGGCCGGTCAGTCGTACGCGCAGGCCGAGCAGCAGATCGCCGCGACCTTCCGGTAGGAGCCCGGCCCGGCGATCAGCGGCCGGGGCCGTCGTCCCGGCGGCGCAGGTACCGCTCGAACTCGTTCGCGATCGCCTCGCCGGAGGCCTCGGGCAGCTCCGTCTCCGGCTCACGCTCCTCGAGCGAGGCGACGTACTCCGCCACCTCCGCGTCCTCGGCCGCGAGCTCGTCGACCTGACGCTCCCACTCCCGGGCCCGTTCCGGCAGCGTCCCGAGCGGCACCGGGATGTCGAGCAGGTCCTCGACGCGGCGCAGCAGCGCGATCGTCGCCTTGGGGCACGGCGGGGTCGCCACGTAGTGCGGGACCGCCGCCCAGAACGACACCGCCTTCATCCCCACCTGGGTGCAGGCGTCCTGGAAGACGCCGACGATGCCGGTCGGGCCCTCGTACCGGCTGGCCTCCAGGCGCAGCTCCTGCGCCGTGGCCGGGTCGGACGCCGTGCCGCTGACCGGCACCGGCCGGGTGTGCGGGCTGTCGGCAAGCAGCGCGCCGAGCGTCACGACCATCTCGACGCCGAGCTGGTCGGCCATCTCGACCAGCTCGAGGCAGAAACCTCGCCAGCGCATGTTCGGCTCCACGCCCCGGACGAGCACGACGTCCCGGTCGGCGCCCGGCGGGCTGCAGACGGACACCCGCGTCGTCGGCCAGGTGATCTTGCGGGTGACGCCGTCGACGAGCTGCACCATCGGCCGGTTGACCTGGAAGTCGTAGTACTCGTCCGGGTCGATCGCCGCGACCGCGTCCGCGCCCCACTCCGCCTCGAGGTGCTCGACGGCGGACGTCGCCCCGTCGCCGGCGTCGTTCCAGCCCTCGAACGCGGCGAGCAGCACCGGCCGGCGCAGGACCACGTCCCTGGGCGGCCGTGGCGGCAGCGTGCTCACATGCGGCTCCCTTCCCGGCTGCCGACGCTCGTCACGCCGAACGGCCCCGCGGCCTCGTCGGCCGCGGCCCGGACCAGGCCCGCGACCAGCGCCGGCCACTGCAGCGGCACGTCGTGCAGGGCATCCGGCCAGTGCTGCACGCGGGGGAGCGCGAGCAGCGCCGCTGCGCGTGCCAGGGCGGCCGACCGGTCGCCGCAGCCGACAAGCCACGCGGGGCAGGTGATCCGCGGCAGCAGCTCGGCCGGGTCGTTGTCGAGCAGGTCGTCGACGATCGCCATGTGCGCCTCGAACGGCAGCCGCGCTCGCGCGAGCCCGTCGGCGCCGACGGCGAACAGCGCCAGCACCGGGGCCGCGACGTCGGGCGACCACCAGGGTGCGAGCGGGCCGCTCGACAGCAGCTGCTGGAGCTGCTCCGGCGGCAGCGCCGTCCGGGGCGGGGTCAGCCGCTCGCGCGCCGCTTCCCGGCTGCCGCCGAAGTCCCGCGCCGACGACAGGCCGCCGTCGACGGCCACGACGGCGAGCACCCGCTCCGGGGCGTCAGCGGCGAGGCGCAGCGCCGTCGACGCGCCCCAGGAGTGGCCGACGACGACGGCGCGGGAGATGCCGAGGGCGTCCAGCGCCGTGAGCGCGTCCGCCGCGACCGTCGCGCCGTCGTACGGGCCGGCAGGCCGGTCGCTGTCCCCGTGTCCGCGCTGGTCGAGCGCCACCACCGGCAGCCCCGCGAGCCCGGGCAGCACGAGGTCCCAGAACCGCCGCGTCGAGGCCAGTCCGTGCAGCAGCAGCACCGGGACGCCGGTGCCGCGCCAGCGAGTCGCCTTGAGCCGGACCTGGACGCCCGGCAGGTCCAGGTCGATCCCGCCGAGGACCGGTGGGCGCGATGCGATCAGCCGTTCTGCCGCGATAGCGCGGCCTACTTCTTCTTACCGGTGGTGTGGACGATCAGGACGTCGCACGCCGCGCGGTGGCTGATGTTGGCGGGGACCGAGCCGAGCAACCGTCCGGCGAGCGAGTTCAGCCCGCGGTTGCCGACGACCAGCAGGTCGACCTTGCGCTTGTCCACCAGCGTCACGAGCGCGTCGACGGGGTCGCCCTCCACGGCGAGCGTGTCCACGTCCTTCGCCCCGATCGACTTCGCGCGGTCGGCCGCGTCCCGCAGCACGTCCTCGGCCGGGGTCGAGCCGCTCACCTTGTACGACTCGCCGCCGAGCGCGTCCGCCGCGTCCTGGATCTCCCGCGCCGTCATCGGCCGGTAGGCGCAGGCCAGCAACAGCGTGGCGCCCGAGTCGCGGGCGACGGTCGCCGCGCGGTCGACCGCGCGGAACGACGACTCCGAGCCGTCGGTGCCGACCAGGACGGTGCTGTACGTCGCCTCGCTCGCCGTGCTCACCACGTGCCCCCTGCTGTCACTGCTGCCGGATGTGGCGCGAAACGTACCGCTCGGGGTGCGCGCAGGTCCGTTCGGAGGGGGCGCCGCCGGTAGGATCCGTGCGTGTCGGACACCTCAGCCTTCGATCTGCTCACCGCCCTGTCGACGCGCGTCGTCGTGGCGGACGGGGCGATGGGGACGATGCTGCAGGCGAGCGACCTGTCGCTGGACGACTTCCAGGGGCACGAGGGCTGCAACGAGATCCTCAACGTGACCCGGCCCGACGTGGTGCGCGCGGTCCACGACGCCTACTTCGAGGTCGGCTGCGACGCGGTCGAGACCAACACGTTCGGCGCGAACTGGGCCAACCTCGCCGAGTACGACATCCCGGAGCGGATCTACGAGCTGGCGCACGCGGGCGCGGTCATCGCGCGGCAGTCGGCGGACGCATGGTCGACGCCGGACCGGCCGCGCTGGGTGCTGGGCTCCGTCGGCCCCGGCACGAAGCTCCCGACGTTGGGCCACGCGCCGTACAGCCAGCTGCGGGACGCCTTCCAGACCCAGTGCGAGGCGATGATCACCGGCGGCGTGGACGCCGTCCTCGTCGAGACCAGCCAGGACCTGCTGCAGACGAAGGCGGCCGTCGTCGGCGCCAAGCGCGCGATGGCGAGGACCGGGCGGACGGTGGTCCTCATCGCGCAGGTCACGGTCGAGCTGACCGGCACGATGCTGATGGGCTCGGAGATCGGCGCGGCGTTGACGGCTTTGGAGCCGCTCGGCATCGACGTGATCGGCATGAACTGCGCGACCGGCCCGGCAGAGATGGGCGAGCACCTGCGCTACCTGTCGCAGCACGCGACGGTGCCGTTGTCCGTAATGCCCAACGCGGGCCTGCCCGAGCTGGGCAAGGACGGCGCGGTCTACCCGCTGAAGCCGGCTGACCTGGCGGTCGCGCTGAACGGCTTCGTGACGGAGTACGGCGTGGGGCTGGTCGGCGGCTGCTGCGGCACGACGCCAGAGCACCTGCGGCACGTCGTCGACAAGGTCCGCGCGGCGCAGGTCGTCGTACGCGCCCCCGAGGTCGAGCCTGCGGCGTCGTCGCTCTACAGCGCGGTGGCGTTCCAGCAGGACGCCGGCGTCCTCATGATCGGCGAGCGCACCAACACCAACGGCTCGAAGGCGTTCCGTGAGGCGATGCTCGCGGGCGACTGGGAGAAGGTCGTCGACATCGGCCGCGAGGCGGTGCGCGAGGGCGCCAACATGATCGACCTCTGCGTCGACTACGTCGGCCGCGACGGGGCCATCGACATGCGGAAGGCGGCCGCCCTGCTGGCCACCGCCAGCACGCTGCCGATCATGCTCGACTCGACCGAGCCGCCGGTGATCGAGGCAGGGCTGGAGTGCCTCGGCGGCCGCGCGGTCATCAACTCGGTCAACTTCGAGGACGGCGAGGGACCGGAGAGCCGTTGGGCGCGCATCCTGCCGATCGTCAAGGAGCACGGCGCGGCCGTGGTCGCCCTGACGATCGACGAGGAGGGCCAGGCCCGCACCGTCGAGTGGAAGCTGAAGGTCGCGGAGCGGCTGGTGACGACGTTGACCGAGCAGTGGGGGCTGCGGCCGGGAGACATCCTGGTCGACTTCCTCACCTTCACCCTCGGCACCGGGCAGGAGGAGTCGCGGCAGGACGGCGTCGCGACGATCGAGGCGATCCGGCAGTTCAAGCAGACGCACCCCGAGGTCGGCACCACCCTCGGCCTGTCCAACATCTCGTTCGGGCTGAAGCCGGCGGCGCGCGTGGTGCTCAACAGCGTCTTCCTGCACGAGTGCCAGAAGGCCGGCCTGACCAGCGCGATCGTGCACGCGTCGAAGATCCTGCCGATGAACCGGATCCCGGACGAGCAGCGGGAGGTCGCGCTCGACCTCGTGTACGACCGCCGGCGGGAGGGCTACGACCCGCTCACCGCGTTCCTCGACCTGTTCGAGAACGTCGCCGACGACACCGGCGGCAAGTCGCGCGCGGAGCTGCTCATGGAGCTTCCGCTCGACGAGCGGCTGCAGCGCCGGATCATCGACGGCGAGAAGAACGGGCTCGAGGCCGATCTCGCTGAGGCCATGGCCGGCGGGCAGAAGCCGCTGCAGATCGTCAACGACACGCTGCTGTCCGGGATGAAGGTCGTCGGCGAGCTGTTCGGCTCCGGCGAGATGCAGCTGCCGTTCGTGCTCCAGTCGGCCGAGGTCATGAAGACGGCAGTTGCCTACCTCGAGCCGCACATGGAGAAGGTCGAGGGCCAGGAGGGCAAGGGCAAGATCGTGCTCGCGACGGTCAAGGGCGACGTGCACGACATCGGCAAGAACCTCGTCGACATCATCCTGTCCAACAACGGCTACGACGTCGTCAACCTCGGGATCAAGCAGCCGGTCAGCGCCATCCTCGAGTCGGCTGAGGAGCACTCCGTCGACGTGATCGGGATGTCCGGGCTGCTGGTCAAGTCGACGGTGGTCATGAAGGAGAACCTCCTGGAGATGAACACCCGGGGGATCGCCGGCAAGTACCCCGTCATGCTCGGCGGCGCCGCGCTGACGCGGGCGTACGTGGAGCAGGACCTCGACGAGGTGTTCGACGGCAGCGTCTTCTACGCGCGGGACGCCTTCGAGGGCCTGCGCCTCATGGACAAGGTCATGGCGGTCAAGCGGGGCGAGGTCAGCCCGGAGCAGTCCGCGGCGGAGGCCGAGAAGGACGCGGAGCGCAAGAAGCGGCACAAGCGGTCCGCCGAGATCGCCGCTGCCCGCCGCGCCGCCGAGGAGGAGCCGGTCGCCGGCCGTTCCGACGTGGCCGAGGACAACCCGGTGCCGACGCCGCCCTTCTGGGGCTCGCGGGTCTCGAAGGGGATCGCGCTCGCCGACTACGCGTCCTGGCTGGACGAGCGGGCGCTGTTCCTCGGCCAGTGGGGGCTGCGCGGGTCGCGCGGCGGGGACGGTCCGTCGTACGAGGAGCTGGTCGAGACCGAGGGCCGGCCTCGGCTGCGCGAGCTGCTGGCGCGGGTGCAGACCGAAGGGATGCTCGAGGCGGCGGTGGTGCACGGCTACTTCCCGGCCGTGTCCAAGGGCGACGACCTGATCATCCTCGACCCCGAGTCCGGCGGCGAGCGCTGCCGGTTCACGTTCCCGCGGCAGCGGCGGGAACGGCGGCTGTGCCTGGCCGACTTCTTCCGCTCGCAGGAGTCGGGCGAGACCGACGTGGTCGCGTTCCAGGTCGTGACGATGGGCGCGCGGGTCGCCGAGATCACCGGCGAGCTGTTCGCGAAGAACGCCTACCGCGAGTACCTCGAGCTGCACGGGCTGTCGGTGCAGCTGACGGAGGCGCTGGCCGAGATGTGGCACGGACGGGTACGCGCGGAGCTCGGCTTCGGCGCGGAGGACTCCGGCGACCTGGCGCAGGTGCTGAGCAAGCAGGCGTACCGGGGGAGCCGGTACAGCTTCGGCTACCCGGCCTGCCCGGAGGTCGAGGACCAGGACAAGGTGCAGGACCTGCTGGAGTGGCAGCGGATCGGCGTGCACCTGTCGGAGGAGTCGATGCTCGTGCCGGAGCAGTCGACGGCGGCGATCGTGGTGCACCACCCCGAGGCGAGGTACTTCGCGGCCCGGTAGGCGCCGCCAGCCGCACAGCGCGTGCCGCACCGCCGATCCACGGACGCGCAGCGGTCGGTTCAGCGGCCCGCCGGCTTCGGTGGAGCGCGTCGGGCTAAGGCGCGCTGATCCCGACCGCGGCCGCCAGCTCACTCACGGAGCGGGCGGCGCCCCACGTGCCCGGGACGGTCCAGCGCTCCGCAGGGACGCCGGCCAGGGCGGCCGCGAGCGTCCGTGCCTCCTGTGCCGCGGCGGCGTCGACGGCCGGCAGCCAGTCCGGCCCCAGCACGCGGACGAAGCGGCTTCGCTGCTCGGCCAGCACGGCGCCGGCGACGTCGACCACGGCGGACGGCTGCAGAGCGGTCACAGCGACGGCGTCCCCCGCGCCGCCGCGCTCCACGACCAGCACTCTCGTGATGGGCAGCGGCCCGCTCACGGCAGCCCCGCCGACGGCTTCCCACGGCAGTGCGAGCGACGGCGCCACCCAGCCGGCGGTGGCCGCGGCGACGATCCGCCGGGTGTCCAGCGCCCGACGGTGCCACATCGGAAGTGCACGGACGGCGGACGGCGCCGTCTGTCGCAGGTCGGGGTAGACGCGCAGTCGGCGGGGCCACGACCGAACCTCGCCCGCTGTGCCGACGAGCACCTGATCGTCGCCGAGGGCGCCGCGGCCGGACGCGATGGCACGCGTCACCACCGAGGTCTTGCCGGCCCCGGAGCGGCCCAGCAGGACGACGGCCCCACCGGGCTCCACGAGCGCAGCCGCCGGCAGCAGGACCAGGTCCTTGGCCGCGGCTGCCAGCGACACCAGCGGCTCGACGAGATAGCCCTGCACCATCGACAGCGCGAAGCGCCGCGGACGGCCTGCGATGGTGATGCGCAGACGAAGTGGCCGCTCGTCCGGTCGGCTCGCCTGCACCGACCAGCGCACCGTCTTGTGGCCGTCGGACGGAGTGGCCGCCGGGAGGCTGCGGGCGAATCGGACGTCGACCTCCACGTCGGGCGGTCGCCCTGCCGCCACGCCGGCCGCGGCGTACTCCGCCGCGTAGTGCGCGCGCGCGGCGCGGGGACCGGAGATCGCCAGCCTCAGGTCAGGGGCAGCCGCGTAGACGTCGCTCACGCAGCGGCCAGGAGGGCGTCGACGACGCGGCGCGGGTCGCCCGGGAAGGGGCAGGTCACCTGCAGCACCCGTACGTCAGCCGCCAGCACACCGGACAGCAGCTCCGCTTCCTCGGCGACGGCCCGGTCGCGGGAGCCGCCGCGGGCCAGGCCGGCGTACGCACCGCGCTCCTGCAGGTCGTGGTACGTACGTCGCTCGTACGCCGCACTGCGCGCCAGCCGCGCCGCGACGCGGCGCAGCGGCTCGTCCGCCACGTGCACCGCGACGGACGGCCCGTTGACGAGCAGCACCAGGGTCTCGAGCCGCCGCCGACGGGCCGGGTCCTCAACGGTCCCGTACGCACGGCGCAGCGCCGATGCGGACAGCTCGGCCCGGTCGCCCAGCTCGATGCCGCGCCGGGCGGTGCGCGCGCCGAGGGTCGTGACGCGCCCGCTCCAGGGCCGGTCCAGCGCCGGCCCGAGCATGCGCCGGCCCGTCTGCGCCGCCCGCAGCTGGCGCCTCGCGCGAGGCGGCAGGGCGTTGCGCAGGGTCGGCAGTGCGTCGAGCGCCCAGCCGCGCACGCCGACTCCCACGGGGAAGGCGGAGATCTCGCGGTCGGCGCTCGTGACCGTCCACTTGTCGCTCAGGAAGCGCGCGCCTGCCTCGACGAGCGCCAGCGCGACCTCCGTCTTGCCCGACTCCGACCAGCCGGCGACGAGGGTGCCACCGGTTGCCCCGCCGTCCACAGCGGCGGCGTGCACGGCGACGGCGGCGCGCCCGCGGATCGCCTGGTGCAGGGCGGGCCGGACGACGTCGGCCCAGCAGGCGCGCAGCGCCAGCCCCTCCTGCAGCCCGAGTTCGAGCGCCGCGCCGCCCGGCGGCGGCACCTCGACCCACACGCCGCCGTAACGCGCCAGCAGGCGCCCGTCCGCGTCGACCGCCGTCGTCAGGCCGTCGCGCGCCGGGCCGTGCAGCTCGACCAGGGCCGGCACCTCGAGGCGGACCAGTCGGACGTCGCTCGTCCCGGTGCCGCCCGCGTGCGGGGCGAACGGGTCCATCTGCGCGTTCAGCGCCTTCGACTGCGGCGCGTCCAGTCCGGCCGCGGAGACGGTCAGCCGACCGGCGAGGTCCCACGTCTGCTCGGCGCTGACCACGCGTCGAACCTAGTGCGTCAGGACGAGGTCGCAGGGCGCTCAAGGAACCGGACACCTGCGTCGACACTCGCCGTGAAGGCCCTCTTCCGGCGAACCGGATCCAAGCGCGTGCAGCGCCGGGGCACGTCAGTGAGAGGACTCCTCGGTGCGGCCTGCCCGTCAGACCCGATCCGCGGCCATCGTCGTTGCCGCCCTGGCCGCGGCGCTCACCGGCGCCGCCGTGCCCCTGAGCACGTCCGCGGTGGCCGCCGAGCCGCGCACCGTGCCGGTCGCTGCGGACACCTACGTCTCGGCGCAGACCCCCAGCACCTCGTACGGCACCTCGCCACGCCTGCGGGTCGGCGGCTCTCCGCGGCAGGTCACGTACCTCCGGTTCGACGTCCCCGCCGCCGGCCAGCTGCTGCGCGGGCGGCTGCGGCTGTACGCGACCGGCGCGTCGCAGCCGTTCGAGGTCCGGCGGGTCGCGTCGACGGCCGGTCTGGAGTCGGGGCTCACCGCGGCGACGGCGCCTGTGCCGGGCAGCCAGACCGTCCGTGCGGGCGGCGCCGCAGCGCGCCGCTGGGGACCGGCCGGCCACTGGCTCACCATCGACGTGACGCCCCTGCTGCCCGCCACCGGCGTCGTGACCCTCGCGCTGCTCCCGCTGTCGCCTGGTCCAACCGTGCTGTCGAGCCGGGACGCGGGCAGCGCCCGCGCACCCCGGCTGCTCCTCGACCAGGCAGACACCGCGGTCGCGACCCCGAGCGCCACCGTCCAGGCCACGCGGGAGACGCAGCCCGTGCCGCACGCCGGCGACGCGGCCGACGACGTGGCCGTCTGGATTCACCCGACCGACCCCGCCCTGAGCACGATCATCGGCACCGACAAGCTCGGCGGGCTGGCCGTCTACGACCTCGCCGGCAAGGAGCTGGCGTACTACGCGGACAGCTCCCCGAACAACGTCGACATCCGCTACGGCGTGCCGCTGGGTGGCCGGCTCGAGACGCTGGTCGTCACGAGCGACCTCACCACGAAAGCGCTGCGCGTCTACCGCGTGGACGAGGCGACGCGGGGGCTCGAGGAGGTCTCGGCACGCGCCCTGACGGTGGGCATCGGCCTGTACGGCCTGTGCACGTACCGCAGCGCGGTCACCGGGAAGCTCTACGCCTTCGACAGCGACTCGAGCGGGACCCTGCAGCAGTGGGAGCTGTTCGACAACGGTGGCCGGATGGACGCCCGGAAGGTCCGCCAGATCTCCGTCGGCTCGACCTCCGAGGGCTGCGTCGCGGACGACGCGGCCGGCGCGCTGTACCTCTCCGAGGAGGACGTCGCCCTCTGGCGGTACGACGCGGAGCCGACCGGCGGGACGACCCGTACCGCGGTGGACGTCGTGGGCGCCGGCCGGCTCGTGCCGGACATCGAGGGGCTGGCGCTGTACCAGGGCGCCGGCGGCGCCGGATACCTCATCGCGTCCAGCCAGGGCAGCAGCAGCTACGCCGTGTACGAGCGGCGGGCGCCGAACCGGCCGGTGGGCACCTTCACGATCGGCGCAGGCCCGGTCGACGGGGTCACCCACACCGACGGCATCGACGTCGTCAGCACGGCCCTGGGCAGCGACTTCCCGGACGGGCTGTTCCTGGCCCAGGACGACAGGAACGACGACGGCAACCAGAACTTCAAGCTCGTGCGGTGGGGCGCGGTAGCCGCTCAGCTGCTCGGGAGCGCGGCACCAACCGCCGCGCCCGCTCCCACCCCGTCCACCGGTCCGACGTACTACGTCGACGCCCTCGCGGGCGACGACACCCGCGCCGGCACGTCCGCGCAGACGGCGTGGCGGACGCTGGCGAAGGCGACCACCGTGCCGCTCGCACCCGGCGCGTCGTTGCTGCTCGCCCGCGGTTCGACCTGGACCGGTCCGCTGAAGCTCACGGGCAGCGGCTCGGCCGCCGCGACGGCCGTCGTCGGCGCGTACGGCAACGGCCCGGCGCCGGTCATCCGGGACGCCGGCACGTGCGTGTCGGTGCCCGGGAGCCACGTCGTCGTCCAGGACCTCGAGGTCCGCGGCTGCACCTGGGCCGGCGTCGAGATCGGCGGGACGGCCGACACCGTCCAGCGCACCCTCGTCACCGACACGGCGGCCGGGGTGTCGATCAAGGCGGGCGCGAGCGACAACCACGTCCTGCACAACCGCCTCGTCGACAACAACCGGATGTCCGTCCTCACGGCCACGCCGACGAGCGACGACTCCGGCGCGTTCGGCGTGCTCCTGCGGGGCGACCGCAACGAGGTCGCCTGGAACGCCATCAGCGGCAGCGACGCCTTCTCGTACGACTACGGTCGTGACGGCTCAGCCGTGGAGGTGTACGGCGGAATCGGCAACGACGTGCACCACAACGTCGCGGTCGACAACGACGCCTTCACCGAGCTGGGCAACGCGCGGTCGGCGGACAACACGTTCGCGTACAACGAGGTGCGCTCTTCGCTCGACACCTCCGTGTTCGCCGTGACCCGCGGCGCCGGCAGCAGCTACGGCCCGGTGCTGCGGACCCGGCTCTACAACAACACCGTCGTGCTCACCGGCGCCGCCAGCCAGGGCTTCGTCTGCCACGCCGGCTGCAGCCCGGACGTCCTGACGATGCGCAACAACATCGTGCAGGCCGTCGCGAAGGTCGGGTACGCGGACGCTCCCTTCGACGAGGGCAACGGCGTCTACTTCGGCGGCAAGCCGCAGTTCGCGCTCGCTCCGAGCAGTGTCGTCGCGGCACCGCTGTTCGTCGACGCTGCCGGCGGGGACCTGCGCGTGCAGGCGGGCAGTCCCGCCGTGGACCGCGGCGTGCCCACGCCGTACGACCGCGATCTCGACGGGCTGCCGACGTCGGTCGACGGCAACGGCGACGGGGTGGCGGCGGCCGACGTCGGCGCGTACGAACGCAGGTAGCGCGGTGTCGCGCACGGCGGGCGCTCGATGTAGGAGAATGATCTCGGACGCGGTGTTGACGGACGTCGCCCGCCGAGCCGTCGAGGAGCCATGACGTCCCTGATGCCGAGCCAGCACGGCGACGCGTCGCCCGCGCGCCTGGTGGATGACCTGACGGTCGTCATCCCGGTGCGCAACGCGGAGCAGCTGCTGGACGCCTGCCTCCAGTCGGTGTTCGCGTGCCGGCCGGCAGCGGTCGTCGTCGTGGACGGCCTGTCGACGGATCGGACGCGGGTGCTGCTGGCGGAGCACCCGGTGACGGTTCTGTCGGACGAGGGCAGGGGCCTGCCCGCGGCTCGGCTGCTCGGTACGCAGGCCGCCACCACGACGCTGGTGGCGCTCGTCGACGTGGACGTGGTGCTGCCGGACGAGAACGCGCTCGAGGCGCTTGCTCAGGAGTTCCTCGACGGCCGCTACACCGCGCTGCAGGCGGGGCTGGAGAGCGTGTCCGGCGACGGCTACTGGGGCCGCGCCCTGGTCGACCACCACCGGACGGGGCGCAGCCGGGAGTGGTTCGGCCTCGTGTGCACGGTCTTCCGGCGCGACGTGCTGCTCGAGCACGGCTTCGACCCCACGTTCGTCTCCGGCGAGGACATCGAGCTGCGCTGGCGGCTGCGCGCGGCGGGGGAACGGCTGGGCGTGTCCCGGCGGACGGTCGTCGAGCACCGCTACGCGGGCGACGACTTCGCCTTCGCCAAGGACCAGTTCCTCATGGACGGCCGAGGGCTGGGCCGGATGGTGCGCCAGCAGCGCCTGCGCGGCGCACGGCTCGCTGTGCTGCCGGCGGCGGCCGCCGCGCGCGGCATCGTCCTGTGTGTGGTCCGGGGCAAGCCGCAGTTCGTCCCGTACTACCTCTGCTTCGCGCTCTACAACTACCTCGGGATGCTGGGCCTCCGATGACCGCCGCTCCCGAGCTGCAGGCGGGCAGCCGCACCGGCGCGCGCCCGTTCCTGACGACGAGCCTCGGTCTCGTCGTCGGGCGGATGGCCGCGCTCGGCACCGGGTTCCTGTTCTGGTTGCTGGCCGCGCGCGCCGCGTCTCCGTACGCCGTCGGCGTCGCCGCGGGGGCCGTCTCGCTCATGATGCTCGGGACGCAGTTCGCGATCGCCGGCGCCGGCTCGTCGTTCATCCTCCACCACGCGCGGGTCGGAGAGCGCCGGCGGGAGCTCCTGGACGCCGCCCTCACCATCGTCCTGCTCACCAGCGCGGGCGTCGCACTGCTCGCCCTGCTCCTAGTGGCGCTGTTGTCGGACGGACTGCGGCCGATCGCGGTGCAGCCCGGCTTCGCGGCGCTCTTCATCGCCATGACGGTGATCGGCACCGTCGGGATCCTGCGCGACCACGTCTCGGTCGCGCTGTCGTTCAGCACCGACGTCGTCGTCCGGAACGTCTCCAGCGGCCTGCTGACCGCGGCGCCCCTGCTCGTCGCCGCCGTGGTCGGCGCCTCGCCGGGGCCCGTCGGGCTGTTCTCCCTGTGGGTGCTCGGCGGCACATTCGCCTGCGCCATCGGCGCGCGTCAGCTGCACCGGCGCCTCGACGGCTACGTGTTCCGGCCGCGACTAACGCGCGGGCTGACCGCGCTCGTCCTGCGATCGGGTCTGCCCAACCAGGCGCTCACCCTCGTGGAGCGCGCGCCGAACCTGCTGCTGCCCGCCGTGGTGACCGAGGTCCTCTCGCCGGAGCTGAATGCGTACTGGTACGTCGCGTGGATGATGGCGTGGGGCGTGCTGATCGTCCCTGTCTCGGTCGGCCTCACCCTGTTCGCGCAGGTGGCCAAGGACACGCAGGGGCTGCACAGCGCGGTGGTGCGCGCAGCCAAGACCGGTGCCCTGCTCGGCCTGGCTGCTGCCGCCGGCGCGGCGGTGGTCGGCCCGTTCATCCTCCGGCTGCTCGGCAGGGACTACGCGCAGTACGGCACGACGCCGCTGCGCGTGCTGGTGCTCGGCGTCCTGCCGGTGCTGGTCACGCAGCTGTACTACGCCGTCTGCCGCTCGCGCGAACGGGTGCGGGAGGCCCTCGTGGTGGGCGCGGCCACCGCCATCGCGAGCGTTGCGGGTACGGCCGCCGTCGCCGGAGCGAAGGGGCTTGCGGGGATGGCGTGGGTGTGGCTGGCCGTCCAGGTCGTCGGCGCGGTCTGGGCCGCCGTCCGCCTCCGGGTCCTCCTGCGCCGGCAGGCCGGCGAAGCGGACGCCGAGCCGCTGTCGCTCGGATGAGCGTCCACGCGCCGGTGCAGCCCGACGTCGCCGCGGAGCAGGCAGCCCCGACACCGGCCGCCGGCCGGTTCGCGCCGTGGCTGCCCCTGCTCCTGGGCGGTGCGCTCTGGGCTCTCCCGGCCGCGCGGATCCCGCTGGACAGGGTCACCGACACGGGCGTCGTGACGGTGCTGCCCGGCTGGTGCTGGCTCGGGCTCGCTCTCGTCCTGGGCGGCACCGTCTGGGCGATCTTCACCGCGCCGCTGCGCGAGGTGCGCGCGGCGGTCCACGTCATGACCCTGGTCGTGCTGCTGTACGGCGGGGTCACGGCCGGCTCGGCTTTCCCGCGCGGCACCGTCCCGTGGCGGCACGTCGGCGTCGCCGCTCAGATCGGCACCACCGGCGGGATCGACGCCGGGATCGACGCCTACTTCAACTGGCCGGGCTTCTTCGCGCTCCTCGCTTCGTGGTCGGGCATGTCGGGGCTGCCGGACGCGTCGGCACTGATGCGCTTCGCCCCTGTCGCCAGCAACCTGCTCTTCCTCGTGCCCCTGCTGCTGCTCGCGCGGGCGCTGGTGCCGGACCGACGCCGAGCCTGGTCGGGGATCGTGCTCTTCTACCTGGCCAACTGGGTGGACCAGGACTACCTGGCGCCGCAGGCGCTGGGGTTCTTCCTCTACCTGTGCGTACTCGCGCTCGTGCTGACCTTCTTCCCCGCACCGGACCGCCTGGCGCAGCGCGGCTGGTCCGTCTGGGCGGGGGCTGCGGCGCCTGACGGCGGGACCGCGCGGGTCCTGGTGGCCGTCGTCCTGACCGTCACCGCCGTGATCGCGTCCCACCAGCTGACGCCGTTCGCACTGCTGCTCGCACTCGGCGCCCTCGCGCTGCTGCGCTCGACCAGCGTCCGCGGCCTGGTCCTGCTGACCGCAGTCCTGATCGGCGCGTGGCTCGCGTATCCGGCGTCCACGTACATGAGCGCCCACCTCGGGGACCTGCTCGCCCAGGTCGGGGACCTGGCTGGCGCCGCGCGTGGAGGCATCTCGGACCGGACGCAGGGCAGTCCCGGCCACCTCGTCGTCGTACGCAGCCGCCTCGCCTTCAGCGCGCTCATCTGGGCGCTCGGCGCGGCCGGTGCTCTCCGCATGCTCCGCCGCGGCGAGCTGCGCGCGGCGGCGGTCGGACTCCTCGTCGCGCCGGCGCTGCTGTTCCCGCTGCAGTCGTACGGCGGCGAGATGCTCCTGCGGATCTTCCTGTTCTCGCTGCCCTTCACCGCGCTGCTCGCGGCACAGCTGCTGCCGGCACCCGACACGGCTGCGGCGCGTCGGGCCGCTGGACTGCTGCTCCTGGGCGGTGGGCTGCTGCTGACGCCCGCCTTCGTGCTCGTCCACTACGGCAACCAGCTGGTGGACCAGCGCGGCGCCGCAGAGGTGGAGGCGGTGCGGGAGCTGTACGAGCTGGCGCCCACCGGGTCACTGCTTCTCGCGGGCAACGACAACACTCCGTGGCGCAACCAGGAGTACGCGGACCACCGGCACGTCACCGTCGACGACCTCGGCCGGGAGCGGCGAGGCGGGCGGCGGAGCGACCCGCCTCCCGCCGACGTCGCGACGGCGGCGGAGCTGGTGCACGACGTGCTCGCGTCGTCGGAGCAGCCAGGGCTGGTGCTGTTCACGCAGCAGCAGCGCACGTACGACCGACTCCTGGGCAGCCGCCTGCCATGGTCGCTGGCGCAGCTGCAGCGGGCGCTGGTGCAGCGCGGGGATCTCGAGGTCGTGCTCCGCAACCCGGACGCCGTCATCCTGCGACCGGTGGCCTTCATCGGTCCGCTCCCGCCGCCGTTCATCGGACCCGTGGCACCCGGCACCCGGCGGCCTGGCTCACGGCGGTACCGATGAGGACGAGGCCCGCCCTGCCGGCGCTGTTCGCCGCCCTGGCTGTGGTCGCCGTGCTCGTCCGACTGCTGGGTGCACCCGCACCCGCTCGCGGGGCGGTGCTCGGCGTCTTCCTGCTGCTCGGCCCCGGTGCGGCCCTGGTCGGGGATCCGCCTGGCTGGCCCCGACTCGCCTGGTGGACCGCGGTGCTCGCCAGCAGCCTTGCGATCGCCCTCCTGGTCTCCTGCGCGCTGCTGTACGCGGGCGTCTGGACGCCGGACCGGGTCCTCGCCGCGCTCGTCGCCGGCGTCGTCGGCAGCTGCGGCGCTCGCGTCGCCGCAACTCGACAGGTGCGGTCATGACCGGCGCTGTCTACGCGGCCGCACCCGCTGTCGCCGCCCTGCTGCTCGTCGCCGCCGTCGTGGCCCGGGAGGTGCTGCGGCGACGAGCTGCCGCGGATCCTCTCGTCGTGCGGCGACTGACCCTGGCCGTGCAGGTGGCCGGTCCGCTGGCGCTCGTGCTGCTGGGTCTGCGGTTGCTGGCGCTCGCCTGAGCGGGGGGTGCATCCCGCCGCGTAAGGCAGGAATCCGGGCTTGAGCGTCGAAGTTGCTCCATTCGGGTCAGGTTGGACACGACCTTCGGCCCTACGCTGGCACGAACGACAGGACAAGGGACCCGATGACTTCGACCGCAGGCACCTCGCCGCGCCCGCTGATGCGGCGTGGGCTGATGGTGCTCGCGGCACTCGCGGGCACGCTGCTGATCTGGGTGCCTTCGGCGAACAGCACGCCGCTCGAGCTCGGCTATCGCGACCAGAGCTACGGCACCACGGTGACGGCGCCGACGGGGCAGAAGCCGCAGAGCAAGCTCTGGTACACCGCCGGCACGTGGTGGGGCGTGCTGTGGAGCACCGGTGAGAAGAAGTTCACGATCCACGCGTTCAACCTGGCGACCGAGGCCACGAACGCCTGGACGTCCACCGGCGTGGCCGTCGACGTCCGGCGCAACAGCTCCTCTGACGTGCTGTGGGACGAGGCGCAGCGCAAGCTGTACGTCGTCACCCACCTCAAGGAGACGGACACGACGACCGCGGACCGCGGCATCAAGTTCCTGCGCTACGGCTTCGCGAACGGGTCGTACGCGCCGGAGCTGAGCAAGACCGTCGTCACCGGCAACGTCGAGGCCGCTGTGCTGGACAAGGACAGCACCGGCCGGCTGTGGATCACGTACACCGAGCCGAACGCCGACGGCAGCAAGACGGTCAAGGTCGCGCACAGCACGGGGAGCGACGCGGGGTGGACGGCGCCCTTCCCGCTGCCCGTCGGCACGGCCGCCGACACCTCGGCCGACGACATCAGCACCGTGGTCGCCTACGGCGACGCGGGCGGGCGGAAGATCGGCGTCCTGTGGAGCAACGAGCGCACCTCGGCGCTCTACTTCGCCAGCCACCCGGACGGCGCTGGTGACGACGCGTGGACGTTGACGACGCTGTGCTCGTCGACGCTGTGCCCCGACGACCACCTGAACATCAAGTCGATCGACAGCGACGCGAGCGGCAACCTGTACGCCGTCGTCAAGACGTCCCTGAACGACGCAAGCGCGCCGGACCCGAACGACCCGTTGATCGTTGCGTACCGCCTCAACCCCTCCGGCAGCTGGACCAGCACCGTGGCCTGGACCGTCGGCGACAACGTCACGCGCGCCATCGTGGTGCTCGACTCGGACAACCGCGAGGCTCACCTGTTCGCGGCGGGTCCCTGCTGTGCCGGTGGCACCGTCTACACCAAGACGAGCGGCTTCGACGACCTGCGCTTCCCGACCGGCCTCGGCACCCCGTTCATGCGCAGCGAGCGGCTGGCGCAGGGGGAGGCGATCAACAACGTCACCTCGACCAAGCAGACCGTGAACCGCGGTACCGGGCTGCTGGTCCTGGCGGGCATCGACAAGACGCGCGAGTACGTGCACCGCTACCTGCCGCTCGACGGCGGCGCGTCTGCCACCCCCAGCAGCCCGTCGCCGGCGGCGCCGAGCCCCAGCCCGAGTCCCAGCCCGACCGCCGGCACCGTCAGCGCTCCGCAGAACCTCGGCGAGCTGGGCCGCGCCAGCTCCAGCACCACCGGCAACACGCTGACGCTCACCACGACGAGCGCGGTTCCGGCGGGCGCCCGGGTCGTCGTCGCCGCCGGCTACTCCGGCGCCGCAGGTATCACCGCGACCGCCGCGGACGACGCCGGCAGCGCGTGGTCGTTGCTCGTCCGCAAGGAGAACGGCACCTCCGTCGGGACCACCACGGCGCTGTTCACGGCCACCGCCGGCGCGGCCGGACTGCCGGTCGGCACCAAGATCACGATGACCGTGTCGACCAACGTGACGTACAAGATCGCCGTGGCCCACGCCTTCAGCGGCGTCGGCAGCGTCGCCGGCACGTCCGACGGGACCGGCAGCACGTCGTCACCGGCAGCTGCTCCCGTCACAGCCGCGGCGGGCGACGTCCTGTTCTCCGTCGCCATGTGGAACAGCGG